>VBEQ01000088.1 GCA_005881235.1 Chloroflexota bacterium | reverse complement strand
GTCCTGCACTCTTGTCTGCATCGTGTAACTAGACCGAGACGTCGAAGCGCTCGGGGTTCCATTCGATGCCGAGCGCGGCCGGTCCTGCCATGTAGCCGAGCAGCGCTGACGACGCGACCACGGCCGGGCTCGCCAGGTAACCGAGGCCGCCAACCCCCATGCGGTTTTGCCAGTTGCGATTGAAGGAGGTGATCGCGATTTCGCCTTTCTTGAGCGCGTCAGGACCCTGGCCGAAGCACGGGCCGCACCACGACGCTCGGATTTCCGCGCCGACGGAGCGGAGTACGTCGGCGATCGACTCACCGTTGAGGCGCGGCTCCGGGTGTTCGATGTCACGCTTGACTCCGCCCGACCCCGGAAAGATGACGAACGTCCTGGGCGCTTTCTCGAAGCCTCGCTCGCGCCCCGCGCGGATTACGAGGGCCGCCTCGAGCAGGTCGTCGTAGCCGCCATTGGTGCAGGAGCCGATGAAGGCCTTGTCGAAGGCGAGCTTTTCCTGGGCGACCTCGTCCGCCGGGAAGGCATTCCCTGGGGCGAACGGCTTGGCGATAAAGGGGACGAGCTCCGCCAGGTCCAGCGTCTCATCGATGTCCCAGGCCACCGCAGCGCCGGGCTCGAAGGGTGGGTAGGGCAAATCGGTGATGCCTTTGCGCCGATACCAGTCAAAGGTGATCTCGTCCGGCGCGAAGATGCCATTCTGCGCCTCGGCTTCGGCCATCATGTTGGCCACCGTATTGCGATACGGGATGGGCAGCTGGCGCTGCGCGTCGACGAACTCGACGCTCATCCCCTGCGCCTGCGCCTTGCCCCAGCGACGGAGCAACGCGAGCACGACGTCCTTGCCGCTGACCCAGGGCCGCAGTTTTCCGCTGAAGACCACGCGCCGGCGCTTCGCCGGCGTGAAATAGATGTAGCCGGTCGACCAGCCGAAGCCGAGCTGGGTGCTGCCCACGCCGGTACCGACGGCGCCGTACGCGCCATAGGCGCGACTGTGCGAATCGGCCCCGGGGATGAACGCGCCGGGGACGACCAACCCCTGCTCGGGGAAATAAAAGTGGAAGATCCCATCGCCCGGCGTCGCGTAGTAGGGCTTGTGAATCTCGTGCAGCGTCGCAAAATCCCGCCCGATCCCGGTCTGCTTGTCGTCGGCGTTTCGTCCAGAAAACACGAAGTGGTCGTTTGCGATGGCGGCCTGCCGAGGATAGATCGTGTCGCCACCGGTGATCTGATTGAAGGTGTGGATCGTAAACGGCGCGGTGCCGTCGGAGGCTGGCAGTAGGTCGCACCAGACCCGCAGCGTGCCCCCGGGACGCACCTCGGCGTCTTTGTCGACTCGGTGCGCCCACACGATCTGCTCCGTGCTGGACATGCTGCTGGCGGTCTTCCGATCCGGCCACTCCACGCGCGGCATCTGCTCGAGTGACTCGGCGAACTCGCGTCGCCCCACCGCGATGATGCCGCCGGAGCGACGGATCGTCTCTTCGATGGGCGTCAGCGGCACCGGGTCGTAACTCTTGCCCCGTGTCTCGTTGGTCAGCCGGCGGGTCTTTGAATCGAACGTCAGCACGTCGCCCTCCTGGGCGTCCTCGGAGGCGGCCCGGCTCTGGACGACGTGCAGCCCGAGGTTGAGCGCGTTGCGGCGGAAGATATCACCCACGCCGTCGCCGCAAACGATCACGATCTCCAGCCCGACCTCCTCGGCGATGGCCTTCAGCCCCGCCGGGCTCATCTCGCGCGACGACCCGATGCCGAAGCGCTCGCCCGCGATCACAAACGTTTCGCCGCGGTGCACGCGCTGCCGGAAATCGGGCATCAGGTAACGGAAGGTGCCGGCCTTCCAGCGCGCATCGAGATGGTCGAGGCTCTCCGAAACGCAGTCATCCGCCGGAGTGATCTGGTCGGTGTCGATGGCGTCGAGCTTCTTGCCCGGAATCTTCGGGTCCCAGAAGATGAGCGCGCGGCCGCGAACCAGGTGGCCGCCGTCCGGCGACCGGTCGACCGGCGTGACGGCCGGCCGCTCGGGTGATGCGGCGCCCGGCTTACGACGAGGCGGCTGGATCGTGTTCAGGAGGGGCGCGATGACCCAATTCTCTCAAGTCGCTCGAGCACGGCATCGGCGGCATCGGTCGTGCTCAGGGCACCACCCAGATCCCTGGTGGTGCGCCGGCCAGCCGCCGCCGACATGACGGCGCGTTCGATCGTCAGCGCCCCGGCCGTATCGCCCAAGTGCCTCAGCATCATGGCCCCCGCCAGGATGGCCCCGACCGGATTGGCGATGCCTTTGCCGGCATGTTTGGGTGCCGAGCCGTGCACCGGTTCGAAGAGCCCGCGCCGGTTGTCCGGGTTGATGTTCGCCGAGGGCGCCTGGCCGAGACCGCCGACCAGTTCTGAGGCCAGATCGCTCAGAATGTCGCCGAACATGTTGGACGTGACGATCACGTCGAAGCGAGAGGGATCCTTGACGAGTTG
Organism: Chloroflexota bacterium; assembly: GCA_005881235.1. Taxonomy (GTDB): domain Bacteria; phylum Chloroflexota; class Dormibacteria; order CF-121; family CF-121; genus CF-13. The sequence goes on along the minus strand of VBEQ01000088.1, from coordinate 6,769 downwards.
CATCGCGGCCGCGTCGACGAAGAGGTGCTCCGCCTCGACCTCGGACGCGGCCTGCCGCTCCAGAGCAAAGACGCGCTGCCAGAGATCGTGCGCGTGATAAAGCGCATTGCTCTTGTCGACCATCGTCACGCGACCTCGATGGCCGGCGGCGCGGCGCTGCCGCGCCAGCTCGAAGGCGTAATGAATGATGCGCTCGACCCCCTTGCGCGTGTTGACGTCCTCCTGGATCGCGATCTCGTCCGGCGTCCCGCGCTTGAACTGGCCGCCCATGCCGACGTAGGCGCCCTCGGTGTTTTCACGAACCACAACCAGGTCGATGGAGGTGGCGTCGCGCAACGGGGTCAGCCCGGGCGCGAGCAAGCGAGAGGGCCGCAGGTTGACCCAGAGATCCAATTCGAAGCGAAGCCGGAGCAACAGCCCGGCTGCGTACTGCGGATTGTGGACCCGCGGATCGCCGACCGCGCCGAGGTAGATCGCGTCGACGGTCTGGAGCTCCTTGAAGACCGCGTCGGGAAGGATCTCCCCGGTTCGCAGGTAGCGCTCAGCCCCCAGGTCATACATGACGCGATCGAGCCGGGTGCCGGTAGCGGCGGTGACGGCCTCCAGGACCCTCAGCCCCTGGGCAATGACCTCGGGACCGATGCCGTCACCGGGGATGACGGCGATCCGAAACGGCATCGGCTACAGCATAATCGGCCACGATTTCGAGAAGGTTTTCCCGGTATCCGCCCGTTGGCCTAGATAGTGCTGACAGAAGAAAAGGCCCTGAGCGCGGCGCTGGGCAAGATGCGCCGCCTGCGCCGGGTTCGCCGGCTTTCGGGACTTACCTACTGGGCGGCCTGGGGATTCGTCGGCCTGGTGTGCCTGCTGCTGCTGGCCGGCGGCATCGCTGGGCTCGCCTCCGGCTAACTCTTCGACGTCTCGACCAGGCGGTCGAGGACCTGCCGGGCCCGCTTGCTGTCGAGCGATTCTCGGGCCACGGTCACGGCCTGTGGCCAGTCATCCGCGCGGCCCGCGGCCAGCACCGCCGCGGCCGCGTTGAGCAGCACGACGTCCCGGCGCGGTCCGCTTTCGCCGTCCAGAACGCGACGCAGAAGGTCGGCGTTTTCGGGCGGCGTGCCGCCCAACAGATCCTCGGGTTTCGACCGGCTGAGGCCGAGGTCCAGCGGGTCGAGCTCGTACTCCCTCACCCCACCGTCTCGCAGTTCGAACACGCGCGAGCCGCCGGTGGTCGTGAGCTCGTCGAGACCGTCCTTCCCGTAGAACACCAGGGCCCGCTCATGACCGAGGTCCTTCAGCACGCGGACCATCAGAGGTGCCAGGGGGGCCGCCCCGACGCCCAGTGCCTGCCGGCGCACCCGGCCGGGATTCGCCAGCGGGCCGAGCACGTTGAAGACCGTCCGGACACCGAGCTCGCGGCGGGCGGGACCAGCGTGGCGCATCGCCGGATGGAAGGTGGGCGCGAAGCAGAAGCCCATGCCGGCGACGTCGACACACCGACGGACGCCGTTCGCGTCGAGCGTGATGTCCACCCCGAGCGCCTCGAGCACGTCAGCGCTCCCGCATCGGCTCGACGCCGCGCGGTTGCCGTGCTTCGCTACCGGGATCCCCGCGCCGGCCGCGACCAGAGCAGCGGCGGTGGAGATATTGAACGTCCCGGCGCGGTCGCCCCCGGTGCCGCAGGTATCGATCGCACCGGGCGGGAGCTCCAGCGGCGTCGCATGCGCCCGCATCGACTCGACGAAACCGGTCATCTCCTCGACGGTTTCACCCTTGGCTCGCAGCGCGATCAAGAGGCCGGCCAGCTGCCCCGTGGTGACTTCACCGGCCATGACCTGGTCCATCACGTCGCGCGCCTGGTCGCGGCGCAGCGCGGTCCCCTGGAGCAGTTGCTCGATCGCCTCTGCCGGCGTCACGGGCGCGGGTACTGGTAAGCGGCGGGCGTCGCCATGACCAGCAGCGCCAACAGCATCCGGTAGCAGGTCTGGAAGTCGGCCGTCCGGTAGCGGACGGTCCGCCCACCCGCGCGTTCGACTTCCGGGAGCTCGACGCAGAGATCGGCCATGCTCGCGTTCATCCAGTCGATCTCGAGCACAAAGGGCCCCTTCGGCTGATACAAGGGGCGCCCGGCCTGTTGCGCATAGGCGCGATAGGCCCCCGCCTCGATCCGGCGGCAGGCCTCGACCGGGTGGAGCGAGCGAGCCGCCTGCCGGCCGAGCGCCTCCTTGACGACGACGCCTTCGATGCCGGGCAGCTCCGCGACGGCTTCGTCGATGGTGGCCTGGTCGCCGGTAATCAGGGCGGTGCGGACGCCGAAGCTGCCGGCGAGCGCGGCGTTCAGGGTCGCCTCGCTCTGCTCGCGGCCGTTGATGCGCAACCCGTAGACCGTCCGACCGCCGTAGGTGTGATCCATGATGGCGCGCTCGCGCCCCACGGATGCGTGGTAGCCGACGAAGAAGGCGACCTGGAAGGTCGGGTCGAGCCCGGCCCCCATGGAGTACGGCTTGTCCGCGCCCGTGATGATCTCGACCCCTTCATCGAGCTCATCCAGCAGAAAGTTGCGCATGTCGCCGTGCGAGTCGTTGACGACGATGCGGGTGGCGCCGGCGCGCCGCGCTCCGGCGACGGCGGCGTTGGTCTCCGCGGTCATCAAACGGCACGAACGTTCGTACTCGGGCATGCCCCGCATCACCTGCTGCAGGTGCACGATGCCCGCCATCCCCTCCATGTCGACGGAAATGAAGACGCCGTTCCGTTTCGAGGCAGCCGTCCGCCGGGTGGTAGCCAAAGCGTTCCCATTCTAGGGACGGTCGGCTGGACCCCCCGCCCAACCCTCCCCCCAGCCGCCCGAGGGGCAAACGTTTGGCAATTCGGGCAGGTTGGATCGCCCGAAGGAGGAAGTGGGGTCCTGGTTCCGGGGGGCTTGGAACAAGAACCCCACCGGAAAGTATAGGAGAGAACCGCCCGGTTTTGCATCGGTTTTTCTCACAGATTTTTCATGGCGCAGCGCCGTCAGTAGCGGGCGACCCGCCGTAAGCCGTCCGCCACCTTGTCCGGGTTGAGCATGAAGGCGTGCTCCAGCGCCGGGCTGAATGGCATGGCGGGGACGTCCGGGCTGGCGATCCGGCTGACCGGGGCATCCAGGCTCGCAAAGCAACGCTCAGCGAGCTCAGCCACGACTTCCGCGCCGAATCCACCGCTCCGGTTGGCCTCGTACACCACCGCCAGGCGGCCGGTTTTCTGGATGGAGCGCACGCAGGTCTCGACATCCCATGGGCGGAGCGTGCGCAGGTCGATCACCTCCACCTCGATGCCGTCAGGACGCAGTTTGGCGGCCGCCTGCATCGTCACCGCCCGCATGTACCCGTAGGTGACAGCCGTCAGATCTCTGCCCTGGCGAACGACCGCCGCTGAGCCGAGGGAAAGCAGGGCGGCCTCGCCCTGAGCTACCTCCTGCCGCTCGGCGCGATAGAGCTTCTTCGGCTCGAGGAAGATAACCGGGTCCGGATCTCGAATTGCCGTCTTGAGCAAACCTTTGGCATCGGCCGGCGTCGAGGGCAGGACAACTTTGAGTCCCGGCACGTGGCAGTAAAAGGCCTCGGGGGACTGCGAATGGTAGAGGGCACCGCGAACCCCGCCACCGGTTGGAGCGCGAATCACGAGGGGACAGGAAAAATCGCCGTTTGACCGGTAGCGGACTTTCGCGATTTCGTTGACGATCTGGTTGAACGCGGGATAACTGTAGTCGGCAAACTGCATCTCGGCCACCGGCGTGAAGCCCTCGAGTGCCAGGCCCTGAGCGACGGCCGCGATACTCGACTCCGCCAGTGGCATGTCCATCACGCGCTCGGCGCCGAAGCGCTGCTGGAGGCCCTCGGTCGCTTTGAAGACGCCACCCTTGCGGCCGACGTCCTGGCCGAGCACGCAGACCCGATCGTCACGCTCCATTTCTTCGTAGAGCGCGTCGCGCACGGCCTGGACCAGCGTGCGCTCAGGCATCGGCGTACACGTGCCGGCCCAGCGAGCCCGGCTCCGGCTCGGGTGCGGCCTCCGCCGCCTCGGTCGCCTTCTCCACTTCGCGATTGACCTCGTCACGCATCGCCTGATCGGCCTGTGGCGACAGCCAACCACGGGTGATCAACGCGTCGCGCATCCGTGGAATGGGATCTTTCAACGCCTCCGCAGCGAGCTCAGCCGGGTCACGGTAGGCTCGCTGGTCGTCGTCGGTGGAATGGGATTGCAGGCGCAGGACCTCGGCTTCGATCAGGGTCGGGCCGCCGCCGGAGCGCGCGCGCTCGGCCGCTTCGAAGACGGCGGCATGCACGGCATAAAAATCATCGCCGCTGATTCTCACGCCGGGAATGCCGTAGGCGGCCGCGCGTTCCGCCACCCCGGGTCCCGCCACTTGCAGCGCTTGCGGCACGGAGATCGCCCAGTGGTTGTTCTCGCAGAAAAAAATCACCGGGCAGTGATGGATGGCCGCGAAGTTGAGACCTTCGTGGAAGTCGCCCTGGCTGGTCGCCCCCTCGCCAAAACTCACGTAGCAGAGGGCCCCCTCCCCTCTCCACTTCAAGGCCAGGCCGATCCCAGCCGCCTTGGGGATCTGGGGACCGACGGTACTCGATCCGATCACGACGCCGCGGCGGCGGCTGCCGAAGTTCCCAGGAGTCTGGCGTCCACCACTCGAGGGGTCGGCGGCGCGGGCGAACGCGGCGAGCATGAGCTCTTCGGCGGTGAAGCCGCAGGCCAGCGCGGCGGCGAAATTCCGATAGTACAGACAGAACCGATCGCGTCCCGGTTGCAGGGCGGCGATGGCGGCGACCTGCGCGACCTCATGCCCGCGCGGCGAGATGATGAAAGCCAGCTTGCCGGCGCGGTTCAAGACGAAGCGCCGGTCGTCGAGCGCGCGAGCCCGCAGCACGGTGCGATACGCCTCGAGCACGCGCTCTTCAGTGAGTCCCTCAGCGTCAGTGGGCAACCGTGAAACTTTAGCGCCCGGCGACTCTGTTAGCCGTGCGGGCGGACGACGCCGATGCCGAAGCCGTCGCCGACCGGCAGGACGGATGCCTCGAGTTGCTCGTGGTGCAGGAATTTTTCGTTGAAGGCGCGCAGGGCATCGGTATTCTCGTCGTGCTCACCGGCAGCGATCCGGCCGCTCCAGAGCACGTTGTCGACCGTGATCATTCCGCCGGGCGCCATCTTCGGCAACAGCGCGTCAAGATACGCGGCGTACTCGGGCTTGAGGGCATCGATGAAGGCGAACTCGATACCCGGGGCGAGCCGGGGCAGCACGCGCAGCGCCGGCTCGTTGATCACCCGCACCCGGTCGGTGACGCCGGCCCGCAGCCAGTAACGCCGCGCCCGGTCGGTGCGGCTTCGGTCGGGATCGATCGTGTCGATACGGCCACCTAAAGGAAGCGCGCTCGCCATCCACAGGGTCGAAAAGCCGATCGCCGTGCCGATCTCGAGGACGCGCTTGGGGGCGAGCGCTGTCACCAGCACACGGAGCAGGCGGCCCGCGGCGGGGTTGACGATCGGCACGCCCTCGCTTCGTCCGGTCGTGAGCATCTCCTCGAGGACCGGCCCCAGTGGCGGATGGACGCCCTCCAGGTACTCGAGATCTCGTTCAGCGACGAGCATGCGCCACCGGCATGGCGGGGAAATGATTCAGCGGACCGTGCCCGTGTCCCAGCGCGGGCGCCGACGCCAGGGCGCGCGAGACATAGTCGCGAGCCTCGGCCACGGCACGCGCCAGATCCAGGCCGGCGGCCAGTGCGGCCGTAATCGCCGCGGAGAAGGTGCAGCCGGTTCCGTGTGTACTGGTGGTCACGATTCTCGGAGCAGGATACTCGTGGACACCCTGGCCATCGACCAGCAGGTCGACGATCGGATCGTCCTGCGCGTGGCCGCCTTTGATCACGACCGCCTGCGCTCCCAATTCCAGGATGGCGCGGGCCGCGGCCACGCGGTCGTCCCGAGTCCGGATCGTTCGGCCGGACAGCGCTTCGGCTTCCGGAATGTTTGGCGTGACGAGGTGCGCCAGGGGCAGCAATCGCCGGCGGAGGGCCTCGACCGCGTCTTCACGGAGCAGGCGGTCGCCGCTCTTGGCGATCATCACCGGGTCGACGACCAGGGGGCGGAGCCGATGCCGCTCGATGCCGGCGGCCACGACTTCGATGATGGCCGCGCTCGACAGCATTCCGGTCTTGAGTGCGGCAATCGAAAAATCATCGGCAACGGCGTCGAGCTGCGCGGCGATGACGCCGGCATCGACCTCCTGGACGGCCCGGACGCCGACGGTATTCTGGGCGGTGATCGCGGTGATGACCGTCACGCCGTAGACGCCAAGCGCGGCGAACGTTTTCAGATCGGCCTGGATGCCGGCACCGGCCCCGGAGTCTGAGCCGGCGATCGAGAGCGCGACCGGGAGCGTCATGCCATCACTCGACGAAGCCCTAGATATGACCCGGCCGCGACCAGCACGCTGGCGACGCCCGAGATATCCGCGCCATGCAGCGCGTCGATCAACGGCTGGTTAGGATAGTGGGCGCCGGGAAACGCGGTCGAGAACAGGTTCGGGTAATTGACGAAGACGAGGCTGGCCGCGGTTCCGATCACCCAGGCCAGCACCGCGGGCCGGACTTTGCCCTGGCCGAAGACAAAGAAACTCAGCAAGACGACGGCCGCCCAGGCCGGTGCCCACAGGTACGTCAGGATCAGAAAGTCTTGATAGAAGAGGTGAAAATCCCAGACGACGACGGCCACGGTG
>VBEQ01000087.1 GCA_005881235.1 Chloroflexota bacterium | reverse complement strand
CAGGCTGAAGCGGCCTACGCCGTCAAGCTCCAGGTCTCGCCCCCCATTACGAAATTCGAGGCACCCTACTTCGTCGACTACGTCCTGAAGACGCTCGCCAAGCCCCCCTACAACATCAACAACTCCGACAACAACCGCAAGGGGTATCGCGTCTACACCAGCCTCGATCTGAACCTCCAGCACATGGCCGAGCAGGTGGTGCGCGAGCAGATCGCGCAGAAGGGGAATTACTACAACTTCCACGATGCTGCCCTCGTCAGCATGGACCCCAAGACGGGCGAGGTCCTGGCAATGGTCGGCGGGGATGACTACACGCGGCCAGGCGGACAGTTCAACCTTGCCTACGACGTGCCGCGGCCTCCGGGATCCAGCTTCAAGATCTTCACCTACACCGCCGCGATCGAGAGTCGCAAGGTGAACATGGTGAGCCCGGTTCTGGACGCCCCCATGGTCTTCCCCATCGGTGGCGATGGTCCGGGGTTCGTGAGCGGCTTCGCCAAGTACGTTCCGCTCAACTACGACCGCCGCTTCCACGGCACCCTCCCCCTGAAGATGGTGATGGGCAACTCGCTCAACATTCCGGCGCTCAAGGTCGAACTGCGCACCGGCATCCCGGCCGTGGTCGACATGGCGTCACGCCTGGGCCTGACCTGCCTTGGCGAACCCTGCGGCTCGAAGAAACCCGAAGACTACGGCATGAGCTTGACCCTCGGTGCGTATCCCGTGCGCCTCGCCGACATGGCGACCGCCGCGTCCACCCTCGCCACGCTCGGCGTCCGTCACCGTGAGGCCCCCATCCTCAACATCAAGGACGGGCTCGGGAAGGACGTCTTCACCTATGACCCGGCCAAGAACGAGTACCGGGCCGTCGATCCCGGTGTCGCCTTCATCATCGCCTCGATCATGTCGGACGACCGCAACCGCTGCATGTCGTTCGGCTGCCACGGTGACCTGACCCTCGCCGGCCGCCACGTCGCCGCCAAGACCGGCACGACCAACGACTTCAAAGACAACTGGACGGTGGGCTTCACGCCCAGCCTGGCGACGGCGGTCTGGGTCGGCAACCCCGATAACAAGCCGCTGAGCCACAACTCCACCGGCATCGTCGGGGCCGCACCCATCTGGCACAAGTTCATGACCCAGGCGCTCGCCGGAACGCCCGATCAGTGGTATCCGGTGCCGACCGGCCTGCACCAGGTCGGACAGGACTTCTTCCTGCCGGGCACCGAAAACCTGCCCAAAACGCTGGCGCAGCCATGGCCGCAGTGCAAGCTTCCGGCGAAGTACAATCCCTACTCGCTGACTTATAGTCAGATCACGGTCGACGGCGTGTACTGCATCGTGAACGCGCCGCCGCCGCCGCCAACTCCGGCGCCGACGCCGACGCCGTCACCGACGGTCTGCTCGCCGCCGTTCGACCCCCAGTGCAAGCCGCACGACTAGCGGCGCTGGCGGCGTTCCTGGACCGGCGCGGTTAGGGGTTGCCCGGCTGCTCGCTGGGTGCCTTTTCGGTGCGACCCTGCTCCCCGTCACCGAACGGCCGGCGGGATGCCAGCTCACCGGCGCGATCCCGCAACTCGATCCCGCGTTGCATCAGGTCGTCGCGCAGCTCTTCGCCGGACTTGGGCGCGAGCAGCAACGCGAGTCCGAAGCCGACCGCGACCCCAATCAGCAGCCCCGTGACGAACCGTTCCGCGCCGCTGTCGTCGTCCTGGGTGATCCGGGTGCGCCGTAGGGCGGCGACCGCATCCGAGAGGCGGTCCTTCACCTCGAAATCCTGCGCGGCCTTGTTGGCCCGCTCCAGTAACTCGCTCAACCGATCGACCGTCTTTTCTACCGTTTGATCCATCGCCGTCCTCCCTAAGGCCGCCTGACCTTGCTTTCGGTGCCGCCTGCTGTCCGCCGCCGGGGTGTCGCCGTCGAGGTCGTCGCCCCGCCGCTGTCGGAGGACAGGATGGCCTCCGCCTGGCCGAGGAGCCGTGAGACCCGGCGCCGTGTATTCGCGCCCGAATCAGGCGCGTAAAGAAAGGCGAGGATCGCCCCGGCCACCGCGCCATGCGTGAGTCCTCGCAAATAACCCATGCGAAATCGCACCAGCCATCGTATCACGTGTCCCGCACTTGCCCGCCGATCGGCCCTACTCCGCAAATTCAGGTTTTTGGAGGAAGGTGCGATATACTAACGACCGGTGGAAAGGGGGGAAAGGTGACAGACGTGATGTCCATTTTGCATCTGGCGTCATCAGCCCGCTCCGGCGTGGAAAAGCGGCGGTTTCGTCCATGAGCCCGCTCAGGCGTGGAAAAGCGGGCGGTTTGGTTAAGGAGGGGATATGAGTGAGGTAATCGACGAGGACGTAAACGTCCTGTTCATCGAGGACGATCCGGCGGTGGCCGAGATGTACAAGCTCAAGTTGGAGCTGGACGGCTATCGGGTGACCGTCGCGAAGTCCGGCGAGGAGGGCCTCGATCACGCCAAGAGCCAGGTGCCCGACATCGTCTTCCTCGACATCCGGCTCCCCAAGATGGACGGATTCGCGGTGCTCGAGAACCTCCGCTCCGACGGGGTCACACGGAACATCCCGGTCATCATCCTCTCGAACTACGGTGAGAAAGAACTGGTCGACCGCGGCCTGAAACTCGGGGCGCTCGACTACCTGATCAAGTCGGAGACGACGCCTGCCAGTCTGAGTCGTGGCGTTCAGGACTGGGTCAAGGAATAAATCGCTTGGTTCACAATCGCGATCCCCGGATCGGCGGAGCCTTCGACCTGGACAAGCCTCTCTACACCATCAGCGTGGCGTCCGAGATCCTGGAGACGCATCCGCGAACCTTGATGATGTACGAGGACCTCGGCCTGATCGAACCCTATCGCACCGCCACCAACCGGCGGCGTTACTCGCAACGCAACGTGCGCAAGCTGCAGGTGATTCAGCAACTGACGCGGGAGAAGGGCGTCAACCTGGCGGGCGTCAAGTACATCCTGATGCTTCTCGAGTCGCTGAAGAATGGTAGCGTCAAGCCGCCCGACGACCTCAAGCAGGTCTACGACCTCTACGAGGAGATTATCTAGCTCGCGGCGATCGGCGGTAGCCCCTCGCGCTCCTGACGCGAGCCACTCGATGCCTCCTCCCAGTCATCGGCTTGCGCCGCGGCGATCCGCGCCGCAACCGCCGACTTGACTTCGGGCGACACCACGATGGTCGGTGGGACAGCCTCCCCCAGAAGCAAGCGGTCCAACTCCGGGCCGTCGATCGTTTCCACGATCTGCAGGTGCTCGGCGATCCGGACCAGGGTGGCGCGACGGGTTTGGCAGATGTCGTACGCCAGCTGATAGGCCGCATCGGTCAGTGCCTTCACCTCGGCATCGACATCGGCCGCGGTCAGCTCGGAGAAGAACTGGCTGTCGCCATCGCCTTTCCGGTGCAGCGTGACCAGGCCGAGTCGCTCGCTCATCCCGAACTCGCACACCATCTGGCGGGCGATGCTCGTGGCCTGTTCGATGTCCTGCTTCGCGCCGGTGGTGACGTCGCCGAAAATGATGTGCTCGGCGGCGCGCCCGCCCATGGCGGCGGCCATGCGGGCGTTGAGCTCGGACTTCGACGTCAGGTAACGGTCCTTGAGTGGCAACTGGATCGTGACGCCCAGGGCCTGCCCGCGTGAGACCACCGACACTTTGTGCACGGGATCGCTCTTGGCGGTCGACTTCATCACCAGGGCGTGGCCGACCTCGTGATAGGCGATGATCGCCTTCTCTTCCGGCGTGATCATCCGACTACGCTTTTCCGGACCCGCCATCACGCGAAGGCTGGCCTCCTCGAGCTCGAGACTGCCGATCGCTGCTTTCTTGTTGCGCGCCGCCAGGATGGCGGCCTCGTTCAGGAGATTGGCGAGGTCGGCGCCCGTGAAGCCGGGCGTCTGCCGCGCCACGACGTCGAGGTCGATGTCCTCGGCGAGTGGCTTGTGCGCGGCGTAGAGGCTCAAGATGGCGCGCCGGCCGTTGAGGTCGGGCGCGTCGATCGCGACCCGCCGATCGAAGCGGCCGGAGCGGAGCAGCGCCGGGTCGAGCACGTCTGGGCGGTTAGTGGCCGCAATCACGACGACGGCACAGTCGGTATTGAAGCCGTCCATCTCGACCAGCAGCTGGTTGAGGGTCTGTTCGCGTTCTTCGTTGGTACGGATCTGCGCGCCGCCGCGCCGGCGGCCGAGCGCGTCGATCTCATCGAGGAAGACGATGCACGGCGCATTCTTCTTCGCGTGCTTGAAGAGGTCACGCACGCGCGCCGCGCCAACGCCGACGAACATCTCGACGAAGTCCGAGCCGCTCAGCGAGTAGTAGGGAACCTTGGCCTCGCCCGCTACCGCGCGTGAGAGGAGCGTCTTGCCGGTGCCGGGCGGGCCGACGAGCAGGATGCCCCGCGGCATGCGTGCCCCCAGCTGACCGAAACTGTCAGGCGCCTTGAGGAACTCGACGACTTCCTCGAGCTCGTGCTTCGCCTCGTCGACGCCGACCACCTGGGCAAACGTAACCGGCTCGCCGTCACCAGCGCGGGACTCCGCCAGATGCTTGGTCATCGCCCCCATCGGATTTCCGAGGAGGTTCGAACGCCGGAGCAACATGAAGAGGAGCGCCAGGAGAACGAGCAGGCCCACCAGGTTGGGGAGCACGGTCGCGACCGAGGTCTCGTCGGTGGACTGAACCGCGACCTTCACGTTGTGACTGCGCAGGTATTGCTCGGTCGCGCCCATCGACGATTCCTTCTCGATGGTCCACGACTGCTTGCCCGCGGTGTCCGTCAGCAGGATGCGCTGGCCGCTGATACTGGCCGTGGCGATCTGGCCGCGATCGACACGATCGAGGACGTCGCTGATCGGCACGCTCGGCTGGTTCCAGACGGTGTTGGCGCCGGAGTGCCCGAGGAACCATAGGCCGCCGATGATGGCCAGGACCAGGACCCCGAGTGCGGGCATGACCACCCACTTGCGGCGGAGGGCCGCCGGGAGCGTGAGACGGCGAAAGAAAGTTTTCATGTGGTTCCTCAACCCCTCTCCTTAGTACGCGACTGGCTGGTCGGGTAGCGCGATCAACGCTTTCGCCGCGATGCCTCCCGGGCTGTATCGCTGCCAGAAGGGGAAGGCGGTGATCGCTTGCTGCTCTTCGTCCGTGACCCCGTTGTCCGCGTTCGCCAGCCGGTAGTACGACCAGCTGATGCCGCCCTGGGCGCGGGTCTCATTCATGGAGATCACGATCTCATCGCCCGGCGGCGCCCCCGGCGTGCCGTACTCGGGGGCGGCATCGTAGGCCTGCGCGGTGATCGTCAACGGACGCTTGTATGGGTTGACGCCCGGGTCGCGGAACTGCTGGAAGACCTGGGCGACGTATGCCCGGGTCCCATCGGCGCCGCTGTACTGCGGCAGCCCGGTCGCGCGCCAGTACACCATCGGGGCGAAGACCTGGCAGTAACGGGACATCGTGGCATAGGCATAGCCGGGATGATCGTAGGGGGTGGGCAGCGTGCTGGCAATCAACAGGTAACGCTCGCCGAGCCCATTCATACCGGGAATCCCACCGCGAATACCCGACAGGTATTGGCCAACATTTGGATCCGACGTGCTATCCCCCTCGATGGTCAGCGCCAGTCCGTCCAGGCGCTGGCCCTGCTCTTCGAACTGCGCCGCCGCCAGTGCATCGGCCGTGTCGGACGTCGGATCGTCGAGCATCGGCTCGATCCAGCCGAGGATGCTCAGGCCGTGGGCGTGGGCAATCGGCAGCAGGTCCATCAGGGCGGACGCGCCGTAGAAGTGGTGTCGCGAGTCGGCAATCCGGATGTAGAGATGGCTGAGGTCGGCGCGGACCGCGGCGTCCACAATCGACGCGGCGCGGTCGGCATCGGGATCATTCCAATCGCCGTCGAAGATCATCAGCCAGGCACCCTTGCCCTTGACCCCATCGAGCGGTGAGCGAGGCGTCTGCACAAACGGCCGGGCGGTGACAGGGGTCTTGACCATGGCGGCCACCGGGCGGCCGAAGCTGTGCGTCACCTGGGCGGCCTGGACTTGCTCCTGCGCGCGCGCGTCCAGGTACGCCCGTAGGCCAAACGGAGGTGTCAGGAGCGCGAGAAGCATCACGCCCAGCACCACCTTGCCTCCAAACGCCGTGACTTGACGTAAGATGCCCGACATGCTCGAGGGAACGGCTTCCGCGCCGTTCGGGCGTGACACTATCGACAAGTTCGGGCGCGTTCAAGCGCGGGGTCCCACGGCTAAGGTGATATGCCCCCGCACAGTCATTGGGTGACCTTTACCGCTTCGTCACACTGTTCCGGCGTGCCGCCACAATTTGTGCAAACGTCGTCGCCGTTGGCTGTTTATCACTAATGTTGATATGTTGGGTATAATGGTTTACAGTATTGCGTTCTGGAGGGACCCACTTGGCCTTGCCCCATAAGTCCAGCGAAGTCTCCGACATGTTCGACATCGAGCCTCGCACGCTCTTCGTCTACGAGAGCGAAAACCTGATCGCGCCCGAACGGACCCCCACCCAGCGTCGCCGCTATTCGCGCCGCGACATCGAGCGCATCCGGCTGATCCGCGAGCTCACCACCGTCCATGGCATCAACCTCGCCGGGGTCAAGGTGATCTTCTCCTTGATGGAAGCGGCGGTGCAGAGCCGGCTCCAGATCCCGGAAACCGAATTTCCAGAGCTCGCCGGCGCCCGCCATCTCTGGGCCTGAGCGCGGCTCCGCCGCGCCGCCCTTTCGGGCGTAATAGGGCGGGCGTCGTATGCCGAGTGTGCCGGGCCTGCCGGCCCACGCGAGCGGCGCTTTACGGATGAAAAAGTCAAGCATTCACTCCTTTTCAGCCGGTCGGCCAGGGATTATGCTGGCTGCAGACGCGGTCGACCCCTGGGAGAAGAGCGGAGATTGAGGATGGGATCTCCGCCGCGCATCCGGCCTTTGGCCCTCGAGTCGCTTCCTCATTGGGGCGGCCGCGTCGGTTTGCCGGTGGCGGGCGGCCACCAGCGTTCGATAGGCGGCCTCGGCTTGCTGCAAGACGGCCTCC
>VBEQ01000086.1 GCA_005881235.1 Chloroflexota bacterium | reverse complement strand
GAGTTCGGCGTCAAGAAGGTGATCTGCCGGATCTACGACCCGGCGCGCGCCGACCTCTACGCCGAGCTCGGCATCGAGACCATCTGCCCTACCACCGTCGGCGCCGATAAGGTCAAGCGCTTTTTCGAGAAGGGGTGAGCGCGTATCGCTTCACCCGGATCGTCGGGTTCGCAGCCATTGTGCTCGGCGTGCTCGTCCTGGCGCGTGACGTGATCGAGGTGCATTCGGTGCCCTATGGCATCGCCGGCGTCGGCCTGCTCGCCTTCGGTGCCTGGCGCTTGCAAGCGGCCGACCGGCTGCGCCCTTGAACCTCGTCCTCAGCCCGCTCGGGATCACCCTGGCGGTCGCGTTCACCGTGGGGCTGGCCGGCACGCTGGGCTGGATGCTGCGGGTGCCGCCGCCGGCCCCCCGGGGCGCTACGAGCAGCGTGCGCTCGGTGGAGTCGATCCGCAAGGTGCTGGTTCCGATCCTCGACCTCGGCGCCTCGGTTCGCGCGGTCGAGCTCGCCGCCCGGCTGAACCAGGGGCACAAGGCCGAGATGGTGATCGTCTACGTGCACGAAATTCCGCTCCAGGCACCGCTCGCGATGCCGGAGAGGGACCCACGCATCCAGCGCGCGCTCGATGCCGCTGCCTTCATCGCGACGCAGCATGCCATCACGCCGCGCACCAAGGTCAACGTCGCCCGACAGGCCGGCCACCGCATCGTCGAAATCGCGCGGGAAGAGAACGCCGACCTGATCGTGATGGGGATCAGCCATCAGAACCGGCCGAATGAAAGCCCGCTTGGGAGGGTCGCCGAGCACGTCGTTCGCAACGCCCCTTGCGAGGTGGTCGTCGATCGCGTCCCGCGCCAGAAGGTCTCGCTGATCCCGAGCGAGTTCAACTAGACGCCTGGTAGAAGACGAGCACGGTCGCGATCGCATTGCTCAGTCCATGCAGCAGGATGGTGTTGGTCAGCCAGCCGGTCCTGGCGTAAATGACCGCCAGCACCGTCCCCATGTACATAAAGGTGGGCAGGAGGGCGGCGCTGACCGCGGGGCTGGCGTGGGCAAGGCCGAAGGCGATCGCGCTCAGGAGGACGGCCGCCCACAGCGGGACGCGGGTCCGGAGCAGGCGAAAGAGCATGCCGCGGAAGAACACCTCCTCGCAGAGAGGAGCGGCGACCGCGGTGACGAGCAGCGCCAGGAGCAGGATGCCGATGCCGCCGGGGTGCTGCACGAAGACCAGCCGGCTGTTGCTTGGAACGACGCGGCCACCGTTGAAGAGCAGCGCCGAGGCCGCGGACACGATGATGATGCCCAGGTACCAGGGAATCAGCAGGAGCAGCGTCAGGCCGAGGTCGAGCGGCGTCGGCCAGCGAAGCCCGAGAAAGGCCAATGGAGCGCGCAGTCGCCGGAGCGCCACGACGATCCCTGAGCCGAAGGCGAGGTAAACGGCGAGCGCAGCGCTCAACGAGATCGTCCCCAGGTTGGCGCGGTAGAAGCCGCGATTGCCGCGCGCCAGGCCGACCAGCACCGCAAACACGAGGATGATGCCGAGCACGGTGAAGGCGATCACCGGCAGGAGGTCGAGCCAGCGCAACCGGTCTGCCGCCTGTGGCGGTGCGGCCGGGGCCAGCCCTTCCATCGAGCTCATTATCGGCAGGCGGCGGAATCAGCCGGCGATGCGGTGGTTGATCCGATCGCCGTATGGCAGCCCCAGGGTCGCGCGGATCTCGAGGCTCAGCCGCGCGAGGACGACCTTCGACTTCAGAAAGTAGCGCTGAACGTTCGGTGCGGTGTGCCACCAGAGGTTGTCTTCCGGCGTGG
Source organism: Chloroflexota bacterium (assembly GCA_005881235.1). Taxonomy (GTDB): domain Bacteria; phylum Chloroflexota; class Dormibacteria; order CF-121; family CF-121; genus CF-13. Next base: position 4,422 of record VBEQ01000086.1, on the reverse strand, counting down.
TGTTGCTCAGGATCCAGATCGGAATCGCCCCGGCGACGGAATCATCGGCCCAGCGCTGGATCAATTCCCGGCCATCGATGTCCGGCAACCGGAGATCGACCAGGATGAGTGCCGGGACACGGGTGCGAACGAAGGTATCCGCGTCCTGGCCGGTGCGCGTGTGCTCGAGGGGGATGCCGTCGCGGCGAAGCTGCAATAGATAGAGGTCGGCGAGATCCGGATCGTCGTCGATTAAGAGGACCCTTCTCTCCCGCGCCACACCAGCGACATTAAGAGAGGAAGGTTGCGGGCGACCTTGCGTCAGGTTGCTGAGCCCGTTGCGCGCCGTCGAATATCAGGCGGCCGGTCGCATCCGATTTTTTGCGGTGCGATAGGCATCATAGGCGCAGAAGGCCCAGAGCCCAAAGCCCCCGAGGTCGAGCGGAATCCCCAGCGCCGCACCCACTACGGTCAGGTCGAGTTCCGTACCGATCACGATCGGACCGACGATGGCGGCGAAGAACGCCAGTCCCTTCAGCGGTGCGCCCGCGTACCAGTGACCAAGACCGGGAACGATCGACAGCCTGGCGGCCCGGCCCGGGTTCAGCGGGCGGTTCTTCTTGAACCGCGGGGTACCATCGATGATCTCGCCGCGCAGTGGCTGCATCCATTCAGCCTACTACGTTTTTCCGCAAATTCAAGGCGTGCGCGCATGTAGCATTACCGACGGTGCCGGCACCCGAATCGCCGTCGGTCCCCGTGAAATTGAAGCGCTCGCTGCGCGAGGCGATCGCCGAGCAGGTGCACGACGGCGACGCCATCGCCCTCGGGCTGGCGCTGGAGTCCGGCATTCCCTTCGCGGCCGTGCACGAGATCATCCGCCAGCAGCGGCGTGACCTGACCCTGATCGGTCCCATTTCGGACATGGCGTTCGACCAGATGATCGCGGCCGGCACCGTGGCGAAGGTGATCGCGGCCTGGGTGGGAAACGTCGCCGGCGGATCAGGATACGGATTCCGGCGCGCCTACGAACAGGGCCAGCCGCGCCGCATCGTCATGGAAGACCACTCCAACTTCAGCGTCGGATTGGCCCTCAAGGCGGCGGCCATGGGCCTCCCTTACCTGCCGACCTTCACCGGGATCGGCGGCGATATTGTGCGAGGCCATCCACGCATCCGGCCGATCGGTGATCCCTTTGGCGGCCCCGACCTGCTCGCGGTGGGCGCCCTACGACCGGAGGTCGCCATCATCCACGTCCAGCGCGCCGACGCCCAGGGCAACGCCCACCTGTGGGGGAACCTCGGCCTCACCGTCGAAGCGGCTTACGCCGCGCGCCGCACCATCGTGATCTGCGAGCAGGTCGTCCCGGAAGCGGTGATCCGCAGCGATCCCAACCGTACCGTCATCCCGGGATTCCTCGTCAGCGCGGTCGTTGAGGAGCCGGGCGGCGCCCTCCCCTCCTCGGTGCAGGGGTACTGGCGACGCGACTTCGAGCCGTTTCTCGCCTACCACCGAATGTCGCGCACCCCCGAGGGCCTCCAATCCTGGTTGCGCGAGTGGGTCCTCGATCTCCCCGACCGGGCGGCGTATTTACGCCACATGGGTGAGGCCAACCTCGCACGCCTGCGCGTCAGCGATCGACGGCTGGCGGCGGAGGCGAACTTCGCGCCATGACTTCCCGCTATACCCGGCGGGAGCTGATGGTGGTGGCGGCCGCCCGCGAGATCCGTGATCACGAGGTCGTCTTTGTCGGCATGCGCCTACCCCTGCTCGGCTTCGGGCTGGCCAAGGCAAACCACGCGCCGGATGCGATCGGGCTCTTCGAGAACGGCGTCATCCGCGACCGGCCCGCCGAAGCCTTCATCTACACGATGGGAGATCCGCCCAACATCGTGGGCGCCGTCGCCTGCCTCGGGCTGGTGGACGTCATGAGCCTGCTGCAACAGGGCCGCGTCGACGTCGGCTTCATCGGCGGGGCCCAGGTCGATCCCTTGGGCAACCTCAACACCACACGCACCAGCAGCAACGGCGCGCTGACGCGCCTGCCCGGTAGCGGCGGCGCGGGCGACATCGCCTCATTGGCCGGGCGCACGGTCTTGATCATGGAGCACGAACCGCGCCGGTTTCGCGAGCGGGTTGACTATGTCACCTCCCCGGGCCACTTCCCGGGACGGCGGCGCGGCGGCCCCGCCACCCTGATCACCACGCTGGGCGTCTTCGACCTCTCCACCCGCCGCGTCCGAGCTGCCAGCCTGCATCCCGGGGTGACCCCGCAGCAGGTGCGCGAGGCAACCGGCTTTCCCGTCACGATCGAGGACCACACGCCCGCCACGGCGATTCCCACGGCCGATGAACTGGCCTATATCCGTCACGCCGATCCGGATGGGTTCTGGACGGGCGATAGCATGAAAACCGGATGAGCCCGGTCGCTCCAGCGTGGTCACCGAGCAGCGAACAGATGCAGAGAAGCCGGCTCTGGCGTTTCATGCGCGAGCATCAGTGCGCGACCTACCCGCAACTGTGCGAGAGGGCGGCGCGTGACCCCGACTGGTTCTGGGACGCATTGATCAAGGAGCTGGGCATCGTTTGGTCGGCGCCGTACCACGCGGTGATGGATACCTCGTCGGGCCTTCCCTTCACCCGCTGGTTTCCTGGCGGTCTCCTCAATGCGTACGACTCGGCCGTGCTCCGCCATCGCCGGTCGGATCCCGACAGCGTCGCGCTGATCGGCGAGACGGAGGCGGGGACGGTCCGGCAGCTGACCTACGCGCAGCTGGAGAACGCGGTCGAGCAGACGGCGGCCGGGCTCCGCGCGATCGGTGTCGAACGTGGCGTGGCGGTCGGCCTCTATCTGCCGCTCGTGATCGAGAACGCGGTCGCCCTGCTAGCGTGCACCAAGCTCGGCGCGGTTGCCGTTCCCCTTTTCTCGGGCTTCGGCGCGGAAGCGATCCGCCAGCGGCTGGCCGACGCCGACGCCCGCGTTCTGATCACCGCGGACGGCGCGGTGCGTCGCGGGCGGCCGGTCGCGATGAAGCCGATCGCTGACCAGGCCGCGGCCGCGCTGCCGCAACTGATGCACCAGGTCGTGGTTGCGTGCGCCGGCATCGACGTTGCCATGCAGGCCGGGCGTGACCTCGCCTGGGACGACCTCGGCCGGCCGCAACGGGTGCCAACCGAAGCCATGCGCGCGGACGAGCCGTTGCTCCTGCTCTATACGTCGGGCACGACGGGTCGGCCCAAGGGCACGGTGCACGGGCACGCCGGCCTTCCGATCAAAGCGGCTCAGGACTGGGCACTCGGCATGGACGTCCGGCCGGCCGAGCGGGTGATGTGGGTGACCGACATGGGCTGGGTGATGGGACCGCTCCTGGTCTTCGGCAGCCTGATGCTCGGCGGCACGGCGGTCTTCTACGACGGGGCACCGGATTTCCCGGAGCCGCGCCGCGTCTGGTCGGTGGCCGACCGCAACGGGGTCACCCACCTGGGCATCTCCCCCACCCTCACCCGCGTGCTGATGGCCTCCGGCGAGCGGGCCCTGCCGGCGACGTCGCTCTCCCGGCTCCGCGTGCTGGCCTCGACTGGCGAGCCCTGGACGCCGGAAGCATGGAGCTGGCTCTTCGAGGTCGTGGGGCGCGGCAAGGTGCCCATCATGAACTACTCCGGCGGCACCGAGTGCGGCGGCGGCCTCGTCTGCGGCAATTTCCTGACGCCATCAAAAGCCGGCAGCTTTGCGGGTCCGATCCCCGGCATCGATGCGGCGGTCTTCAACGAGCGCGGCCAGCCAGTGCGGGGCGAGGTTGGGGAGCTCGTGGTCCGTCGCCCCTACCTGGGCATGACGCTCGGACTGTGGAAAGACCCGGAGCGATACCTGGAGACCTACTGGTCGCGCTGGCCCGACGTCTGGGTGCACGGTGATTGGGCCTTGATCGATGAGGACGGGCTCTGGTACATCCTGGGCCGCTCCGACGACACCATCAAGGTCGCGGGCAAGCGTGTCGGGCCGGCAGAGGTCGAGGCCGCCGCGCTCGACGGCACCGATGTGGCGGAGGCGGCCGCCGTCGGGATTCCGGATCCGCTCAAGGGTCAGTCCGTCGTGGTCTTCGTGGTGCCACGGCCGCAGGCCGACGCGGGGCCGATCCCTGCGGCGGTCTCACGCAGCGTCGAACGCTCGCTGGGAAAGCCCTTCAAGCCGGCGGGGGTTCACGTGCTTCCGCGCTTGCCCAAGACCCGCAACGGCAAGATCCTCCGCCGCGTCATCCGCAGCGTGTTCCTCGGCGACCCGCCGGGAGACCTCTCGGCGATCGATGACGTGGCGACGTTGGACCCCATTCGCGCGCTGCGGTCGGATTTTCCCTCCCCCTCTGGGGGAGGGCAGGGTGGGGGTCGCTAGCGGAAGTACTCGCGCATTGGGACGCTGCTCGACCACCCGGCGGCGCCCAGATG
>VBEQ01000207.1 GCA_005881235.1 Chloroflexota bacterium | reverse complement strand
GGTGCCCTCGTGCTCACCGTCGTGGCGACGGCGATTGCACTCGTCATGACACTACCCTCGGATCCGCAGCAGCGGCCAACCGCCCTGCAATCCGCGGCCACCACTCTCCTGGTCGTGGTCTGGTCCGCCTGCGTCATCGAGCCGATCGTCCGTTTTTGGATGGCATCCCGGCACCGCCCGGCGGTTCAGCGCGCGCGCCTGCGGGCAATCGCCGGGGGGTACGGGGCGATCGTCCTGATCCTCCTGGTCGCCGGTTTTGGTGGGGCCGCTGCCACCAACCCCAGCGTGCAGTGGCTGTTCGAGGGAGTGGCGATCGTCGCACTGCCCTTGCTCTATGTCAGCTTTGCCGCGCCCAGGTGGCTGCGCCGTCTGTGGCGCCAGCGAGAGGAGGATGAATACCGCAACGCGGTGCACGACCTCGTACTGTTCAGCCCGGACCGGCCGACCCTGGCGCGGCGTGCCGCCGAGTGGGGACTCCGACTGGTCGGGGCCGATGGCATCGCCATCGTCGATGCCAACGGCGAGATCCTGGCATTGCGAGGCCTCCCCAGGGAGGTCGCGCACCGCCTGGCGGCCCAGGGCGATCCCAAGGGCAGGCCGCGCTTGCTCGCCACCCAGGGGTCGAGCCGTGAGGACGCCATCGTCGTTCCCTTACCGCTCGACCTCGGCACCGGCGCCATAGTGATCGTGTCCGGGCCCTACACGCCCTTCTTCGGCACCGACGAGGTGAGCCGGCTTCGTGGCTACGCTGCGAACCTGACCGCAGCGCTCGATCGTGCCCGAGTGACGGAGCGGCTGGCGGCGCTGGAGAAGACGAAGACCCAGTTTCTGAACCTTGCCTCGCATGAGCTGCGCAGCCCGCTGGGCGTGATCAACGGCTACCTGTCAATGCTGGAGCAGGGTTCGCTCGGCAAGCTCGACGAGGCGGGGTTGCGCGCCGTGGACGTCTTGAAGGCCAAGACCGCCGAGCTGAACGTGCTGGTCGCGCAGATGCTCGATTCGGCGCGACTGGAGGACGGCCGGCTTGCACTGAAGCGGGACCGCATCGATCTACGCGACGTCGCGGGCGATGCGATGCAGGTGGTTCGACCCCTTGCCGGGCCCAATCATGTGCTGACGCTCGAAACACCCCCGGTGCCGGTCACGGTCTTGGGCGACGCCGACCGGATCAAGACCATCATCAGCAATCTGCTCGAGAACGCCATCAAGTACTCGCCTAACGGCGGGCGGGTGCTTTGTATCGTCTCGACGGCGGATGCGGTTGCGATACTTCGGGTGGTCGATGACGGCGTCGGCATCGCTCGCGAGGAGGTGCCCCGCCTGTTCAATCGCTTCGAGCGGATCGAGCACCGGGACACCAGCCAGGTCGGCGGCACCGGCCTCGGCCTCTACCTCTCTCGCGAGCTGGCCCGCCAGCATGGTGGCGATATCCACGTCGAGTCGCGCCCGCATTCCGGCAGCACGTTCGCGCTTACTCTTCCGCTGGTCGTCACGGCTCCGATCGTAAGCGAGCCGATCCAGAGCGAACCCGAACCGGCCGCGCCGCGACTTCATGTCGTGGGCTCCGAAGCCGACACCGACTCGGAGTCGCGCCTGGCTTAGCTCACCGCACGCAACTGCTGAAGCGTCTCGCGCATCTGGTTGAGGTGAAAGCGGTCGTGCCCGGCAAGCATGCGGAACATCAGGTCGTAGCTCTCTGGTCCTCGCTCGGCGTGCATCGCGACCCGCTCGCGATGCACCGCTGACGATCGCTGCCAGAGCCCGAGGTTGGCGCCGCGCAGAGCAGCGAACGTTCCCAACAGCACGTCCGGCTCATCTTCGTTGTGACGCAAACGGTTGACCCACAGGTCCTGGTCGTAACCAGGCAGTGGTGGCTTGTCCTGGCTGATCGTCCATCGATAACGCGCGGACATGACCATCTCGGCGTCAACCATGTGACCGAGCAGTTCGAGCACCGACCACTCCTTCGGCGCGGGCCGCCGGCGCAGGTCCGGACCGGCTTCCTCGAGAAGGGCATGTAGTTTGGCCGGCGTGGCGTCTTGTACGTTGATAGGGTCGTCATCGCCGAGGAGAGAAAGGAGAAGCCGCTGGTAGGCCGCCGCCTCGGCGATAGGATCCGGAGCAGGGGCCATGCGCTGCCGTCTAGCTACCGGGTTGCGTTGCCGGCTCGGGCATCGATTCATTGTCGCCCACGAGGCGGCGGACTCGCGAGGCGACCCCTGGTGCGTCGAGCCCGAGCTGCTTGAGCAGCTCCGCCTGTCCGCCCTGTTCGATGAAGCTGTCGGGGACCGCCATCACCGTGACCGGGATGCCGAGCGGCGCCAGCGCTTCGGCGACCGCCGATCCGAAGCCGCCCGTGACCACGTTGTCCTCGAGCGTCAGCACCGCCGGGTGGCGCCGCGCCCAGCTCTCGAGCCGCGGATCCAGCGGCTTGATGAAGCGACCGTTGACCACCGTCAGCGGCAGGCCCTCCTTGTCGAGCATGGTGGCCGCTTCGAGGGCGGCCGGGACGAGCTTGCCGGTCGCCAGCAGCAACGCGGCGCTGCCCTGGCGCAGTACCTCCCACTCGCCGACCGGGAGGATCCGAGCCGGTTGCGCCTCGCTGTCGCCGGCCGCGCCCTTGGGAAAACGGATCGCAAAGGGGCCGGCGCCGTCGCGCGCGATGGCCGTATGAAGCAGATCGCGCAGCTCCTGCGGATCGCTCGCCGCCGCCAGGGTCAGCCCCGGCATGGCGCGGAGGAACGTCAGGTCGAAGATTCCATGATGCGAAGGGCCATCATCCCCCGTGATCCCGGCCCGATCCAACACGAAAGTTACCGGCAGCTTGTGCAGGCAGACATCCATCATCACCTGGTCGAGGGCGCGCTGCAGGAAGGTCGAATAGATGACGACGACCGGGCGCAGGCCTGCCATGGCTAGGCCGGCCGCAAATGTGACGGCGTGCTGCTCCGCGATTCCGACGTCGTAGAACCGGTCGGGAAAGCGTTCAGCGAAGGGGCCCAACCCGGCGCTGCTCCCCATGGCGGCGGTGATTGCAACCAGTCGCGGCTCTTGCTCGGCCTCGCGCAGCAGTGCCTCGCCGAAGACATCCGTATACGACACCTTGCGGCTCAAAGGTTTCGCCGTCAGCACGTCGAAGGCACTGACGCCGTGAAGATGGTCGATCTCGTCGGCCTCGGCCGGCCCATAGCCACGACCTTTAGTCGTGATCACGTGCACCACCGACGGTCCACCGAGGCGGCTGACCTGGCGCAGCGTGCGCTCGACGTCCTCGATGTTGTGGCCGTCGATCGGGCCGGAATATTTGATGCCGAGGTACTCGAAGAAGGTGCGCGGCGAGACGAGTTCCTTGAGACCTTCCTTGATCCGGCGTACGGCTTCGATCGCCTTGTCGCCGGCAGGAACCGCCCGGAGAATTCGATCAACGCGCTTCTTCGTCCGGTGATACGACGGGTTGAGGACGGTGAGCTGCTGCGCCAGGTGTTGCGCCAGGCCGCCGACCGTGGGAGCGTAGGAGCGGCCGTTGTCGTTGACGACGATGATCACGGGCGTCTTGCGATGACCGATGTTGTTGAGTGCCTCGTAGGCCATCCCGCCCGTCAAGGCGCCATCGCCAACGACCACGACCACGTGTCCGGGATCGCCCTGCCGCCGCATCGCCTCAGCCATCCCGGAGGCATAACTGAGACCGGTCGACGCATGGCTGTTCTCAATGAAATCGTGCTGGCTTTCGGTGCGGTTCGGATAGCCGCTCATGCCGCCCAGCTTGCGCAGCCTCGCAAATCCCTCGCGGGGACGCGTCAGCAGCTTGTGGACGTACGCCTGGTGGCCGGTGTCCCAGAGGATGCGATCCCTGGGGCTCTCGAACACCCGATGGAGCGCCAGGGTCAGCTCGACGACGCCGAGGTTGGGCCCGAGGTGGCCACCGGTCTTGGAGACGGTCGCAACCAGGAACTGGCGGATTTCATCGGCCAGGGCGCGCAACTCCGCATCGCTCAGAGAGCGAAGATCGGCCGGACTCATGATCCGGTCGAGAACTGGTGTGCTGGAAACCTGATCCATATTCGATTCGAGTCTAGCGAAGAGCCGCCAAGCCCCTGCTCGACAGATAACGGCGATAACCGAGATTTGGTTTCCCTGCCCCTTGACTGGACTCAGCGTCCAGCCGTACCATGTCGGCTGGCCCCAATGGGCTATTGCGTTAAGACGGGTTAAGCGGGGGCAAAGGGTGGAGGAGATGCGAGGGAAATTCCGTTTGTCGTTGGCCGCCGTCGTATTCATGGCGGTGGGGGCGCTGGTGCCCACACCCGCGGCGGCTACCGGGGCGCCGACGCTCGTTGCCGCCGGCTTCGACAGCCCACGCGGGGTCGAGTTCTTCAAGGGCAAGCTGGTGGTAGCCGAGGCCGGCCACGGGGGTAACAACTGCATCCCCGGCGTGCCGACCATCTGTTTCGGCCGTACGTCACAGATTTCGTGGGTTAACACGGCGACTGCAACCCACACTCCGCTCGTCGACCACCTGTTCTCCGCCGCCGAGTTCTTCGATCCTACCCACGGCGAAGCCCTGGGAGTGGACGGGATTTCCGCGCGTAACGGATCCCTGATGGCCATCCTGGGCGTGTTCCCGCAGGCCTTCGCGAATTACCAGTGCGCCGCCGGGGACACTGAATGCCGGGCGGACGTCGCCGCCGCCAAGAAGGAGGCGGGCGCGTTGCTTTCGGTAAAGTCGAACGGCACCTGGCGAAAGGTCGCCGGCGTTGGCGCATTCGGCTTCGACTACACCGCCGACATCCCGAACCAGGAGCACGACTCCAACCCGTACGGCGTCCTGGCAACTAACGGTGGTTCCTACGTTGCCGATGCCGGATCGAACACGCTGGAGTTCGTCAGCAATGGTGGGCACATCAGCGTGCTCCACTATTTCCCATTCCGGCAGAACGCCTTCCCAAGCGACGAGGTGCCGGACTGCATCGCGGCGACGGACGACGCATTGTGGGTCGCCACGCTGGCGGGCCACCTCTACCGCGTACACGGCCGGTCGGTGACGCTCGTGGCCAACTCGGATCTCAAGCACGTGACCGGCTGCACCGCCGACGGGCAGGGGAACGTCTACTTCGTCAACATGTGGACCACGCCAACACCCCCGCAGCCGTTCACTGGCAACATCGTCAAGCTCGATACCGAGGAGGGGACGTCCTCGGTGATCGCGGCTGGGCTCAACTTCCCCAACATGGACGTCGTGGGGCCGGATGGCAATCTCTACTTCAGCGCCGACAGTGTCTGCCCGGCGACGGGGATCCCACAGCTCTGCGCCCAGGGCGGCACCGTCTGGAAGCTGGCGCTGCCGCACGACAACGACGGCGACGATAACAGCCGCCGCGACTAAAATAACGCCCGGCTTTTAAGGGGTTGGTGGCCAGCGTACTGAGCCACCAGCCTCTCACGGCGTATTGTCTTAGTCATGGAGACGCCGCTCACGCCACTCGAATTCATGCGGCGGACTCGACGGTTGCATCCGCAGCGTGAGGCCGTCGTCGACGGCAACCTCCGGCTCAGCTACGAGCAGTTCTTTGACCGCTGCGACCGCTGGTCCGCCGCGCTCCAGCGGATGGGCGTTCGCCAGGGCGACCGAGTCGCCTACATCGCACCGAACGTCCACCAGCAGCTCGAGTCGTTTTACGCGGTGCCGCAGATTGGCGCCGTGCTGGTTCCCGTCAACTACCGGCTGACAGCCGACGATTTCGCCTACATCATCGATCACTCCGGGGCAACCGTCGTCTGCGCCACCGAGGATTACCTCGAGAGCGTGGACGGTATTCGCGACCGGATCGGGGACGTCAAACAGTTCGTCGCGCTGACCGGCTCGCGCGCCGGGTGGCTCGATTACGAGGCAACCCTTAAGACCGAATCGCCGGACGTCAGGCGCCCGGACATCGGCGAGAGCGACTTGCTCACCATCAACTACACGAGCGGGACGACGGCACGGCCCAAGGGTGTCATGATCACCCACCGCAACGCCTACCTGAACACGATCGGAACACTGCTCCACCTCCGGCTGGGGATCGGCGACCGCTACCTCTGGACCCTGCCCATGTTCCACGCCAACGGATGGACCTTTGTCTGGACCGTGACCGCCGCCGCCAGCACCCACATCTGTCTGGCAAAGCCAGACCCCGCGGCCGTCTTCCGATTGATCCGCGAGGAGCACGTGACCTGGCTGTGCGCGGCGCCCACGGTCCTGATCGGACTCGCCAATGCGCCGGCGAACGTCCGTGGCGATGTTCCGCGCGGCGTGCGGGTCGTGACCGCGGGCGCCCCTCCCGCCGCCGCCACCATCGAGCGGCTCGAGGGAGAGCTGGGCTGGGAGGTCACCCAGGTCTATGGGTTGACCGAGACCTCGCCCTTCATCACGGTCTGCGATCCCTTACCGGAACATGCCGCGCTGACGGCAGCGGAGCGGGCCACCATCAAAGCGCGGACGGGCGTGGAGCTGATCACCTCCGGCGAGTTGCGCGTCGTGGACACGGAAACCGGCCAGGAGGTGCCCCACGACGGCAGCACCATCGGCGAGATCGTCGTCCGGGGCAATGCGGTGCTCAAGGGGTACTACCGGGATCCGGAAGCCACGGCGAAGGCAATCCGCGATGGCTGGTTCCACACCGGCGATGCCGCCGTCGTCCACCCGGACGGGTACGCCGAGATCCGCGACCGGCTGAAGGACGTCATCATCAGCGGTGGCGAAAACATCTCGTCGATCGAGGTCGAGGGATGTCTGCTGCACCATCCCGCCGTGCAAGAGGTGGCGGTGGTCGGCCTTCCGCACGAACGCTGGGGGGAGGCGCCCTGCGCCTTTATCGTGCTGAAACCCGGTCAGACGGCGACCGAGGAGGAGCTTCGAGAATTTGCGCGGGCGAAGTTGGCGCACTTCAAGGTGCCGCAGTGGTTCAACTTCGTCGAGGAGCTACCCAAGACCGCAACGGGAAAGATCCAGAAGTTCGTTTTACGCGGGCACGCGCCGGCCGTCGTCCGTCAATAGAGCCACGGGATCAGGGGGCAGGGCTCAGCTCCGTGTAGTCATTGATGATGACCTGGTGGCCGACGCTCGCGGACGTGTCAAGACCCCAGCTCTTCGAATACGGCGTACTGCTCTGCGACAACACATTGCCCGACGCATCTCTGGTGATGAAGGTCGAGGTTCCGGTCAGGGTGACGCCCACCAGCCGCGACGCCTGGCTGCTGAACTTAGGAAGGAAGAGATTGAGGCTGACCTTGTCGAAGGTGTAGGTCTTCTGGATGATCTTTCCAGACGCGATGTCCTGCTTGATGACGTCGGTGAATTCTTTGAGCCCATCGCCGGTGGCCCCAGTTTCTGCCAGTTTCAAATCGTGGGCGCGACGCGCTTCGGATTCGATGATGAGGTCGAGCACCGCGTCATGCGCCATCCTCGTCGCGCTCTTCGGCACGGACTGATCGAAGGCGACCACATTCGAGGCGATGGTGACATTGGGAATCGGTGGCAGGATCCACAGCTGTGCCGATGCGGAGGCGGGCCCCGAACCTCTGGGGGGCGGCAGTGCGGCGGCTGCTGAGCTCGAAACCCAGCCGCCGATGGCCGGCCCGGCACCAATGGTGGCCACGAGGGCTGGGGTCGACCCATCGGCGAGCCCAGCGGCCGGCTCCGGGTTGTGGGTGGATAGATCGGCGGCGACGGGAAGGGTGCCAACCAGGACGAGAGCGACGGCCAGCGCTGCCGGTAGGCGCCAGCTCAGGCGACGCGTCCCAGCCCTCCGCCTGACCGGGGCTTCAAGCGGAGAGAGGAACTGCGCCAGGGCAAAGCGCAGTGCACAGGCGATGACGAGACTTGCCAGGATCGCGGTCTTGGTCCAGAACTCCAACGTCGTCGGGCCGATCAGCAGCACCGCCAGGATCGCGACGACAATGCCGAACGCCGCGCGCGCCACTGGGCCGTCGGGAACGGTCCGTGGGTCGGGGATCATGAAGAGGCCGAAGACCAGGAGTTCCGGCGAGGTGACCAGGATCTGCCAGAGTTCACGTCCGCACATTGGCGCCACGTGCCAGCTGGCGACCATGCAATGGTCGGGCACCAGCGCCAGCGCCACGGCGGTAAAGGCCGCAAACCCAGCCATGAAGGCGAGCTCGAGCCCGAGCAATCGAAGTTCCCACGCGATCAACAACCCCCCGACCACCAGGACCGCGTAGGTCACAATCAGCCACGGACCGGGCGGGATCCACCACAGATCCTGCGGCTCCGTAAACTTGGGGCCCAGCGCGACGAAGGCGATGACCAGGCCAAGGTTCGAGGGGTTGAAGATGTGCCGCCCATGCCAGCGGATCAGGTACTTCGACGCCATCGAGATGGCGACCACACCGACAAAGATCCAGATCCCATGCGTGCTCCACCACTGGCCATGAAGCGTGCCGGGCGTTCGCAAGATGAAGGCCGTGCTGTTGCCAGTCAGCAATCCGCTCGCCGGCCACATGATGGCGCTGTCCTTGAAGAAGGCGACCCCGAATTCGATCAGGGCGCCGGTCGCAAGACAGATGAGAATCTGGGCCACCGAGAGCCGGAAGCCGAGCACCGTCTGGCCCAACACCTGGAGCGTTACCAGCACGGCTGCGACATGCATCCGTGGATCACGCAGGCTGGGAAGGATGACTGCGTATTCCCGGCCGAAGAGGCGCACCGCCCGGCGCTTGGCGCTCACCGTTGAGTAACGGTTGGAATGCTCAACCCGTTACACCCCAGGCCTTGTTAGCAATTCGCTCTCGATCGCAGGCGTCGTACCGAGCACGGGCGGGGTTGGTTGGAGCCGTCGTCGTCGCCGCGCTCTCAGCCTGTGATCTTCCCTTCGGTCTCGGCCTCCCCACGACGCGCAGCCTGGAGAGCGGCGCCACCGGCACGCTGATCGCGGCCGACAGCTTCGAGATTACCGGCTTGTATAGCGAAGGCAGCAACCAGTGGTCGATCGATCTGCAACTGAGCCGCAGCGGCGCCGAGTACGTGACGGTTACGAAGGCTGATGTCAAGCTCGAAGCGATCATCATTGGCAACAGTGCCTATTTTCGCGGGCAGCAGTTTCTGTCGGCGCACATGGGCAGCGACATTGTTTCTCGCAGCTTTGTTAAGGCGGCCGGAAATGGCTGGTGGAAGGGATCGGCCGGCCACGTTCCCCAACTGACGGACCTGACCGATGGAAACGTCTTCCGTTCGACGTTCCTCGGGCCGGCGATCACGCAGCGCACCGACCACGTGTCGGTGGATGGAGTCGATGCGGTCGACTTGTCCGGCGCGCGAGGAGAGGTGTTCATCACCGCGCAGGCGCCTTATCGGGTGCTACGCGTGCGCCTGAAACACGGGGTTGTGGTTGACGGCATTCGCGACGCCGACCTTCGGTTCATCAATTACAACCAGGACTTCGGGATTTCGGCGCCTGCTGATGTGATTGATTTCTCGAATCTCACGACGCTGCCGCCCATCTACACGGTGGTGTCGGTCGACACCTCGGGATGCGGCTCGCCCTGCGTTGTCTCGGCCTCGCTCAAGAATCTCGGCGGCCTACTGCATGCCCGGGCGCCCTCCACCATCACCTTCACCATGGCGGACACCGCCTCTCGGCAGGTCCTCGGAAGTTGCCAGGCGCAGGTCGTGCCGGACGTCGGGTACAACGCAACGACCACCGTGAGGTGCACGATCGATAAGGTGGCCGCCCAGCAGTCAAATGCCGCCACCGTGACGGCGACGCCCGACAACCCGGGGCGCGGCTAGGATCGTGACAAAGCTCGAGCTGGCGGCGTGGGGCCTGGTCATGACTTTGCTAGGCGCTGAGGTCGGGCTCGCTGTGTTGCGGCCCTGGGACCATCACGTCGCCCTGTCGCTATCCGGCTCGCACACGTCGAGCCTGGTCCCGGCCAACGGCTCGCCTTCGCCGACTGTCACACCCTCCGCAGGTGGCACGTGTCAAGACGTTGTAGTCCGCAGGATCGAACAAGGCAATACGATCCCTCGGAGTGCCTGGGTACACGCCTCGGACGGAGTCAACGTCCGGGCCGCCCCCGCAGCTTCGGCGACGCGCCTCACGACGCTGCCGACCGGAACGCAATTGACCGTTCAGGGCGAACAGACCAATCCCAATGGCGATGGTATTACCTGGTATCAAATTCGCATGAGCGACGGCCGGGATGGTTGGTTGAGCGGCCGCTATACAACCAACTACCCAATTAGCCTGGCGTCGACCGACTCGCTAAAGATCTGGTTGCCGGTTGGCTATCAGTTCCAGACGACGGTACCGGGGAAGGCGGAGGCACGCTACAAGAACGGGCCGATGACGTTGCTCTACGTGGAGACTGGCGCGAGGGACCAGGCGCCGACCGAGACCATGGTGCCGGCCGGCCTACCGCCCCGAACTGCGTGGACGGCGCGGTCCGCCGAGCAGGCGCTTGTCGGCGACCTTCCCGCTACCGACCACGTATTCAGCATCAAGCTGGCCGGCAGCGGCTGTGCAGGGCTCGTCCACGAGATCAGGCTCACCACGACCACCCGTTACTACGACTTGATTTTCCTGCTCGACGAGCCGAGTTCGTCAGTGGTCGCCCAGTTGCTGGACAGCGCCACGGTGCAGTAGGCGGGCGAGCATCAGGGCCCGTCGGGTCGGCCGAGGACCCCGGGTGCGCCCGCCGCATCATACGAGGGGTCGGGGTGGATGTCGAAAGCATCGGCAAGCCGCACGAAAAGGTTGAAAAGCGCCCCGTCATAGACGGCTTCGGCAATCTGCGCGTCGCTCCACCCGACCTCGCGGAGCCGCTGGACCTGCTCGTCGGTGATGCGGTACGCGTGCCGGGTTAGCGTCTCGACGAATTCCAGGAGCAGCCGGTGCTTCGGCGCCAGGTCGGCGGCCTCGAGGTCCCCGTCGCGCAGCGCCGCCGCCGCTTTCGAGTATTGCTCCCCCTGCAACTGCAGGAACCAGGCATGGCTGCTGAGTCAATAGTGGCAGCGGTTTAGCGCCGAGACGTAGGAAGCGATCATTTCGTGCTCCGCTCGGCTGAGTGCTCCGTCGGTGAAGTGCAGCCGGCTCGCCTTATCGATGGCACGCAAGAAGTCGGGTCGCAGGCTCATCGTCCGCAGGATGTCGGGGACGTTTCCCTTCGCCGATGTTCGCTTCAGCTCACGGTAGACATCGGCGAGCTCGCCCGATGCATCGTCGTCCGCGACCCATTCGATCCGAGCCATCAGCGTGCGACCGCAACCTGGCCCGATAGGGCCTCGAGACGCTCGAGGGCCGGCGCGGCATTGAGGCGGGTGAAGATCTGGCGCGCCTCCTCGGCCGCGGCCCGACCGTCGGGGTGATCGGTGCCGACCAATGCAGCGAGGTCGAGCAGGCAGAGACCGAGGTCGCGGGTCACGCCGAGCTCTCGCCAGCCGGCCAGTGCGATGCGGTAGCCCGCCAGACCCTCGTCAATCCGCCCCTCCAGCAGCGCCAGCCCGGCACGGTGGGCTTGCTTGCTCGTCTGCAACCATGTGCCCGGGTTGCCCAGCGCATCGAGTTCTCGCAGCGCAGCGTGCGTCCGTGTTGCATCTCTCAACGCGAGCGCCGCGTGGCAGGCCTCATCGAGGGTCTGTCCTCGGAAGGCGCGATTTTGCATCGTTGGTGCTGATCTCATTGCCATCTCATAGGCCTTCTCCATTTGAGCGGTCGCGACGGCGACAAAGACGCGGACCGTGGTTAGGCCCTCGGCGCCCTCAGGATTGGTCGATCCCCGTATGCGTTCCTCGGCGCTGTCCAGGAGACCTTCAGCAGCCGACCGATCGCCGCGGTTCGCCCGGTAGATTGCACGATTCAGGAGTTGCTCGTAGGTGGCGATCGCGTTCTCAGCCTCTTCGAGTTCGTCGAGCAGACGCGAGGCCCAATCCCAATCACCGGTGCGAAAGGCGTACCAGGCAGCATCCGAACCAAGCCTGTTCGCAAGGCTCCGGTGCCCCAACCGCCGGGCAAGGTCCAGGGCCGTACGCGTGAGATCTAACGCGAGGCGCGGATCATCGGTGCTGAGGAAAACCGCGAGATTGATGCGGGCGCGGATTTCGGATAGCACCAGTGCCTGACGCTGCGCCAGCCACATCGCCCCGGCCAGCACAGCCTGCGCTTCCCGATAGCGGTGTCCCATTTGCCCGAGCGCACAGCCCTTGGTGATGAGGGCCTCAACGATGACCGGCATCAAGTCAGGTTGATGGGCCGCCATCAACGCGCGGTCAGCGTATTCCGCGGCCAGCGCGCTGTCGAAATGGATCATGAAGGCCCGTGCCAGTTCAGCATTGAGCGCGACAACGGCGGCGTTGGATTCTTCGACCGGAAGACGCACCGATTGCAGGAGCGCAATGGCCTGCTCGCTGTTTCCTGCAGTCGTCAGCAGGTTTGCGAGCGCCGTAGCCGCCCGCGCGACACTCTCGAGGTCGCCGACTTCTTGGTAACGAGCCATTGCGCGCCCGAGGTAGTCTTCGGCAACTGAATCCCGCCCGATCGCCCGCGCCGATACCGCAGCCCGTTCCAGGATGGCAGCGCGCTCTGACTCATCGGTAGTCACCGTCAGAGCCTGCTCCAGGTAGGTGAACGCCTGATCATGTGAGTGAAGGGCGGCGGCACGATCGGCCGCGGCCCGGAGAGCCTCCCCAGCATGGGCCGCAAGAGCATCCGCCTCGGCACCAGCAACCGCTGCGCGGAAAGCATCCAGGTAATGGCTGGCGACCACACCGGAGAGTTCATCGTCAGCAAGTCCCTCGAGGTAATGCGCTACCGCCAGGTGTCGTTCCCGCCGCTCGCGTTTGCTCAACGTCTCGTGGGCGACCTGTCGGAGCAGGCCCTGCACGAACTTGTACTGGCCGCGTTCAGGGGAACGCGGGTTGGAGTCGAGCGCAAGGAGTTCCTTTTTGACCAGCATGTGGAGCACGGCATCGAGCTGCTCAGGACCAATGCCGGTCAGCGCCAGCAGGCCATCGACCGTGAAAGACTGACCGAGCACGGAGGCATGCTGAATCACCGCGCGCTCGTCTTTCGAAAGACCGTCAATCCGGGCCGCGATCAACGACTGCAGCGTGGCTGGAACTTCCAGACGAGAGACATCGGCGGTGAGGCGATAGGAGCCCTGGCCCTGGGTCAGGCGACCATCGCCAAGCAACATCCGGACGATCTCGACGGCGTACAGCGGAATGCCTTCAGCCCGCTCGAGGATCTGGCGGGCAACCGCATCAGGCAGGCCGCCGGCGAGGCCGTTGAGAATCCTGGTCATGGAATCCGCCGAAAGAGGCTCGAGTTGCAGGGCAGTGAAGTTGCGCTGGCCGGCTCCCCAGGTCGGTCGCCGTTCGAGGAGCTCCCGTCGAGCCAGGGTGACGATGAGGATGGGGTGAGCCCGGCTCCATTCCAGGAGGTACTCGATGAAGTCGAGGAGGCCCTGGTCGGCCCAATGCAGCTCCTCGAAAACCATGACAGTGGGCCCGCGGTCACTGATGCGTTCGAAGAAGGTTCTCCACGCGGCAAGCAATTCCTCGCGCGAGCCCTGCGGCGCCGGCTCGAGACCGAGCAGGGCGCTAAGTGCTGGCGCCAGCCAGGCACGTTCACCCTCATCGGTCACGAACCGGTCGAGCGTTTCGGCAAGGCGCTCACGACTGGTCGAGGCGTCATCGGTTTCGGCTATGCCGCACCGCTGCCGAAGCATCTCGCCTAGTGCCCAGAAGGTGATCCCGTCGCCGTATGCGGGCGACCGGCCCTGATGCCAGTACACGTCGCTGACCAGGCCATCGACGTATTTCTGGAACTCCCATGCAAGGCGCGACTTGCCAATGCCGGCCTGACCAATAATCGAGAGAAGACGGGCCCTCCGTTCCGTCTGTGTGGCGTGTAACAGTTCCTTGAGAAGGCGAAGTTCGCTGTCGCGGCCAACGAAGGGCGGCTCGAGTCCCTCGGCTCGCAGCAAGCCGCGGCGGCCGGCCACCACGCGCAGCGCGCGCCACGCCGGCACCGCCAGTGCTTTGCCTTTCAGACTCTGGTCGCCGACCGTCTCGAACGCAATCGCGCGGCCGGCGATTCGATAGGTAGCCTCATCGACGACAACCGTGCCTGGTGACGCCGCCGCCTGCAGGCGCGACGCCGTGTTGACCATGTCGCCGGCAACCATCCCCTGGCCAGTCGCTCCGACCAGAACGGCCGCCGGACCGGTCCCGATCGCCGCTCGCAGCGCGAGCGGCTGTTGACCATTGCCCGACCCCAACGCGGTGACACCGTCGATCAGGTCGAGGGCCGCGCGGACCGCTCGCTCCGCGTCGTCTTCATGCGCCGCGGGTGTTCCCCAGACAGCGACCACGGCATCCCCGATGAACTTATCGACCGTCCCGCCGTAGCGGGCGATGACCTTGCGTGCGGTATCGAAGTATCGTGTGAGAAGTTCCCGCACCTCTTCGGGATCCCGGCTATCCGACAGGCCGGTGAAACCGACCAGGTCGGCGAACAGAACCGAAACCAGCCGGCGCTCGGTGGCCGGAATGACGATCTCGCCGGCGAGCACGGCTTCAGCGAGAGGGGCGCCGCACTCACCGCAAAACCTCTCGCCCGGCTGGTTTGCCGCAGCGCAGGAGGGACACGAGATCGCCAGGCCCGCGGCGCATTGGGCACAGAACTTGCGTCCCGGCCGGTTCTCGGCGCCGCATCGCGAGCAGACCAACATGGCCACCCCTCCCATGGACTGGGCCGAGCGTACCCGAAACGCTCCCTAGGCTGCAGGCCGAGACCGCCGATCTGTAGCCGCTAAGGGCGGCCAACGGTTAGGCCAGTCGGCGACACGCCTCCTGAAGAGCCTCGGTCATGCTCCCGCTAAAGACTTCTGCGTTAAGGTCGTGAGCCAGAACCTCAACCGTTTCGTCGTGAAAGGTAAAGATGAAGTGGCGCAATTCCTGCGGCAAAGCTGAAGCCTGCGCGCCCTTAATAAGTGCGAGCTCACGCCATTCAGGCAGCCACGACGAGTTTTCGACCTGATGAGCGGCGTAGAAGCCCAGCCCATTGCCCCAAAGGGGGTGGTTCTCCAGGGCTTCATCATTTGGTGGACCGTAGCGAGCCGCCGCGCAGCCGACAATCTCCAGCAACCCAATGCGATCCTCCGCCGGATCCTCTCCACCCGCCCTCGCGTAGAACAAGAGAAATGTACGAAGGCCGATTAGGAGGTGCGGCATCGGCGCACCTGCTTCCCATTGCACCCCGATGTCAATCGAAACTGCGCGCGGCGTACCACTCATTTGCTTCCAGCAACAAGCCTACCCGGGCCTGGCCGGACGCGGCGCCGAATCATCGACGTCGGCTGTTAAGGCTTGACGAGGCTCCAGCCGGTGTAGTTGCCCATGGTGTCGCCCGCCTTTGCGTCGCTGTGGAAAAAGTAGAGCGGCATGCCCTTGTAGGTCACCTGGAGCGAGCCGTCGCTGCGCGTGATCGTGCCCAATTGACCGGTCACTCCAGGACCGGCGGTCGGCGTCGTCCCTGCGGGGACCGTCAGTGGTGGCCAGGTTGTCGCGCAGCCGCCGCTGCACTTGCTGACGCCCGGGGTGTCGCTGTCGAAGGTATAGACCGTGTGGTTGTTTGAGGCGGCCACGAGGATCGTCCCCATCGTGCCGACGTTTTGCGCCAGGACGACGGGCGCCGCTCCTGCTGTTGGCGATGGTGTCGGCGTAGCCGATGCCGACGGTGAGGCGGTCGCCGCCGTGCCGGAACTGGTGCCGCCACAGGCAGCGAGAAGAAGCGCGGCGCTCGCCACCATAGCGGCCGCCCAGCCCACACGCGTGATCGATGCAATCATGGATGTGGGTACGCGGGACGGTTACGGCTAGACCGTGTAGACCTCGACCTGGCCGCGCTGGATCCGCACTTGCAACGAGGGCAGTGTCGGCAGCGGTGTGTCGTACTGGTCGGTTGCCTGCCCGTTCTTCTTGAACGTCGCGCCGTGACAGGGGCACTCGAACTGATCGCGGAACTTGCTGTAGTTGAGGATGCATCCCATGTGGGTGCAGACCGCGGAGAGGCCTTTGACTTCCTGCCCGTGCCGGATCAGAAATCCCTCGATGGCCCCGGCGCGGAACGCGACCGGCGTCGCCTCGGGCAGCTCGGATAGGGCTTTGACCGCTTTCCAGCTCCCGTTTTCGACCAGCTGCTGGTTCGCGGCCGGCGCCGGGTGCGTCGCAAGCCGATCGATGCCAACGGCGGCCGCCACCCCGGCGGCGATGCCGGCGGCCCCCGTCAGCAGCAGCGACCGGCGACTGGGGCGTACCGCGGGCTGCGGCCGCGCCGAGCGTTCGTCAACCCATTCGTGAATCGATCCCTGCATGCGCTCCAGGAACTCTTTCGACGGGAGACCGGCTCCTGGCTTGGCGGCCCGGAGCATGGCGGCGGTCTGGCGAGCCCGAAGCGCAGCCTCATCGGCGAGCGGGGTTCGCTCCGGCCGGCGGTCCTGCAGCAGGTCCTCGACGTGCTTGTCGAGCTGCTCGGGATCGTCGTTCACGTCGCCCTCCCGCGGTCGCGCCCGGCGCGGTTGAGCGCCCGGAACTGCAACACTTTGACGTTGGTCTCGCTGAGGTTGAGCTCCTGCGCCGTTTCGCGCACGGAGTAGCCGCGCAAGAAGCGGAGCTCCAGCACCCGCCGGTAACTCTCGGGGAGGGTGGCGAGCAGAGAGTCCACCCGCAGCACGGCCTCCGGATTCTCGCGAGGGGCGGGCGGCCGGGTCACGTCGTCGTCGAGCTCGCCGGTGTCCTCGGCGTAGTACTCGCGCCAGTGGTCGGCCAGGGTCGTCTGCGCCACCCGGTAGAGCCAGCTGCGCAACTCCGGGACCGAGACATCGCTGCGCATGCCACTGATCGCCTTCATGAACACCTGGGCGGTGAGGTCCTCGGCGTCCGGGCGGTTCCCGACTCGGCTGTAGATGTACTGGTAGATGGCTGTGACATGCGTCTGATAGGCCCAGGTGACATGGTCCGGACCGTGGGTCGGGTCCGCCTGGGGCAGCGCCACGACCTTTCCGGAGGAAGCGAACGCCGCTGTGCCGGTCCTATGCTCCTCAGGCATCCACTTCCGCAGTTATATACCGCCCAGGGTTACGACGCGCGCCGGCCTGGCCCGCTCGTTCAGGCGAGGCGAATTTGGGAATACTGGAGTTGGGATCAGGCTTAGATAACATGGGAGCTTCGCAAGCGATGCAAAAAGACCGCCAGTACGACGTGGTCATCATCGGCGCTGGGCCGGCCGGCTTGACCGCCGCCCTGTACGCCGGACGAGCGCGGGTCAAAACCGTGGTGCTCGAGCGCGGCGCTCCGGGCGGCCAGCTGCTCAACACCGAGGCGATCGAGGACTACCCGGGGTTCGATCACATCACCGGGCCGGAACTGGCCCAGCGCATGGCCGACCAGGCCGTCAAGTTCGGCGTCGACCTGGAGACGGTCCGGGTCACCGGTATCCGCCGCCGAGGCGTGCAGCACGTCGTGGAGACCGAGGACGGGGAGTACACGGCGAACTACATCATCCTGACGGCGGGCGGGGAGCCCAAGAAGCTCGGCATCCCGGGTGAGAGCGAGTTCCAGGGGCGCGGCGTTTCGCAATGCGCCGTGTGTGACGGGGCCTTCTTCAAGGAGGAAGAGGTCGCCGTGGTCGGCGGCGGCGACGCGGCGCTCGAGGAGGGCGTCTTTCTGACCCGCTACGCAAAGAAGGTCTACATCGTCCACCGCCGCGAGCACTTTCGCGCCCAGGCCATCCTCGTCGAGGCGGCACGCAAGAACCCTAAGGTCGAGCTGATCACCAACACGACCGTCACCGAGGTCAAGGGTGAGGACGGCCAGGTGAAAGAGGTCACGCTGAAAGACGTGGTCACGGGGCAGAGCCGGCCACTGAAGGTCACCGGGCTCTTCGTCTTCATCGGCTTTCAGCCGAACGTCCAGTTCTTCGATCATCGAGAGCACGTCGAGCACGACCCGCTCGGATTCCTGGTGACCGACTCGACGATGCAGACGAGCCTGCCAGGCGTCTACGCCGCCGGCGACGTTCGGTCGCAGCTGACCCGACAGATCACGACGGCTGTCGGCGATGCGACGACCGCCGCCATCGATGCGGTGAAGAAGCTGGAAGCGAAGAAGCACGAGCCCACGGCCGTGCCGGTCGACATCTACGGCCCTACCCGGCCGGACCTCGTCGGCAGCTAACCCGAACCGCCCGCCCCGCTTCGCCGCCGGCGCGGTCGCCGGACTGGTTGTCATCGCCGCCGGGTTGCGGCTGTGGGGGATCAACTTCGGGCTGCCAGCTCTGTATCGACCGGACGAGGACGTCACGGTCGGTCGGGCGATGGGCATCTTGCATGGCGTCCTGAACCCCCACTTCGCCGACTGGCCGCATCTCTACTTCTATGTCGCAGCCGCCTGGCTGGCGCCATTTCGTCTGGTGGGCCTGGTCTCCGATCCGGCGTCGGGCTATCTCGGCGTTCGCGTCCTCGATGCGCTGCTCGGCAGTCTCACGGTGCTGATCGTCTTCGAGTTCGGACGGCGCGCCTACGGATGGCTCGCGGGGTTCTTCGGGGCGGCGGCGCTGGCGGTCGCCTTCCTCCACGTCCGCGACAGCCATTTCGGGACGCTCGACATCCCGCTGAGCCTCGCCTGTGTCGCGGCGATGTACGTCGCCTACCGCATGCTGCAGGCGCGCGGCTTCCGGCCGCTCCTGATCAACGGGATCACCCTCGGCGTGGCGGCGAGCCTGAAGTACAACGGCGCCCTCGTCTTCGCGGGGATCGCCGCCGCCCAAACGTTGCGGGCGCGCGCGGAGCGCCTCCGATGGCCGCGGCTGCTGGCCCGGCTGGCGTTGATTGGCGTCCTCGGCATCGTCACCCTGGCACTCACCTCCCCGTTCCTCGTGCTTGATCCAGGAATGACCCAGCATGGCATCGGCTACATCTTTCAGCACCTGGGGCGGGCGACCGCACCCGCGATCGGTTGGGTGCAACTGAGCGTCGCGCTGTGGTTTGGCATCGATCCCGTGCTTGTGCTGCTGGCGGTCATTGGCGTTGCCTATGCAGCATGGCAACGGCAACCGGCCGACTGGATCATCCTGACGTTCCTGCTCGTCTACTTCCTGTTGATGGGTGCCGGCCGCTCGGTCTTTCTGCGCTATGCCGACCCGATGATTCCGTTGCTGCTGCTGCTCGGCGGTCGCGCTCTGGCCGCATTGGTCCATCGGACCGCGCCGGGTCGGACGCGGCGACTGGCGCTGGGCGTCGCGTTCGTCCTGATCGCCGTCGCGCCGCTTGTTCACGATGTCCGTTACGACCTCTTGATTCAGCAGACCGACACCCGCACCCTCGCCTTCGACTGGCTGGCCCACCACGTGCCTGCCGGCGGCAGGGCCGCGGTACCTTACATGGCCGGTCCGGCCCACGACCAGGCGATGATCGACAGCGGCGAGCACAGCCACGGGGCGACGGACCCCTATATCGCGTCCTTCCTCGACAGCCGGCTCGAGACCCAGTACACCATCCGTGAGTTGACGCGCGATGACCTGCAGCTGACATCGCTGGATAGTTTTCGGAATGAGGGGATTTCCTATGTGGTCGTCGGCTATGAAACCCCCGGCACCGGGTGCGCGACGCTCAGCCCACTCGAGCAGGCGCTGCGCGCGCAGGGACCACCGCTTGCGAGCTTTTCACCGACGAACGGATGTCCGGAGAGCGTCTTCGACCCGATCGACACCTACTATGTTCCGCTTGCCGGATATGAAGGGTGGGTCAGGCCTGGCCCACAGATCCGGATTTACCGGCTAGCGGGGTAGTACGTTCGATTCGGGCGCTTGGCCCAGCGCCGGATCGCCCTCTATAGTGGAAAGCAGTGAACCTGATCGCACTGATCAAGGAGCGAGCCAAGTACTACAAGTGCCTCGCCTGCTCGCAGGCCCTAGCCGACTGTCAGGTCAAGCTGCTCAACGAGGCGGACGGCCACTGCACGGTCGAGGTGACCTGCGCCAACTGCGGGGTCAGCTTCGTCGCGGTCCTGTTGCTCAAGAAGGCCAAGCATCCCGACGGGCTCCCCAAATCCGCCGAGGAAGGACCGATCAGCACCGATGAGATGCTCGACGTCCACGAATACATGAAGGCGTTCAGCGGGTCCCTGAACGAGCTGGCCCGCGGGCGCCCGTCGCGACCGACGTCCTCGTAGTCACTGCTCTCGACGCACCATAGAATGGTGTCGATGGTTTACCTCGACCATTCAGCGACCACGCCGCTCGATCCCGAGGTGCTCCAGGCGATGATGCCGTACCTTACCGACGAGTTCGGCAACGCCTCCAGTGTCTACGGGCTTGGTCAACGCGCGCGCCAGGCAATTGACCAGGCGCGCGACGAGGTCGCCGACTATTACGGGGTTGCGGCCAAGGAGATCGTCTTCACGTCGGGCGGAACGGAGGGCGACAACTTCGCGCTCCAGGGGATCGCGCAGCGGAACGCCGACCGCGGACGGCACGTGATCACCTCCACGATCGAGCATGATGCGGTGCTCCGTTCGGCGGACGCGCTCGAGCAGGACGGCTTCGAAGTCACGCGGCTCCCTGTCGATCGTACCGGCCTGGTCGATCCCGCCGACCTGGGTCGCGCGCTCCGGCCCGACACGATCCTGGTCAGCATCATGCACGCGAACAACGAGATCGGCACCATCGAGCCGATCCGCGAGCTGGTCGCGGTCACGCGCGAGCGAAGCAGCGCCTACTTCCATACCGACGCCGTGCAATCCACCGGAAAGATCGCGACACGCGTCGATGAGCTCGGAGTCGACCTGCTCTCCATGTCGGCGCACAAGCTGCACGGCCCCAAGGGCGCGGGCTGCCTGGTGGTTCGCTCCGGCGTGCGGCTTCTGCCGCAAATCCTGGGAGGCGGGCACGAACGCAACCGCCGCGCGGGAACCGAGAACGTCGCCGGCATCGTGGGACTGGCGAAAGCCATCGGCATCGCGCGCCGCGACATGGCGAAGAACACGACCCACCTCACCGCGTTGCGCGACCGCCTGATCGCGGGCGTCCTCGGCCGCATCCCTGCGGCCGAGCTCACCGGTCACCCCGTGAACCGCCTTCCGCACCACGCCAGCTTCCTGTTCGAGGGCGTAGAGGGAGAATCGCTTTTGCTGCAGCTCGACATGGACGGTTTCGCCGCCTCCTCAGGATCGGCCTGCACCTCGGGCTCGCTCGAACCGAGTCACGTCATCCTCGCGCTCGGCTACCCGCGAGAACGCGCCCTTGGCAGCCTGCGACTGTCGGTCGGCAAGGGCAACACCGAAGGGGAGATCGAGCTCGTCCTCGATCGACTGCCCGGAATGGTCGCCCGTCTGCGTGCCATGGCACCCATCTCGGCCGCCTGAGCAGACCGCATGCCAGAGAAGTTCTACAGCGTCGAGGAGGCCAACGCCCTCGTGCCCACATTGAAGCCGCTGCTGGAGCGGATCCGGGCCACCCAGGAAGCGCTGGCCAAGGACAAGACGGTGGCGGCCGTCAGGGAGAAGGCGTCACACAACGGCGGCGGTCTCCCCGCTCGCCACCTGTCTGAGCTGCAGCGGACGCTCGAGCGCGACACGCGACAGCTGCAGGACTGGGGCATCGTGCTGCGCGATCCCTCGATCGGGTTGATCGATTTCCTGCACCAGCGTGAAGGCGAGACCGTTTGTCTGTGCTGGAAGCTCGGCGAGTCCAGGGTCGAATGGTGGCACCCGGTCGACACCGGCATCGCCGGGCGGCAGCACCTCTAGCTGTTTCCGAGGACGACCGCGAGAATGAAGATCAGCAGCAGGACGCTCGAGATGGTTAGTCCGATGATCCCGAGCAGGCGGCCGGTGCGCGCTTTGTCCTCGCCCTGATATTTCTGGGGCTCCACTCGGATGGCCTTCACCGCGTCGCCACCGAACACGATCGAGAGGATGCCGGTCGGGATGGCAATGATCGGCATCCAGAAGAAAATCAGCGTCGTCACGCCCCAGGTCATCGCACTCGAGGCGTTACGGTGTACGGGTCGCACGGCAGAGATTCCCTCACGTTCGGCGAGCTGGTCGAGCGCCGCCAGGGGACCAGCGGCGGCGACGACATCGGGCAGCGCCGCGCGTAAGGCCGCTTCCGCGCTCCTGGCCAGCGCCTCGCGGCGAGCGGCGGGCAGGAGTTCCCGCCGGGCCGCATAGGCCACCACCAGGCGGCGCAGCGCCGGGTCCACGGGGCGGTCGATCGCTGCTGGCGACTCACCGGCTATCGGCGTGTCGGCGCTAGGGGTTGACCAGATGGAGGAGACGGGCGTTGGCTGGGACGCGGCCAGCGGCGTGGTGCTCGCCAGGTCGTAGAGGCTGATCCGTTCTCGGTCGCGGACGACCAGGGTGCCGGCCGCGAAATCGCCGAGCCGCTTCGCCCGGCTATTACTGAACATGGTCACGATGCCGATCGCGTAGAACGCCGGCAGGAAATCCACCACCCGAACGAGGTTGCGGATCGCCGCCTGGCCGATCGTCAGCGGCTCCCCGTGGTCACCCACCGCCCGCAGGCGCACGTACCGTTTGCCCAGTGTCTGCCCATTCCAGGCGGCCTCGCTGATGAGGAAGTAGCCCGCGATCAGGATGAACGTGAGGATGAGCTCCACCAGCCCGAAGACCTGGATCGAGTTGAAGATGCCGCCGAGCGCCGCGGCTCCGATGGTGAGAACGATCTGGATCACGGTAATCACCAGCACGTCGATGAACTGCGCCAGGAAACGGCTCCCAATGCCAGCGATCTCGTACTGGAACGCCACCCGTTCCGGCGTGGAAACAACCAGGTCGTCCGAGGCATCCGGCGGCTGCACGCCTGCAGTCTAACGCCCGTTCGTGGAGAGATTTCAGCGCGCCGTGCGTCATCATGGATAGATGCGCGCCGATGAGTTCGTAACCCGGCGGCGGCCCGAGTGGGATCGCCTGGAAAAACTGTTGCAGCGAGCCGGGACGAGCCGCGTCGGCGGGTTGCTGCCGACCGAGGTCCTTTCGCTGGCCGCGCTCTATCGCCGCGCGACCGCCGACTTTGCCCGCGCCAAGCGCGACTGGCCCACCGAGCCGGTTGCCGGATACTTGAACGGCCTGGTCGCGCGCGGTCACGCCGCGGTGTACCGGCAGGGCGGCAATCTCGGGGAACGGATCGCGGTCTTCTATAAACGCACCTTGCCGCAGACGTACCGCGAAGCGGCCCCCTACCTGGTCGCGGCCGCGCTTCTCTTGTTCGGCCCGGCCGTCATCGCCTTCATCGCTGTCACCCTCGACCCCAAGCTGGCCTACGCGCTGGTCCCCGCGCAAATCGTGCAGGGGGTTCACAACCACCAACTCTGGACCCAGATCTCGCCCGACACGCGCGCGCTGATGTCGGGAGTGATCATGACGAACAACATCAACGTGTCGATCCTCGCCTTCGCGTTTGGCGTGCTGCTCGGCCTGCCGACGGTCTACGTGCTGATGACGAACGGGATCCAGCTGGGCGGCCTCCTCGGCCTGACCAACGCCTACGGCATCGCGCCCGGGCTGCTCGATTTCGTGATCGCGCACGGCGTGCTCGAGCTCTCAGTCGTGGTCGCGGCGGGCGCCAGTGGGTTGATGATGGGCTGGGCCATCCTCTTACCGGGTGCGTATCGACGCCGAGATGCGCTCGTGCTCGCGGCCCGCAAGGCCGTCATCATCCTGGCGGGCCTGGCGCCGTTGCTGATCATCGCCGGCATCATCGAGGGAAACCTCAGCCCCTCGGACGCACCCACCGGCGTCAAGGTCGCCGTCGGCCTGACAACCGGCGCACTTCTGTATGGATACTTGCTCTTCACGGGCCGGTCGCGTCAGAAGGCGCCGGTGAACGCGGCGTAGAGCAACCCCTTCACGACCTGCGTCGCCTGTCCGTCGGCAGCGACGATCCAGAGCTGGTCGAGCGCACCGCTACGATCCGCGCCCCCGACCCCGATCGCCATGGCCGTCCCGTTCGGCTGCGACATCGCAAAGGCGGGACGGCCGACCATGGCCGGATCACCGGCCTGTCGCCATATGACCTTTCCGGTCTGCCATTCGAGGAGCGTCACGTCGCTGCCGCTGAGGATGGGCACCGTCACCACGCGCGTCCCATCCCACGAGAATCGCAGGACGCGCTGGTTATCGAGCCGGGCCACCGTGCGCCCATCGACTACCCGCCGGATCGTCGTGAACGCCGTCGCAAGCTGGCCTTGAGCGTCAAAAGTTGTCGTCTGCTCCGCCATACGACCGCTGGTACACAAGGCGTCCGGTCGTCAGCGCGATCACACGGACCGCGGCCGTGCCTCCCATCCCGTTATCCGCGATCACGGCGCGGTCGCTGGCCATGCTGCAGGCAAGGATGTCGAAGCCGACCCGCCCGCCTCCGGAACCCAGAAGGACGACGCGGCGCGACGGCCCGCGCAGAGGGCCGGCTTCCAGCCAGAAGGGGCCGGTTTCCACGACTTTGCAGACGCTCCGGCTGTCATCGGCGGCGAACGCGGTCGACGCGTAGGCGGGCCTTGCGGCGGGAACGGCGCCGTTGACGTCGATGGAGCCGCCGTCCGGGGTCAGCACGGATGACCCGTCGGGCGCCTGCTGGACCAGGGTCGAGGTTGGATACATGGTGCCGGCGGGGTTTCCCTGCCAGTCGACCGCGAGCAAGCGCTGATCCGTTGGGTTCCAGGGTGGTTGCGTCGCGTACCAGATGACCGCTGTGCCGCTTGGCGGCCAGCCGGGCTCCGTCGAAAAGGACCACTGCCGTTGCGTGCCGGCGGCGGCCGCGCCGTAGTCGAGGCTCAGCGTGACTTCGTACTGGGTAAGCGGCTTCAGTCCGCTGTAGCTGGCCGTGTAGGCTGTCCCGCTCCAATCACCGAGCGCCAGGATTCCATCGGCGGGCGTGATGATGAGGCGCGCCGTTGCCGGCGGCTGATAACTGAAGTCGATCGAGATCTTTCCAGTCCGTGGCGCCCGCGTCTGGCCCTGCGCCGGGGTGAGCGCGGACAGCACCGGATAGCCGCGGGTGGTTACGTACCAGCGCTTTTCGAGATGACCAACGTCTTTGAGCCGGCTCCGATAATCCGCCTGAAGAACGAGCTGGTAGCGGGTGGAAAGGTGTAGCCCTGAGTAGACCGCCACCAGCATGTTGCCGTCCCAGTGCGTTGACTCCAAGAGCGCGTGGGGCGGCTCCAACCGCAGCGTCGGGGTGCCCTCGGGCCGGTGGTCGAACTTCACCCTGACGTCGCCGTCGAGTGGTACACCGGTCGCGGCAGCCGCCGGGCTCAGCTCATTGATGGCCGGCCGTGCCGCGGCCAACGCATCGGCATGAACCCGAAGGAAGGCAATGCCTGCTACCAGCAGCGCGACGCCGATGGAGCCGGCGAGCACCGCCCGTCGCCGCCCGACCGGATCGTCGGCCTGATGCTCTTCGAGGAGGTCGACGATACGGAGGTGGAGGTTTTCGCTGACCGATGCTGCTGGGGCCTCTTCTGGGTCGGTCGTCGCGGGCACCCATTCCTGCGGCGCACGTTTCCGAATACGCGCGGAGAGCTCTTTGCGCAGCTGGTCAATTCGGGTCGTCCTGGGCACAGACGGCGCCATGGTGGCGAACGCCTCCAAAAGGATCCGTTCGGCCGATGCTGGCTCCAGGCCAAGGCCAAGTGCCAGGCCGTACGCGCCGGTCTCGAGCTCCCGTGCGATTGCGTCAATTCGATGCCGTTCGAGCGTTTTCATACCGGCTCCGGTGAACGCAACGCACAGGGGTCGGGGAAGTTACTCGAACGCGCTAGAGCAGCGCGCGCTCCTTCAGCTCGAGGTAGCGTTCGACCAGCGAGGGGCTGAGCCGGCCAGCCTCGACGTCGAGGCCGAGCACTCCCCCCTGCCGCAGCTGCTCAAAGCTCGCCCGGCGCGCGGCGAGCAACTCCTCCGCCGCCGCCCACTCGTAGGCGCGCGAGACCCGCTCGACCGGCGCGTCGCGGGCTGCCAGCACCTCGGGATCCGACATGGCGACTACCATCACCAGGTGCCGCCGGCTCAAGCGGATCGCGTGGGCCACCAGATCGCGCGATGCTTCGGGGTCGAGCACGTCGGTGAGGACGACCACCAGCGAGCGGCGGCTGACGCGCAAGGCCAGCTGCGCGAAGGCTTCAGAAAAATCTGGTTCCGTGTACTCGGCCTTGACGTCGTACAGCACCTTGTTCAGCTGGGTCACCTGGGCGGGCCCACGTTGGGGCGCCACGAAACGGCGCACGCCGTCGCTGAAGGTGAGCATGCCGACCTTGTCGCCCTGGCTCTGCGCCACCCAGGCCAGGAGCAGGGCCGCGTTGACCGCGTGATCCAGCTTGGTGAGGTAACCAGCGGGAGCCGTCATCAACCGCCCGCAATCGAGCGCAATGATCGCCTGCTGGCCGCGCTCGGCTTCGACCTCCATGACCACCGGGTTGTCGCGGCGTGCTGTGGCTTTCCAGTTGATCCGGCGGACATCATCCCCCGCCAGGTAGTCCCGCAATCCCGCGAACGCGGTCGTCGCTCCGGGCGGACGGGCGCGCCGGAGCCCCATCATGATCCGCATGCCGCGGCGCAACATCAGCTCGTAGCGCTTGATGGCGAGCACGTCGGGATACACAGCCGCTGGCTCATCGGCCTTGATGCGGACCTGCCGGATGAGCCAGCCTCCCCGACGCCAGCACCGAAGGTCAACCGGGCCGAACGGATAACGGCCGCGATGGGGCGGCTGAACCGTGTACTCGACGCCCAACAGGCCTTCCCGGTCGAAGGTACCCGTCAGGATCCGGCGGTCGGGTTGCAAATCCGCGGGCACGTGGTCGGCGACTTCGGCAAGCAGGCCGGCCGCCTCGGAGTGGGCGACCAGCACCTGGACCGACTGGACTTCGCCGAGCGAAAACGGCTGGGGTAGCACGCGGCTCGCCATGAAGCCGGACTTTTTCGGCAGCCGCGCCCCGTCGGCCAGAGCAAATCCCAGCAGCGCCGCGTAGTAGGCGAGAAAGAGGATGAGAAAAACCGGATGCACCAGCACGAGCAGGATCAGGACCGCCCCCAGCAGCAGGGCGATCAGCAGACGCGGTTGGGGAACCAGCGTCACCCGTGAACCCTAGCGCGGGGGAGTGACTCGGGCGATGACGGAGTCGAGCAGGCTGTCGGCGGTTTGTCCGCCGACCTCGGCTTCCGGCCGAAGCAGAAGGCGATGGCGGAAGGTGGGACGAAGCAGCCCTTTCACATCATCCGGGGTAACGTAATCACGCCCGTCGAACGCCGCGGCGGCCTTGGCCGCGAGCATGAGGAGCACCTCGGCCCGCGGACTCGCGCCCAGTACCAGCTCGGCCGCCTGGCGGGTGGAGACGGCCAGCTCGATGATGTAGCGTCGCACCTTCTCCTCGACCGTAACCTTGCGCGCCTCCTCGCGGCATTCGATGATGGCGGCCGCATCCAGCACTGGCTCGACACCGGCGCGCGCCGGATCCCTCAGCTCGATGCCGGCATCCCACCGCCTCAGCATCTCCAGCTCCTGCGTCGGGGTGGGGTAGGCCATCACGGCCTTGAAGAGGAAACGATCCTGTTGCGCTTCGGGTAGCGGGTAGGTTCCCTCGTACTCGATCGGGTTCTGCGTGGCCAGCACCATGAACGGGTCGGGCAGTGGCAACTGCTGGCCTTCGAGGCTGACGCCGCGCTCCTCCATCGATTCCAGCAAGGCCGCCTGAACCTTGGCGGGGGCGCGATTGATCTCGTCCGCCAGCAGGATGTTGGTGAACACCGGTCCCTGGCGGACCCGGAAGGAGCGCGATTGCAGATCGTACACCGACGTGCCGACGATGTCGGCCGGCATGAGGTCGGGCGTGAACTGCACCCGGCCGTATTGCACTGACAGCAGCCGGGCGATGGTCTTGGCGAGCAAGGTTTTGCCGACACCCGGTACGCCCTCGAGGAGGACGTGGCTTTGCGCGATCAGCGCCAGGGCGCAGAGGCGCACCGCCTCGTCCTGGCCCACGATCGCCTTCGATGCTTCGGAACGAAAACGCGCGTAAAAGTCGGCAGCCTTCATGCGGACTCCTTCTGGTGCTCGATGGTCGATAGTGGATAGGCCAGGTCGTGCAGCCGCCGGGCCATGTCCAGCACCGCGGCTTCCGAGTTCAGCGCCGACGGAAGCTCGGCCTCAGCCCGGGTTAATTCGGCGGCCGCGGCGGGCGAGCGCTGTGCGATCGTTTCCAGGACCTGGTCGGCTGGCGTCTCGCTACCAAGCCCAACCCGTTCCGCCACGGTGCGACGCGTCGCCGCGAGCAAGGTCTCGAGCGTGACCCGGCGAGCCCCGGTGCGATGAAGCAAGCTGCCCACGGCGGCCGCGTATTCCGCGCCGGAACGATCCCCGGCCTGGCGCAGCGGAATCGGCGGACCGAAGGCGCGGCCGCGCAAGGCGAGACCTGCAACGATGATGATCACCGCCAGCGCGAGCGCCGCGCCCCAGGGGGTCAGCACCCAGGCGGTCGCCGTCGGCGCGTTGCCGGCGATCTGCCCGTGGTGAAACTCATCGAACAACACGGTCCCGCCGTTGGGCGTGAGCGCGATCAGATCAGCGGCGAACCGGCCATTGTCGGCCAATCGCAGGTAGCCATTGCAAAGCACAAGCGGATCGGTCATGGCAATCAGCTGGCCGGAGCCGACCGTCATGCGAACGGCAAGCACATCGCCGGCGGCGTTTCGAAGGAGGGGCACCTGTGACGGCGATGGCTTGAAGGCGAGGGCGGTTGAGGAACCGGACAGTGAGCCGACCCCACCGAAGACGGGCGCCGCGGCGTGCGCCGGGGCGTCCACGGTACGGCTCGTCAGGTGCAGTCCGAACTGGTTGTCGAGCTCCGGATCGCGTTCCTCCGTAGCGTAGACCGCCACGTTGCCCGCTCGCAGCCAGCTGTCGAGCTGTTGACTCTCGGCGTTGCTGAAGCCCTCCGTCGGCCGGAAGACGAACAGCAGGGCGGGCGACGACGGAAGAGTGTAATCGCCTTCGACGGTTCCGGTGGCGTGGCCGAGAGACGCGGCATAGAGTCGAAGCGCGGACGTGCCCTTCCCCGAGTCGCTGGCTGAACTGTGCTCCGGCGAGTCGTTCCGAGTGGTTCCTCGAAACATAACCAGGATGACGACTGTGACCACAAGGACTCCCAGTCCAAACCAGCTGCCGCGCTTCACACCGTCGGCCTCCGGTATGGGCGAGCGGCCTCGAGTGCTTGTTCAAATGTCGTCTGGTCTGGTGGCCGACGACCATAGCTGGCCTCTTCGAACGAGCGTAAGAGCGGCCGAAGCGATTCGGAATCTTTGGTGCGTTGAAAAAGCTCGCGTACCGTTAGCGGACTGCGGTCCCACAC
This sequence comes from Chloroflexota bacterium, assembly GCA_005881235.1. GTDB lineage: Bacteria > Chloroflexota > Dormibacteria > CF-121 > CF-121 > CF-13. The sequence continues at coordinate 10,035 of VBEQ01000207.1, read as the reverse complement.
CCGCTCACCGCTAATTCTGCCGGTGACTCCGCCAGCAAGCGCTCGGATGGCCGCGACATAGTCGCCCGCGGCGGCGTACCGATCCGCATCGGCGAAGAAATCTGTGAAGGCGCGGGCCGCCCCGGGTGCCACTCTCGGCACGGCCTCCCGCCCTCCGCGGCTAAGCATGCCGCGCATCGGCCAGAGGATGATGCCGAGGATGAACAGCGCGGCGAGTCCCAGCCAGACCAGGGGCGGGATACCCAGATGGAGGTTAGTGACACCGAGCCAGCGGAAGAAGCGACCTAGCGCGTTCGTGATCGCGTCCACGATGCGGTCCACGATCGATGGCCCGGATGTCAAGCCAGCATAGCGTGCCATCGATAAGACGTTATTGAGCTGCTGCCGCGCGCGCTCCGGATCGGGGGTATCGACCCGTGCCTGGAGCGCGCCATACAACGCCTGCAGCCGTTGGTCGGCGTCGGTGAGGGCGGGCGGGTCAGTGCCCAGGTCGCGTAGAATTTCCGGCTGGCTGGGTCCCGGCGCAGTGGCGAGTACCTGGAGCGCCTGGCCAATCGAGGGGGTGTCGCCGCGCTCCGCGAACTGGACTAGCGTCAGCGCCCGATGAATCGCGTTCGTGTAATCATCGGCCTGGCTCGCCGACGCGGGCACGGCGGTGGCCAGCGTGAGGACGAGCATCGGCAGCAGCGGCCGGACGCGCGCGCGCAACGAACTTCTAAGCCGGAGCAGGGCCCGGAGACGTTTGCTCGGCGAGCTGATCCAAGTCGAGGCCTTCCTTGCGAACCCGCAGATCGAAGTAGAGGAGGGTGAGAAGGATGGGAAACATCGGTGCGATCAACGCATCAACGAGCGTTGTTGCCGCCGTCGCGACTCCGCTCCTCGTGTCTGTACTGATCGCTGGCATGATGGCGGCAACCACGGTGAAGAGGGCCAGTAGTGCCAGGTAAATGACGATGTACGCGATTACGGCCAGCAGGATTATTCCGAACGTCCGCCACCACATGCCTTTGACCAGATTCCAGCTGCGCCCAAGCCCACGAATGGGCCCAATGTTTTCCGCCATCATCGCCGCAATCGATACCGACCAGCGGACCGCGAAGTAGACACCTCCGCAAAGCGCCGCAAGTCCAGGAAGAACTAAGAGGACGAGGCCAATGACGAAGACGATCACCAAGACCACGCCAAACAAGCCGGTTAGTATCGCGAACCCATAAAGCGGCCAGTACCGAGCGAGGGTTCCCTTCAGGACTGAGGCAATCGTCATGGCTTGGCCCTTGGCGCCATCGACCGCAGCGCGATATAGCGCGCCGAGGGAAAAGGGGACGATGATCAAAGCGATGAGCCCCTCCAGTGCTGACCAGGCGGAGTTTTGCTGTGCTTGCGCTGCCTGAATCTGTTGTAGAGCTGCCGCCCCTCCTCCGCTGGAGATGTACTGGAGGAGGATCCCGATGGGATTCGTCCGGTAAGAGCCCGAGAGCAAGCTTGTCAGCAGCCCCGGAATCACCAGCAACAGGCTGATCCCCGCGATCACAGAGAAATGTCTGCGATAGAGGCGGAACAGCTCGTCGAGGAGCTCCGGCAGCGGCATCGGCCGGAATCGGATGGGCGCGGAGCTGGACGCCACGGCCCCCATCATGCCGGAAGGGGGCGCCGGTGTCTAGTTGTTTACGCTCAATTCGAGCAGGCGCAACTGCCGCCGCAGGCGCAGCCGCCGCTGGTCGATGCGCTCGACGCCTCGCCGGTGCCCACCACCGCGAAGGTGGAGAACATCACCTTCGTGTTGGTGCTCTCACAGCTGGGGCAGACCTGGCGCTCGTCGCGACTCGCGTAGCCGCCGAAGACGTCAAACGTTTGGCGGCAACTCAGGCAGGAGAACTCGTAGATCGGCACGTCAATATTGTAAGGTTGTGCGCCCAAAAGTTCAGCAGTACGCGCACCTGCTTCTCGAGTGGAACCGAAGTATCAATCTCACCGGGGCACGGACGCTCGAGGAGGTCGAGGCGCTGATCGATGATGCCGGCGTCCTGGTCGAGGCGTCCTGGGGTGGCATCACCAGGGTGATCGATATCGGTAGCGGCGGTGGCCTGCCGGCGATTCCGCTGGCGGTCGAGATGCCGCATATCCAGTTCACCCTGCTGGAGGCCAACGCCCGCAAGTGCGCCTTTCTCGAGCACGTGGCCGGGACGCTCGGCCTGGCGAACGTCGCGGTGGCCCTGGGGCGGGCGGAGGAGCTCGGCCACCAGCCTGCGCTTCGGGAGCAATTCGATCGGGCGATCTCGAGGGCGGCAGCACGACCGGAGGTGCTGCTGGAGCTGGCCCTTCCCTTCGTTAGAACTGGTGGAGATCTCGTTGCCCAGGTCAGCCCCCTCGACCCGCTCGTCCTCGAGCCGGCCGCCCGCCTCCTCGGCGGGGGGCTTCCACGCCTCGAGCACCCCGCCGGCGGCCATGCCCTCGTCGTGGTGCCGAAGCTGGTCCCCACGCCGGCGCGCTTTCCGCGCCGAAGCGGGCTGCCGGGGCGCAAACCGCTGTCGTAACGCACCGACGGGGGGCGGCGTTGCATGAACATGAGGTCGGCTCTCCGCCTAATTCCCCTGATGGCAATCGGCGCCGCGGCGGCCTTCCTGCTGGCTGGGCCGCTGACGTCTCTCTACAAGTCCAACGCCGTGGCGGGCCGGCCTCAACCCTCCGCCTCGGGGACCATCGATCCGCACGCCTCGCCGACATCGTGCCCCGCTTCCCTTCCGATGCCAAAGACGGCGACGACCGTCACACCGCCGGCCGCGCCGGCTCTGCCGTTCCCGGTGTGGGTCAACGAGCCGTTGGGCGCAAAGGTGCGTGCTGGAGCGAGCTCCTCGACCGCGCAGCTGGGCATCCTATCGCAGGGTACCCAGGCGACGGCCGATCAGCGTGCGCCTGATGCCTCGGGAAGCGTCTGGTATCACGTCAAGCAGGCCAGCCTCGCCGGATGGGTCCGGTCGGACCTGGTCGTGACGACGGCGATCCACGCGGCGAGCGGGTTGGGTTGGAGCCTGATGCTGCCGCCGGGTTACCAGGTCGCCCCGTCGTCCGATCCGGCATTGACCACGATCTTGAAGAGCGGCGACGATCTTCCCTTCCTGATTCTTCAAACCAGCGCTTCGGACACGCTGACGGTGCAACAGGTCTGGAGCTACACCGCGCGCGGGGGCGAGCAGGTATCGAGGGTCGCCCTCGATACCTGTAAGGTCACATCCGCCTGGGCGCGCCCCGATCAGGGCTGGCCCTTCATGTCGGCGGTCTTCCTCGGCCGCGACCAGACCAAGGGACGCAGCTATCAGTTCTCGTTCTTTGCCGCCGACCCGAATTCGCCGGTGGTCAAGCAGGTCCTGGACAGCGTCGCCCTAAGCTGAGCGGGTGAGTAGCGCCACCCGCTGGGAGAAAGCCGCCGACGCGTACGCTACCGGCGAGCACAAGTCGGGCCGCGAGCTGCAACTGGTCGTCGACTTCGCCGCGCCAATGGGAGGCGAACGGGTGCTCGACATCGGGACCGGCGCCGGCCACACCGCGCTCGCGCTCGCGCCCCACGCATCGAGCGTCGTCCTGACCGACCCTGTGCCAGCCATGCTGGCGACCGCGCGACGTGTCCTAGGCGAGGTCGGCGTGCGAAACGCCGAGTTCGTCGAGGCAGTCGCGGAACGGCTGCCCTTCCAGGACGCGAGCTTCGACATTGTCGCCACCCGATTGGCCGCCCATCACTTCGACGACGTCGCGCTCGCCTTCCGCGAGGTAGCGCGTGTGCTCCGGCCGGGCGGCGTCTTCATCTTTGTCGACACGCTCGCTCCCGAGGACTCGGAAAGCGCGGCGTACCAGGATGAGGTCGAAAGGCTGCGCGACCCGACGCACCGACACATCTACACGCAGCGAGAATGGATCGCGTTTGCCGAAGCGGCCGGCCTGCGCATCGCGAAGCTTGAGGTCGTTCGCAAGGCCCACGACTTCGAGCCGTGGCTGGAACGCGGCGGCGAAGACGCCGCGACCCAGGAGCGAGTCCGTGCCCGTTTCCTCGACGCTCCGGCCTCAGCCGTCCGCGACCTCGAGATCGTGGTTGCCGACGGCGGTGTGAAGTCGTTTACCGATCGCAAACTGGTGCTGGCCGCGCGTCGGTAAGGTTCTCGGACTGCTAACTTCGGCCCTCGCGCAGGGAGCTGACCGCCTTCGCGATTCGCCGCTCACGGGTTTCCGGTGTCTTGGCAGCCTCGATGGCGATCACGATCCGCTGCTTGCTGCTGAAATTCAAACCCTCGAAGAAACGCTTCGCGGCGGGTTCGCGCGCGAGCGCGCGCGAGAAGTCGGGCGGCACCGTCACCACGCGAGGCGCCGTGTCGAGGTCGACATCGACGTCGACCTTGTCGCGGGCGGCCACACCCGCGGCCTCGCGGACCTGCGCGCTGATCGGCAGCATGAACCGCCCACCCATGGTGGCGATGGTGCTCCGATACGTGTAACCCTTGATCGTGACGCGAACCGCTGGTTTCTTGCTGGATCCCAGTTTGGTGACGACCGCTGCCGGCACCTCGATGCCGGTAGCGGTCTTGCCTGCGAGCTCGATTGTTGCGCGAAACTTCATCGGTTCGCCTTGGTCGCCCTCGCCGTAGCTGTTGGGACCTGGAGCAGCTGCGAGAAACGGATGTGGTTGCCGAACGGGTCACGCAGGCCGCAGTCGATGCCGTACGGTCGCTCGGTTGGCCCCTCGGTGAACTCGACGCCCTTCGCCCGCAGCTCCTCGTAGGTCTTCCAGCAATCGTCGGTCGTGAAGAACAGGGTCCCGCCGGTCGCGCCTTTCGTCACCAGCTCGCGGGCCTGCTCGGCGGTCTTTTCGTCGAGGCCTGGCGCGCCGGGCCTCTCCAGCAGGATCTGGCGGGCATCGCCCGGCACATTCACCGTCAGCCAGCGCATGAAGCCCAGATCCTGATCGGTGTTCACTTCGAGGCCGAGCTTGCCGACGTAGAAGTCGAGCGCCTTGTTCTGGTCGAGAACGTAGAGCGACGTGATCAGAAGAGCCTTGAACATGGGTAGACCTCCGTGATGTTGGGATTGATGTTGGATCCCACGCTAGACGACGTCTCTGGCTTTGGCTTCTCCAAAACTGCTCGGTCGGGTCCATGCCATCGCGAAGCAGGTCGGGACGGCGACGATCGGCCCACGCGCACGGTACCCGGATGGTGGCTCGCCGACGATGTCGCGAAAGCTCCGGCTAAAGGTGCCCAGGCTGGTGAACCCCACGTCCAGGCAGACGTCCGTCACGCTCCGGTCGGTCGCGCGCAGCAAGAACATGGCTCGTTCGACCCGCCGGCGCTGGAGGTAGCGGTGCGGCGTCTCGCCAAAGGTGGCGCGGAAGGTGCGGATGAAGTGCGCTTCCGAGACGTTGGCAATCCGAGCCAGCGTCGCCAGGTCCAATGGCTCGGCGTAAGCGCGATCCATCGCGTCGCGGGCGCGGAGCATCCGGCGGTTGACCTCCTCAACGGCCCGGCTCATTGGCGTTCGGGCTTCGTCACGACGAGAGTCCGCGGATCGCCGCTTCGGCCGCGGCTCGTTCGTCCCAGGGCTCTTTGCCCCGGCCGATGAGAATGCTCCGTTCGTGCCCTTTGCCGGCGAGCAGGATGGTATCCCCAGGACCGGCGCGGCGGACTGCATGCGCGATCCCCTGCCGCCGGTCCTCGATGCGCGCGTACTGCTGGCCCTCGCTCCAGCCGACCTCCTCCGCACCAGCGGCAATTTCGCTGAGGATCGTCATGGCGTCTTCTTCGCGCGGGTCTTCGTTCGTGAAAACGGCGTAGTCGCTGAGACGGGCCGCGATCTCGCCCATCCAGGGCCGCTTCTCGCGATCGCGATCGCCGGCGCTACCGAAGACGGCGATGAGCTTGCCCCGCGTGATGGGCCGCAGCTCGCGGAGGACCTTCTCGAGGCTCTGCGGCGTATGCGCATAGTCGATGATCACGCTGAACGGCTGGCCAAGGTCGACACGCTCCATCCGGCCACTGACCCCCGCGTAACTATCCAGCCCATGACGGATCTCGTCGAGCGTCAGCCCGACGGCGACACCGGTGGCCGCCGCGGCCAGCGCATTGGCCGCGTTCCAGCGGCCGCTCAACTTCAAATCCAGCGCGAGCGGCCCAAGCGGTGTGGACCCATCGACCCGTAGACCCTGCGGGGTTGCCTCGACTCGATCGGCTTTGAGGTCCGCCTCGAGCTGCAAGCCGTAGGTGATCCGGCGGGCAATCGGCCGGTCGACGAGGTACGCGTAACTCGGGTCATCGCGGTTGAGCACGGCCGTCTTCTCGATACCCTTGCGGGCACTGCCGGCTGTCAGGTCGATCAGCTGCGCCTTCGCCTCTCGGTAGGCCTCGATCGTCTTGTGGAAATCGAGATGCTCGTGCGCGATGTTGGTGAAAACGGCTACGTCATACTCGACCCCCACCACGCGTTGCAACGCGAGCCCATGCGAGCTGGTTTCGATCACGGCGTACTTCACTTCGGCATCGCGCATCCGAGCCAATTGCTCCTGAACCTCCAGCGCCTCCAGGGTGGTCTGGCGCGAATCGTTTGGATCGACGGCGTCGCCCAGGCGGATGTCCACCGTGCTCATTGAACCGACTCGCCGCCCGGCGCTCAACAGCATCTGGTGGATCATCGTCGTGGTGGTCGTCTTGCCATCGGTTCCAGTCACCCCGATGACCACCATGTCCGCGCTGGGGCGACCGTAGAACGTGCTCGACATCAGGGCGAGCGCCCGGCGCGTGTCCGGCACCACCACCTGCGGCCAGGCGGCGCCGGCCCGGCGCTGCACCACCGCCGCCACCGCACCATCGCGCAGCGCCGTTTCGACGTAGCGGTGCCCGTCGGTGTGCGTACCCGGGATGGCGACGAAGCAGTCGCCTGGGTTGAGGCGCCGGGAGTCGTAGCAGAGGCCGCTGACCTCAGGGTCGGTTGGCGGTGCCTCGAGCACCTCGACGCCCTCGAGGAGGCGGCTTAGTTTGATGTCTGTCACCGAAACGACATGATGCTACGCTCAGGCCGATGGCCGCCACGATGCGATCGGCCCGCATCGGCGCGCGTGACTTCACCTGGGGCGCGCGAACCTATGTAATGGGCATCGTCAACGTGACCCCCGACTCGTTCTCGGGAGACGGCGTGATGGATCTCGAGACCGCCGTCACCCAGGCCAGGCAGATGGAACAGGATGGCGCCGACCTGGTCGACATCGGTGGCGAATCGACCCGCCCGGAGACCTGGGCTGGTCCGGGAGTCAGCGCCGAGGAGGAATTGTCGCGCGTGATCCCCGTCGTGGAGCGGGTGGCGGCCGCGGTCGCGGTACCGGTCTCGATCGACACCTATAAAGCTCAGGTTGCGGAAAGAGCGCTCGCGGCCGGCGCCACCCTGGTCAACGACGTGTGGGGACTCCGGCGCGATCCGGCGATGGCGGGGGCCGTCGCTCTCGCCGGGACTCCGGTCATCCTGATGCACAACAAGCCAGGCGGCGGCTACCGCGACCTGATTGGCGAGATCGCCCAAAGCCTGCTCGAGAGCGTCGAGGTGGGCCGAGCGGCCGGCATCCGGGACGATCGCATCATCCTCGACCCCGGAATCGGATTCGGCAAGACACGCGAGGAAAACCTCGAGATCATCCGCCGTCTGCCCGAGCTGCGCCAGCTGGGGTTTCCGCTCCTGATCGGCCCGTCGCGAAAGTCGTTCATCGGCAAGACGCTCGACCTGCCGGCCGGCGAACGGCTGGAAGGAACCGCCGCCGCGGTCGCACTGAGCATCGCCGGTGGCGCCGACATCGTCCGCGTTCATGATGTCAAGGCGATGGTCCGCGTGGCGCGCATGGCGGATGCCATCCGGGGCACGTGACAAGGGTGTGGCTGGCGCTGGGCGGTAACCTGGGCGATCGAGCCGGTTACCTGCAAGCGGCGCGCGAGGCGTTGCCCGAGGCGGGCATCACGCTGATCCGGGCGTCGCGCGTTGCGGAGACCGAGCCGCTCGGCGTCGAAGACCAGCCGCGCTTCTTGAACCAGGTGCTCGAGGTTGAGACATCACTCGAACCTCGGCCATTGCTTAACACCGTGAAGGACATCGAGCGGCAGCTTGGCCGCACCGCCCGACAACGATGGGGGCCACGAGAAATCGATATCGACATCCTGCGCTACGACGGTAGGTCCGTCGACGAGCCCGGCCTCCACATCCCCCACCCCGAACTGCCGAACCGCCCCTTTCTCCTCGAACTCCTCGAGGACCTCAAGTCCCGATGAATGAGCCGTTGCGCGTCGCCTGGCTCGGGCACCAGAGTGGCCGCGCGGGCGATGGCCTTCTGACCTATTCGCGCGAGACCGTCGCCGGGCTTCGGGCTCGTGGGGTCAAGGTCTTCTTCGTCCATCACGGCACGCTGGCGGCGGTCACCGACGACGGGCTGACGCTCCGTTCATTGACCGGTAGCCACCGCTACATCATCTCCTCGCCGAGGACGAAGCGCAGCATCAGCGATCTCCTGCGTCGCGAGAACGTCGACCTGGTCCATGTCTCGCTCAGCTTCTCCACGCTGATCGATTTCGGACTCCCCGAGCTCTGCCACGAGCTCGGCCTGCCGGCTGTCGCCACCTTCCATGTCCCCTACGACTCTCGCTTCGGGCTGTGGCAGGGCATCAGCACGGCGGTCTATCGCCTCTACGCCCAGTCGCTCGCCAGCTTCGACCGGGTGATCATCTTTTCCGAGCAACAAAAGAGCTTGCTCGAGACCTACGGAGTTCCCGCCGAGAACATCGCGGTGATTCCCAACGGCGTCGATATCGAGAAATACACACCGGGAGCATCCGATTTCAAACAGACGCTCGAGGCCGGCGCCCTGGTCGGTTATCTCGGCCGCGTCGATCCCGAGAAGAACGTCGACCTCCTGGTGCGTGCCTTCCAGGATGTTGATGCGCCCGAGGATGTCAAGCTGGTGGTCGTCGGAAGCGGGAGCGAGAAGCGTCGCCTCGATCGACGCTATGGAAGCGCTCGCGTCGTCTTCACCGGGCAGGTGATCGATGAAGCGGAGCGGATCGCGATGTTGCGAGCCATGGACATCTTCGTCCTGCCCTCCATGGTTGAAGGCTTGTCGCTCTCCTTGCTGGAGGCGATGGCATGTGGCGTCGCCCCGGTGGCAACCGACGTTGGCTCGGACGGTGAGGCGCTACGCGGAGCGGGCATCGTCCTGGACACCAAGGACCTCGACGGACAATTGCGCCTGGCGCTGCGCACCTTGATCGAATTCCCCGAGTTCCGCGGAGAGCTCGGCCGGCGCGCACGAGCCCGGGCCGTCGAGCGCTTTAGCTTGTCCGATAACCTCGACCGGCTGCTGTCGGTTTACCGCGAGCTGCGCCCGGCCGCCGGTGCCGCGGCCTCCTGACGGCCCGCGGCAAGCCCCATCTGTCCCAGGCGCGGCTTCAGCTCCTCATTCCAGAAGCCGAAGAATCCGTCCTGGTCGCGTCCCGCCTGGAGTATCGCGATGCGGTCGAATCCCGCGTCGAGATATTTTTGAATACCCTCGAGATGCCGGTTGACGTTCGGACCGCACGGGACCGACTCGGCAACGTCCTCCTCGCGAACCGTGGTCGAAGCGGCGGCGAAGTTGACGGGGTTGGGCAGTTCCGACATCACCTTCCACGCGGGAACCGAAAACCGCATGTATTGGTGCGCAGTCTTGCGCGCCTGTGCTTCATCCTTTCCCCAGCAGAGCGCGATCTGGGCGTAGCACGGCCCTGTCCCGCCGGCATCGCGATACATGCTGACCAGCTCTGGTTTGGGCTGGGTCGCGATCAGCGCGGCGCCGGTCCGCGCCGCGAGTCGACACGACTCGCGGCGACTCGCCGCCACGGCAATCGGGGGCAGTTGCTTCGGCATGCTGAAGATGCGTGCGTCGTGGACATCAAAGTAGTCGCCCTGGTGGCTGACATAGCCGCCCTTCCAGAGCTCGCGGATGACGTGGATCGCTTCCTCGAGCATCAAGTGGCGGATGTTCGC
>VBEQ01000206.1 GCA_005881235.1 Chloroflexota bacterium | reverse complement strand
TTTCGCGACCTGCCGGCGCTGCTCGACTACCTGCGGCGACTCTAAGGCGTCTGGCCGGGCCCGGCAGTGGGCGTCGGCGTCGGCGCAGAGCTCGGGGTCGGGGTTGGCAAGATCCCGCTGGGAACGATCGATGGAATCACCGACGTCAGTGGTGTGGGCAAGGGCGTGGGGCTGGGGGAGGGTGTCGGCGCGGGCTTGCACTCGGTGCCCGGCAGGTAGAGCTCCTTCTCGGAGCTACGGGAGCCCGCCGACGCCGAGGCCGACGCCGAGGCCGAGGGCGACGCGCTCACGCTGCTCGCACACGGCGGCCCGTCGATCAATCCATCGGGACGCTTGAAGGTCTCCACGGTGAAGTGCGCCTGGGTCAGGCCATTGTTGATGAAGTCCCTGAGGACCGAGCTACCGACCATGGTGCCGTAAACCCCGTTCATGTCCTGGTTGCCGGGTCCGGTATGTCCAACCCAGGCGCCGATCACCAGGTTCGGCGAGTAGGCCATCATCCAGGCATCGCGGTAGTTGTTCGTCGTCCCGGACTTCCCGGCGAACGGCTTGTTCCAGCCCAGATTCCACTGGCTCGAATAGTCCTTGAGGATATCGGTGATCAGGTACGCCTCCTGGGCGCTGATGACCTGTTTGCCCTGGGGCTTGTTCGGATTGTCGAGGGTGTTGCCGTCTTTGTCTTTGACTTCGAGAAGCGACACCGGATCGTGCCGCGTTCCACCGGTGGCAAACACGCCATAGCCGACGGCATGGTCCAACAGGCGGACCTCGCTCGATCCGATCGCGGTCGTCACCTCGCTCTTGAGTGGCGTGGTGATCCCCATGTCGTGGGCGAAATTGACGACGTTGTCGACGCCAGCGGTCTGCATCGTCTCGAGCGCCGGGATGTTGCGGGAGAGCAACAGCGCCTTGTGGGCCGAGATGATGCCCATGTCGCGGAAGTCGAAGTCATGGAACTGCCCGTTGGCGAAATGCCGCGACGTATCGTCCAGCGGGCTGCCCATGGTGAGCTTGTGCGATTTGAAGGCCTGCTCGTAGACGTAGGGCTTGAAGGACGAGCCCGGCTGGCGTAGTGCCGTCACGACGTTGAACTGGCCCTTGATGTCGTTGTTGAGGTAGTCGGCTGAGCCGACCATCGCCAGGATCTCGCCGGTCTTGGGGTCCATCGCCAGGAAGTCACCATTGTCGGCACCAAGCCGTCCCAGGCGCTGCTGACCGACGGTCACCGCCTGCTCGGCCGCCTTTTGCAGATTGAGATCGAGCGTGGTCTTGACCGTGAGACCGCCGGTGTTGATGATGGATGGCCCGTAGACCGTCTCCAATTGTTCGAAAACGTAGTCGACGAAGTGGGGCGCCAGGCTGCTCCGGTTCTCCTTGAAGACAAACGTGAGCGTCTCGTTCTTCGCCTGCTCGGCCTGGGCGCTGGTGATCACGCCGGTGTTCACCATGGCGTCCAGCACGACCGCCTGCCGGGCGAGCGCCCGGTCTTTGTGCAGCGCCGGATCGTAATAGCTGGGACCATTGGGCAGCCCGGCGAGCAGGGATGCCTCACCTAGCGTCAGGTCCTTGGCGTGCTTCCCGAAATAGACCTCGGCGGCGGCCTCGACGCCGGTTGCGTTGTGGCCGTAGTAGATGGAATTGAGATAGAGCTTGAGGATGTCAGTCTTGCTGTACTTCGACTCCAGGGCCGTTGCCAGCAGCGCCTCGCGCAGCTTGCGCAGGATCGTCTTCTGTGGCGATCGCAGGATGGCGATCTTGGCCAGCTGCTCCGTGATGGTGCTGGCGCCCTGCTGAGGCTTGCGGGTGATGACGTCGATGACGCCCGCTTTGATGACCCGTCCCCAGTCCACGCCGTGGTGCTGGTAGAAGTGCTTGTCTTCGACCGCGATGGTCGCCTTCTGCAAGTTGGGACTGATATCCGAAAGCTCTTTCGGTATGACGCGCACGCCCTGGGCGTTGCGTACCTCGATCGGGTTGCCGTTCCGGTCGACGATCTTGACGTCACCGGCGGCCAGGTCCAGCCGGCTGGGATCGGGCAGGGTGGCATAGGCATAGGCGAAGGTGCCCAGCACCAACAACAGGATGAGGCCGAACACGATGCCCGCGACCGTCATCCAGTTACGCCGGATCCTGAGCCAGTCGAGCCAGTTCTGAGGCCAACGCGCCGATCTGGCTGCCGAGGCGCGCATCCGTGGCTGCGGTTGCGGCGCCGCCGGGCGCAGGTCCGCCACACGCCCGCCCTTGGGTGGAGTCGGTGCGCCCTTGGCTATCGCTTCTTCGAGACGGCCGCGTGCCCGCGCTCGTGCGGGGTGCCCGAGCCGCTGACCAGGCGGCGCGCGTAGCCGGCCGCCAGCGCGGTGAGCGCAGCCTCCGCGGCGCTGATCAGCAGTCGCCGCCCGATGCTCTCCTTGGATTGGACTTCGACTTTCTTCTTCCCGTCCGCCTTGACGATGCGCTTCTGGGCCGACGCCCAGGCTCTGGCGTCGTCGCGAAACTCCTCGAGGCGATCGCGAAGGTCATTCAATTTCAACTTGCGGGCGAGCTGTTCCGCCGTGGAGCGCCGGCGACGCGTGCGGTAGCCGAACACCGCGAAGCCGGTGACCGCCAGCACCAGCGTGCCGACCACCAGCTGGAGGACGTGATTGGTCTGCAGCTGCGTCTTGAGATCGAGGTTGCGCTTGGCGCGCAGCTGGAGCGCCTCTAACGTTTCCCCGAGGTGGGCACGGGTCTGCTCTATTTCCCGTTTCGCTTCAGTACTTGTTTGGCCCACTCGGCATCCTCCTTCAGCGTGGTCATCGTCTTGGGGGGCGGTCCGATCAGCAGCCTGCTTTTTCCGACGAGGCCGAGGATCAGGGCCAGCACCAGGAAAAGCACGGTCTCGATGCCGGCGACGAGCGCGTGCGCCGGGATGATGAGCGCGATCGTGACCAGCAGCATGATGAAGAAGAGCAGGCCGCACAAGGCCGCGATCCCGAGGAACACGGCCGCCTTGATGTTGCTCCGCAGCATTTCCTTGAGCTCGATCTTGGCCAGCTGGATCTCCTGCTGGACCAGGCGGACGGTGTCTTCGACCGCCACCCGTGCGAGATCGATCAGGCCGTGCCGGGCGTTGCCGTTCGCGGTCGTCCGTGCAGAGCCGGTGGCCGAAGCCCGCTGAGCAGAATCCATCAACGCCCTCCTTCCTTCCTATCGCGCCGTCCAGAGCAATGCTAGAACGTAAACATTATAGCGTGCCTGTCAACTTTAAGTTAAGCTGTGAGCGATGGAAAATCAGCCCGGCATGCCCGATCCCGTGATTCCCAACCCCGGCCAGCCGAACGTGGGCGACCCGCCAGGACCCGAGCTGGCGCCGCAGCCGCCACAGCCGGAGATCCAGGAACCGCCGCCGGCTCCCGTCGAAGTGCCCCAGCCGGGAATCCGCCGGCCGTAAATAATGGGGATGTGATCCGCCGGATTCCGGGCGTTCGCGGCGCGCAGGCATACCTGCACCAGAGCCGCGAGGGTCTGGCCGTCATCGACCCTGGCTATACCGGCAGCTTCCGCGCTGTCCTTCGATATGTCGAAGCACAAGCCCTGGGCCGGATCGATTGGGTGATCCTCACGCACCATCACATCGATCACGCGGGCACGGCGCTCGCCCTGTGCCAGGCAACCGGGGCCCGTCTCGCCGTGCACGCGGCCGACGCGGCCTACCTGCAGCCGCGCCGGCCGAGAGAACGTATGACGTTGTGGGGTCTGGCCGACCGGCTGCCCTCCGGGCTGGCCCGATTCGTCGTGACCTGCGCGGGGCGGGCGGCACGACTGCTCGAGGACGGCGAGACCATCGCGGGACTGACCGTGGTGCATGGTCCGGGCCACACGCCGGGCAGCATCGGTCTTCATTCGGAATCCGAGTCAGCGCTCTTTCTCGGCGACATCCTGAACAACGAACGGGGAATCCGCACCCCACCCTGGAACGTCAATCATTCCCACCGGCTTGCCATGCGCGCGCCGCACCGATTGGCGGCGCTGACCTACGAGCGCGCGTATTTTGGGCACGGTCCGGCCATCATGACCGGCGCCGACCAGTGTGTTCGCGCCTTCCTGACGCGCCGGACGATCGCACCGGCCTTGACGGGCTAACCGAGCAGGCTTTCACCGTCGACCGGGCCGAGGTCGATTCCCAGAAGGGACGCAATCGTGGGCGCCCAATCGGTGAGATGGGGTCGCTTCACCGTCATGGCGCGAGCGATCTTTGGGACCGCCGGGTCGCCGCCTCCGACCAGCGCAACGGTTCGGGCGGTCACTGGGGCGCCATGGAAGCCTCCCGCGGAATAGATGGGCGCGGCGAAGATGCGTCCGGGCTCGGCACCGACGATCGCCAGCGAGTCATTCGACGCCACGCAGGTTTCGATGCCGTCGATCCGCTCGAGGGCTGCGCCGGCTTCCTGCGGATCCACGCCGGGAAGGAGGTGGACCAGCGCCGCACCGCCGTCCGGGATATAGGCGTCCCACCAGCCGTGCGTGTTGTGTGCCATGGGGTCGATTGGCACCGAGCCGTTCCGTGACTGCATGTCGTGATCGGAGACGATCACGATGACGGTCTCCGCCCAGCCGCCGGCGAGCGCGTTCAGCAGCTCGCCGACCACCTGGTCGGTGGCACGGTAGCACGCTTGGGCCGCCTCACTCTCCGGGCCGTGGTCGTGGCCGACCGTGTCCGATTCGTTCAGATGTCCGAACACGAAGCCGTTGGCCTCGTCGCCGAGCGCCTGCAGCAGCTGGGGCCGAACGACCGCGTTCACGGGATAGCCGTGCGCATCCAGCTTCGTTCCAGGCGGGATGGCGCCGCCGGGGGGCCATCGTGTGTCGGCCGATCCGGTGCACAGCAGTCCACGGTCGTCGGCAACGATGGCCGCGGTGCGGATCCCCGCCGCGCGGCAGCCATCGAAGATCGTGGGCACGCCCGGCGTCTCCACGCCGGCCCACGCCGGCAGCTTCGCGTAGCGCCACGAGGTGGTTCGAACACCGTGAGTCGACGGCCGGCATCCGGTCAGCAGGGAGCAGAAGCCCGGGTCGGTCGAGGAGGGGAGGTCGGTGGTGCCGCCGCTCGAGGCCCGACCGCCACGCTGGGCGAGGTCCCACATGCGCGGCGTGAGGTCGGCGGAGATGGCGCGATGGGGAAAGCCATCCAGCCCGAGCAGGACCACTCGCGTCATCGGCTTATTCTGACGGGCGTGCTGCCGCCGGGATTTGAGAAAGCCCTTGAGGGCACGGATGAGTTACTGGTCGGCTCGCGCGAGGACAGCCGCGAGCGGGCGGTCCGCGTCTGGTTCGTTGCCACCGCCGCCGGCGAGATCTACCTTTTCAATTACGCCTACGCGCTTCGCGTGGCACGCTGGCGCACCGACCCCTGGACGCGGTTGACGGTGCCGGGAGGCGGTCCGTCGGTCGAAGGAAAGGTGCGGTTTGTCGATCCGGGCGACCTCGATCCCGCCGTTCAAGAGATGATCGTCGAGCGTTGGGGGATGTGGGGCGCGCCCACCCCGGAGGGACTCCGGCGGATGGTTCGAGATGGCTCGCACGTCCTGGTGCGCGTCGAGGTACCGTAGCGGAAGGACGATGAAGTTCGGGCTGATCGGCGTTCCGTCCAGCGCCGGTGCCCATGGCCCGGGGCAGGAAAAGGCGCCTTCCGCGCTGCGCACGGCCGGGCTGGTGGGCGCCCTGCGAGAAGCCGGCCTCGAACTCGAGGACCTGGGCGATCTCCCGGTGGTCCGCTTTGCACCAGATGGCGTCGAGCGCAAGCGTCAGAGCCAGTCGCGGGTGGCCAAGGTGGCGCGCCAGGTCGCCGACACGGTCGCAGGAGCGGTCGAGCGCGAGCTGATCCCGATCGTGCTCGGCGGCGATTGCACCATCACCCTCGGCGTCGTCGCCGGCCTCCTGCGCCATCAACCCGATCTCGGCCTGATCTACTTCGACGGCGACGCCGACCTGACCACACCAGAGACGACACACTCGGGCATCTTCGACTCGATGGGCGTCGCGCATCTGATAGGCCAGGGCGACCCGAACCTTGCCCACATCGGTCCACGATTCCCGCTACTCGAGGAGGACCGCATCGCCCTGTTCGGGTTTCATCCGTATGAGATCGAACCCGAGGAATCTCGAGTGCTTACGAGCTCGGCGATGGCAAAGTATCCGGTCACCTCCATGGATGACCGGCCGGTCGAGCTGGCCCAAGAGGCTCGGGTGCGTCTCGAGGAGCGCGCGCGTGCGATCGTGGTGCATTTCGATGTCGACGTGATGGACTCCGCCGAGATCCCTCTCGCGGATTGGCCGCACTACGATGCGCTGTCCTTGGGCGACGCGATGCGATGCCTGAGCGTGTTCGTCGGCTCGCCCAAGCTGGCGGCGCTTGTGGTCACCGAGATCAACCCGGACAACGATCCCGACGGACTACTGGTGCGGCAGTTTGTCGATGCCTTCGCCGGCGCGATGCGGCCGGTCGCGGCGAACGCCGCGCGTCGCTAGCAGGCCGACTCCGAGAAGCAGCAGCGCCGCGCCGATCGGGAGTTGTGGCCCTCCGCCACCGGACGCGAGTCGCCGGACCGGCGCGCTGCTGGGGGCGGCTGCTGCGGCCGACACGATCACCGTGCCCGTCATGCTCGGATGGATCGCGCAGTGATAGGGGAAGGTCCCGGCCGTGGGAAAGGCGACCGCAGCGCTGGTCCCGCCGGGTGCGATGTTGCCGGTAGTCCAGGCCCCCGTGTCGGAGCTCGCCGTGTGCCTCGGCCCGGTGTTATTCGTCCAGGTCACCGTCGAACCGACGGTGATCAGGATCGGATTCGGACTGAAGCACCAGGGCGCTGCTCCCGAACAGTCGACGATCCGAGCCGGTGCGTTGGCCGCGCTGGCCGCCAGGGGAACGAGCAGCAATCCGGGGAGGGCCACGGCCAATGCCAGAAGGAGTTTTCGCATGGACTGAGGTACGGGTTGGCGTTACGCTCCGTTGAGCTTTTCCAGGATGACGTCGTGGAGCAGACCATTGCTGGCCAGGGCGTTGCCTCCGGCATAGGTTCGCTTCCCCTTGAAATCGGTCAGCCGCCCACCGGCCTCCTCGACGAGGATGAGTGGTGCAGCCAGGTCCCAGGAATAGAGCTCCGGTTCGAACATCGCTTCGCCCGCGCCCTCGGTGACGAGCGCGTAACCCCAGAAGTCACCGAATCCGCGGTCGCGCCAGGCCGCGCTGACGACGGCATCGAACCCGCGCTCCTTGCCGGCGGCGGCAAACGCCGTGCGCGAGGCGTAGAAGACCTGGGCGTCCTCGAGGCGTGAGACCTGCGAGACGCGCAGCCGCCGCTTGCCGGACCAGGCGCCGCCACCGCGCACCGCGTGCCAGCGCTCGTGCATCGCCGGTGCCGACATCACGCCCACCTCCAGCTGGCCCGCGCGTTCGAGCGCGATCAAGGTCGCGAATGCCGGCACGCCCCGCAGGTAGCTGTGGGTGGCGTCGATCGGGTCGATGATCCAGCGCGTCTCCTGATTCGAGGTGCGGTCGCCGTATTCCTCGGCCAGCACGCCGTGTGCCGGATACCGCTTTTCGATTCGCTCCCGCAACTCCAGCTCGATGGCGGTGTCGGCCTGGGTAACGTAGGTGCGGTCCGGTTTTCGATCAACGCGCGGGCGGTGGCGAAAATGCCGCATCGAGATTCGGTCGGCGGCGTCGGCGAGCTCGAGGGCAAACGCCGTGAGCTCCTCACGTTCGCTCAGGACCGGATCCTCTCACCAGCCGGGTCGAAGAGCGGCTCGCGGGCCACGGTCGCCGGCACCCAGCGGCCGAAGACCTGGACTTGCGCACTGGTGCCCGGCGCCGCCTGCGCCGAGGGGAGGTACGCGTACGCAATGCTCCGATCGATGGTGTATCCGTAGCCGCCACTCGTGACTCGCCCGATGATGCCCCCACCCTGCCCTCCCCCAGAGGGGGAGGGCGGAAGACGAACGGGCTCGCCGCCGAGCGCGATGGCGCTCCCGTCTTCGAGCAGCAATGGGCGCAGGCGCCGGGTAACGCCGTCGGCCTTCGCTTTGATCAGCGCCTCCTTGCCGATGAAGTCGATCGGCTTGCCAAGGCGCACCGTGAATCCCAGGCCGGCTTCATAAGGGTTGTCCTCCGGCGTGATGTCGGTGCTCCAGACGCGGTAGCCCTTCTCCAAGCGCATCGAGTCGATGGCACGGTAGCCGCCCGCAACCAACCCGAACGCCGAGCCGGCTTGCCAGAGCGCGTCCCACAGCTCGAGCCCTCGCTCGATGGGGCAGTAGAGTTCCCAGCCGAGCTCGCCGACGTAGGTCACGCGCAGTGCCAGGCAGGGAATGGGCCCCACCCTGATCCGCTGTGCCGTCAGGTAAGGAAAGGCGTCATTCGAGAGATCGGCGTCGGTGAGCGGCTGGAGGATGTCGCGCGCCCGTGGGCCCCACAGCCCGAGACAGGCGCGGGTCGCGCCCACGTCTTCCAGGGTGACCGAGCCATCGAGCGGATCGTGCCTGCGCATCCATCCGAGATCGTGGTTGCCGAAAGCGGTTCCCGTCACGATCAAGAACCGGTCCTCGTCGAGGCGGGTCACCGTGAAGTCGCACTCGATCCCGCCGCGCCGGTTCAGCATCTGCGTGTAGGTCACGCTCCCGACCGGCCGATCCATCTCGTTGTCGCAGAGACGCTGCAGGAAGGCAAGCGCTCCGCGACCGCTGACCTCGATCTTGGCGAAAGACGTCTCGTCGAAGATGCCGGCGCGCTCGCGGGTGGCGCGGTGCTCGGCGGGGATGGCAGCGGACCAGTGATGACCCGCCCAACCGGCCGGGCGGCCACGGCCCCCACCCTGACCCTCCCCCGCAAGCGGGGGAGGGAATGCGCTGGCATTTGGCTCGAACCAATTGGGTCGTTCCCACCCGGATTTCTCGCCGAAGGACGCGCCGAGCGCGGTCAAGCGCGGATAGGTGGGCGAGAGCCGAAGCGGCCGTCCGGCCTGACGTTCCTCGTTCGGATAGTGAATGTCATAGTAAGTCGAGTACACCTCGATGGTGCGAACGAGCGTGTAGTCCCGCTTCCGGTAGGCGTCACCAAACCGCCGCAGGTCCATCTTCCAGAGGTCGAGGCTCGGCTCGCCATCGATGATCCATTCCGCCATCGCCTGGCCCATCCCACCGGCACCGGCGATTCCGTGGGCGCAGAAGCCGGCCGCGACAAAGAGCCCGCGAACGCTCGACTCGCCGAGGACGAACTCGTTGTCGGGCGTGAAGGCCTCCGGTCCATTGATCAGCTTGATCACATCGGCGTGCTCGAGCGCGGGGACCCGCTTGATGGCGTTTTGCGAAAGCGGTTCGAAGCGCGACCAGTCTTCGGGCAGCAGGCGGTTGTTGAAATCGCGGGCAATGCCGTCGAGGCCCCAGGGTGCGGGATCGCGTTCGTAGCCGCCCATCACGAGACCGCTGGCGTCGCGGCGGAAGTAGACGAGCAGGTCGGGGTCGCGCATCGTCGGCAGATCCTCCGGAATCTGGTCCTTGATTCGCGCCAGGAGGTACTGGTGCGCCATCGGAATGATCGGAACTGTCAGCTCCGCCATCGCCGCGATCTCCGGGGCGTAGATCCCGCCGGCGTTGACGACGACCTCGGCCTCGACCGAGCCCTGCTCCGTGTCGACGCGATGCACGGCACCGCGTTCGATGCCGATTCCAGTGACGCGCACGCCCTCACAAACCCGTGCCCCGCCGCGCCGCGCGCCTTCCGCCAGCGCCAGCGCCAACCCGCTGGGATCGAGATAGCCGTCGGTGGGCAGGAAGGCGGCACCCAGCACGCCCTCCTGCGTCATGAGTGGGAAGCGCCGGTGCGCCTCTTCGGCGCTCACCAGCTCGAGGGGCAGGCCGAAGCTTGTTGCCCAACCGGCCTGACGCTCCAACTCCTCCATCCGCTCGCGCGATGAGGCGAGGCGAAGGCTTCCCACCGGGCGCCAGCCGACGTCGACACCGGTCTCAGCATTGAGCCCTTCGTAAAGCGCCACGCTGTTCATCATCAAGCGGGTCAGGGGCATCGTCGAACGCAGTTGACCGACGAGACCCGCCGAGTGGAAGGTCGAGCCGCTGGTCAGCTGGGCACGCTCGAGGAGGACGACATCACGCCAGCCGCGCTTGACCAGGTGGTAGGCGATGCTGGTGCCGCCGACGCCACCGCCGATGATCACGACCCGAGCCCGCTCGGGTAGCGTCACGCGCCGGCCTGCTCCAGCCAATCGGGAAAGTGTGGATCGGCGGCTCCGGCGAGCAGGCGATCGAAGTGCTTGGCGGCGTAGCCTGCGAAGTCGAAGTCGAGTTCAGAAATCGCCTGCTGCAGGACCCCCCACATCGCCTCGCGGTAGTCGGACATGAGGCGCATCAGCCTGAGCCGCGCGTGATGGGCGGCGGCGACCCGGCCGAAGTACGCCATCAATAAGGCCGCCTCGTCGTCCTCCGTCAGCTGATGGTTGACGGCGAAATTGCCGAAATCGAAGAAACGGTCGCCCATTCCCGCGTACTCCCAATCCACGATCCGGATGGAGACACCGTCATCGATGAAGTTGGCGTTGAGCAGGTCGTTGTGGCAGAGTACCGCTGGCTGCTCGGAAAGTGCACGCTCGATCGTGACCGCCACGGCCTGCGCGCGTTCGTGCGCCGCGGGCAGACGCCCGCCGTGGCGCATCGCGGTCAGCGCGTAAGCCTCGACGACCCGGAAGGGCGAGAAGGCGCTGGCGATGGATCCCGCCTGATGGATCCGTCGCAGCGACTGCGCGATTCGCTCCAGCATGACCGGGTCGTGGACCGAGTGATCGCGGACCGGCTGTCCTTCGATGAAACGCGTGACCAGCACGCCCTCGGGCTCGACGAAGGCGATCACATCGGGGCCGACGCCCGCAGCCGCCGCGAGACGGCTGGCCTCGCGCTCGATGCGGCGGTCGATGCCCAGCAGGCTTCCGCTTTCCGCCGGAACGCGGACGACGAAGACCTCGTGGTCGACGGCCACACGATAGTTCCGGTTCGTGATACCGCCCGTGAGCGGCTCGGCGGTCCGTGGCCGCCCATGCCAGCCCGGCACCCGGTCCAGAACCGACGCACTCAGCAGCTCGACCTCCATCGGTGCATAGCGTAGCGCCGCTGCTAGGCTGGCAAACATCGCACCCCAATCGCAGGCCCGCCGTTACCGCCAGGTCAGCCAGGTGCTCGCGCGGCACGGTCTGGGCTTCGTCATCAGCATCACGGGTCTCGAGCGTTTCGTCCCCTTCCAGCGGGTCTTCAACCGTGGCTACCAGCAACCACTGTCGCGCCCGGTGTACGTCCGCCGTGCCCTCGAAGAGCTCGGCCCGACCTTCGTCAAGCTCGGTCAGATCCTCTCGACGCGCGCCGATCTCCTCCCGCCGGCGTACCAGGCGGAGCTCGCCAAGCTGCAGGATGCCACGCGTCCGCTGAAGACCGAGATCGTAACGGACATCATCGCGGCGGAGTTCGGCCGGCCGGTTGACGCTGTCTTCTCCAGCTTCGGCGACGTTCCCCTGGCGTCCGCCTCGATCGGCCAGGTCCACGCGGCCACGCTCGCCGACGGCACCCGCGTGGTCGTCAAGGTGCAGCGGCCCGGCGTTGTCGAGCAGATCGACCAGGACCTGCAGATCCTTCGCAACCTGGCGGCGACCGCCAGCCGGCGCTGGCCCGTGGCCGAGGAGTACGACGTCGTCGGCCTGGTGCACGAGTTCGCCCAGACGCTTCGCGCCGAGACCGATTACCTCCAGGAGGGCCGCAATGCGGAGCGGTTCGCGGAGAACTTTGCGGACGACGACTCCCTCTATTTCCCGTGCGTCTTCTGGGAGCAGACGACGAGCCGCGTGCTTACCCTCGAGCGGATCGACGGCATCAAGGTGGACGACCTCGCGGCCCTGGACAGCGCCGGCATCGACCGCAGGAAGGTGGCGATGAACGGCGCCCGGATGGTGTTGAAGATGGTGTTCCGGGACCGCTTCTTCCATGCCGATCCCCACCCCGGTAACTTCTTCATCCAACCGGGCGGTCGGATCGGCGTGGTCGACTTCGGCATGGTCGGCACCATGGGTCCGCGCATCCAGGAGCAGCTGGTCTGGGCCCTGCTTGCCTACACGACCGAGGATCCCGATCGGCAGGTCGATGTGCTTTACGAGCTCGGTGTCGCCGGCCGTCACATCGACCGGGCGGCGCTCCGGCGTGACGTCGAGCATCTTCGATCCCGCTACTACGGCCGGCCGGTCGGCGAAATCGCGATCGGCCCGGTGGTCAACGACGTCCTCGGCGTGATCCGCCGCCACCGGCTCCATCTTCCGCCCGGCTACGCGCTACTGCTGAAGACCGTCCTGATGCACGAGAACCTGGTCACCCGTCTCGATCCGAGTTTCGAGTTCACCGCCGTGCTCGGACCGTACGCGCGGGGCATGATGGTGCGGCACTTCTCACCGCTCGGCTGGGGGAAGGCGGTCGGCCAGGCCGGCATCGATCTGGCACGGCTTGGCATCGAGCTACCTCAGCAGGTACGCCGGCTGCTGAGCTCGCTGCAGCGCGGCGATGTCGAGGTCGCAATCCGCCCGACCGGCTTCGAGGCCATGATTCGCCGGCTGGAGCGGATTGCGAATCGCCTCGTGCTCGGCATCATCGCCGCGGGATTCGTGGTCGCGCTGGCCGTTTTGCTTTCCGCCTATCACGTGCGCAGCGACCCGCAGACCGGCGCCATCCTGCTCGCGGGCTTCGTGCTGGCAAGCGTGCTGGGCATCTATATCGCCTGGAGCATCCTGCGCTCGGGCCGGCCCTAGAACAGCGGCAAACTCTGGGCCGCGACTGGAACCGACTTCGACGTCCCGTTGGCGTCCACGATGGTGAACAACACGTGGAGGCCGTCGTCCGTGATCGCGACAACCGCGACCTTCGAGCCGCCCGGCTGCGGAAGGGCAAACAGCCCGTGCGGATGCGGGCACGTGCACTGATGCCAGACGATCTCGTGCGTGTGGTAGCGCATCACCTGGGCCTCTTGCACGCTCAGGTCGCCGGATGTATAGCCAACCACCAGCGAACCGTCCCAGGAGAATCCTTGCACCACGATGCCCGAGAACTGGCCGACCGTGGTCCCACTCGGCAGCTGGCGAACGAGGGTCGCCGGGCCGCCGCTGGTGTTGCTGCCGTACTGCTCGGCGATGTACTGACCATCGTGGCTGGCCACGAGCCGCGCCAGCGGATTCGGGTAGTTGTGTTGATAGAGGACGCTGCCGTCGCTGAGGGAGATCATGGTGACGCTCCAGGTGTAGCCGGACGACTGGCCGATCACGACGGCCCGCCCGGTCAGAATGCTGCAGGCCCCCAGCACGGGAACCTGATTCGTACCCGGTGTGATACCGATGGTGCCGACGCGGACGCGTGGCCCATTGATTCTCAGTATCTCGAGGTCATACGAACCCGTTGACGTCTTCGCCACGCCGCAGAAGGTTCGTCCGTCGTCGGCCCACATCATCGTCGGGTCGGCGGGTACCGAGCCGACGGATTTACCGTCCGCATCGTATACGCTGTCGGTCGCGTCAGACGTGTTGGGCCGGCGCCAGAGGAGGAGGCCGTCGGGCGCTGGCATCACGCTACCCAGGCTGAGGCTCTTGATCTGGGTGCCCGTCCAATCCAGCCCATGCAGGTCGTTCGAGGGCCCGCGGTACCAGATGAGCGGGCCGGACGCCGTGGGCTGAACCGATGGCGACGCGGTGATCGTCGGGACCGCGGGCGTCGGAGTTGGGGTTGGCGTGACGGGCTGCCCCGTGCCGGTGCGGAAGGACCAGCGGACCTTGATCTGCTTGTGCTCCCCCTTCCCGGACCAATCGTCCTGGTCGAGCTCGACGTGGTAGAGGCTGTTGGCGCGCAGGCCGTGGTCGTCGATGACAAAGGTCGTGCCGTCCCAATGCGGGTTGTCGAGCGTCACGCCGGCGGGCGGTTCGAGCTTGATGGCGGGATCATTGGCGGGGCGGCTGACGTAGTCGGCGCGGATCTCGCCGCTGAGTGGGACGTTGGTGGCGCCATCCGGCGGGCTCACGGCACGAATGTGCGCGGCGGCCATCGTCGCCGCCAGGCTGCCCTGCTGGGCGCGGAGGACCATGACCAACCCGCCGACAGCCAGCGCGAAGACCAGAACCAGGGCGGTTCCAGCCAGTTGCTTGGCCCAGCTCCTCATCCGCCCGAATAACGGCGGATCTTCAGAAAAGGTGCGTCAGGCGGTGCCGCAGGAGCTTAATACCGCCGGGGTCGTGGTACGGCGGTAGCAGCTCGCGCAAGCGGGCTTCAGCCAGGGTGACCATCGAGTCGACGGTCTGGCCGGTACTCAAGATCGGCTGGCCAATGATCATCCGAATCGGTTTTCGCAACCAGAGATCCTTGGTGCCGGAGAGCGCGACCGGCAGCACCGGCACATGGTTGTCGACGGCGAAGTGGGCAAACCCTTTCTTGAACGGTGAGATCTCGCCTTCGGCCGCGCCGTAGTGGCCTTCCGGGTAGATGGCGATCACGCCACCCCGCTCCAGGCACCGGTTGGCGTGCTCGAAGAGCACCACGTCGGGTCGAGCCTGCCGGTTGACCGGGATGTAGCCACCGACACTCTTGACCAGCGCCCATTGCACCTTACGGGTGACGAGCATGGTCGTATCGCCGAGGAAATGGACGCGGGGCTCGGCGGGAAAGGTGGCGAGGATCGCGAAAGAATCCAGCCAGTTGAGGTGGTTGGCGATCAGCACGTACGCGCCAGCGGTCGGGATTCGTTCGCGGCCCTCGACGGTGATGCGAAATAGCGCGTGGAGCAGGGGCACGGCCCAGAGCCGGATCGCTCGATAGGCGAGTGTGGCTTCCCGCTGCACCGGAAGGAGATCGGCGGGGGGCTGCGCCGGCGCCGGCATGCGCGTATTAGACCGCGAAACGCGCCGTTACATCTGCTTGTGAGTCGGCAGGTGCTCTTCCAGGGTTTCCTTCGAGGGGAACCGGTCACCGCAGGTTGGGCATTCGAGCCCGCTCGTAACTCCGCCGGCCCCAGCTAAGGCCTCGTCCTCCTCGGCCGCATCAGGTTTGCCGAGTGCGTCGAGTTCGTTCATGGTCTTCACCTCCTGAGTTCACCATCACTCAGAACGGGCGCCCCGCGCAAGCCCCTGAGCCTCGAGGATGCCTAAAACCATGCCCTCACTGAGATCGCGGGCTTGCTTCATGGTCTCTTTCGACCCCGCTTCCGCTTTCGGCCATTGCGCGACCAAGCGCTCGAGCTCCTCGTCGAAGAGTCCCGAGACCATCTCTGGCGAATGGACAACCGAGCGGCCGCCCGCATCGCTGACCGAGACCTTGTGCAAGATCCGCTGGGCGATCATGTAGCGATAGATGCGGTCGGTCGCCAGGTCTTCCATGTAGCCATCGAGCAAGCTGGCGCCCTTGCCGTTCAACACGCCGTTGCGGTAGCGAATCACGGTGCGAACGGCCGCCCGCGTTCCGTCGAGCGTCCGCTTGCCCACACCCTGCGGGCTGGGTCGCAGGTCCTTGTGAATGTCCGCGTCCTGGCGCCGCGCCTGGACCTGGTTGGGGTAAGGGAACTGGTTGACCGCGATCTCGTTTTGATCGGGATGGCCGGTCCAGGCGCCGTCCATCAGGCTGTTCGCCTCGTTCTTCTTGTCCTGCTCGAGCACCTTGAGCGCGCGCGCGTTGAGCTCCGGATCTTCACGACTGGGATAGAGCGCCGTCATGCCACCGATCGCCAGCATGCCGCGTTTGTGGCAGACCTCGGGCATCACCTCGCGCAGGTTCTGGAAAAAGGCGACATCGTGCGGGATGGTGTTGCGGTCGGGAAGAACCCACGCGGGGTCGTGCAGCGTGAAGTCGATCAGGCTCGCCATGTAGTCCCAGCGGCCGAGGTTGAGTCCCATCATGTGCTCGCGCAGGTTGTAGGCGAACTCCTCCATCTGATAGGCGAGTGGGTGCGATTCCACCAGCGCCATGCATTTGATGTAGTCGGAGGGCCAACCGCGCGCCGCGGAGACGGCCTGAAACAGGTCCCGCCACCAGAGCGCTTCGTCGGCGGACTCTGACTTGGCGATGTAAATCGATAAGGGGTGCTTGAGGCGAGAGGGATCGACCTGGTAGGCGACCAGGGCCACGTCGAAAAGCGCCGCCGCCATCCGCTCGCCCTTGAACACGCCGGCCTGTTCCAGGTGAAGACCGCGCGGGCGCGTCAGGATCACGGTCTTGCTCTCGTTGATGCCGACCTCGCGATCGCGTTTTTTGTCCTGGTAGGTGAGCTCGCCCCGCAAGGCGGCGATGATGTTGCGGGCTCCCTGGGTGATGTTCGGCCAGGCGTTGGCGACGGAGTCTTCCAGGTCCAGCATCACCCCGGGGGCGCCGGAATTCAGCATCTTGACCACCAGCTCCGCATCGTCGGCCGGCCCCGTCATCTGGTTGCGCTGATCCTGGCACCAGCCGGGCAGCGAGACTTTCCAGCTGCCAGTGGTTGCCTCCGAGGGCGGTCGATAGTCTGGGAGGCGGCCCTGATGGGCGGCATCGAGGACGTTGCGCCGCCGGGCGGCAAGCTCCTGCTGGCGTGGCGAGAACGCGCGATGCAGCGGGAGCAGGAACTCGGAGAAGCCGCGGGGCAGGTCGCGTGCCGGATCCAAGTCTGGCGGCGCCTGGTTGACGGGTGGATCCGCCGAGATCACCGTCTTCATCTGCTAGCTCAGAACTCTAGCAGCGGGGGAGGAGGGCGCGGGAGCGGTTAACTGACTCTACGGCTCTGGGTATTGCGCCGCTCGTGTTCTCGTCGCTCGCCCCTCACGGTGACCTGCACCGCCGAGCTCCGATAGATGTAGCCGCGCGTGATCGCCAGCTTCGCCTGCCGCCAGAAGGCTTCCCGTAGCCAGCGGCGTTCGACGACCAGTTCGACACCCTTCATGGAGAGGTGGTCTGCACTCAGGGTGGCGATGGTGTCCGGCCGCTGCGCCTCGCGAACCGCCTCGAGGTCGAGCCCGGGCATCAGCCAGTCGGCTGGGATCTCGAGAGCCGCATCAGAGGTTTCGCCCTGGAGCTCGGGCTGGCTCGCCACATTAGAAGGAACCTCAAATACCCGGCACTCTTGCGACTTTCAGGCTAGGGGAGGGAGGGCTCGGCCGGCGCTTTGGCGCCTTCGAGCGCGTAGGGAAGGTCGATCTCAAAGGCCGATCCCTGGCCGGGCTGGCTGGCGACGTCCACCCGGCCTCCGTGGCCCTCGACCACCTGCCGCACCAGGTAGAGCCCGATTCCGGTGCCGACGACATTGTTCAGCTCCGGGTCGTTGACCCGGTAGAACTTCTCGAACAGCCGGCTACGCGCCGCCGTCGGAATGCCGATCCCATGGTCCTTGACGATCAGTCGGACGCGGCCGTCCGCCCGGTCACCGGTGACCTCGATGTCGGGTGGCCCGGCGCTGAACTTGACCGCGTTCTGCAGCAGGTTGTCGACGGCCGTGGCGAGCCGCTCCGGGTCGCCGACGATGGTCAGCGGCGTGGTCGCGAGCTCGACGTTGACGCTGCCCTGTTTGAGCACCAACTGCGGGCGAACGCGCTCCACCGCGTCCATGACGACCGTTCGCAAGTCGAGCTCCGTCATCTGCTGCTCCACGGCGCCGTCTTCCAGGCGGGCCAGGAGGAGCATTCGCTCGACCTGCCCTCGCATTTCGCTCGATTTATCCATCAGGGTCCGGAGCGCGTGCTGCGCCGCCGGTGGCATCTCGCCGAGCGATCCCTCCTCGAGCAGCGAGGCGTAGCCGCGGATTACGGTGAGCGGTGTGCGTAGCTCGTGCGAAGCGATTTGCATGAACTCGCGTCGCGCCCGCTCCAGTTCGACCAGGGCTTCGGCTCGCCCCCGCTCGCGCTCCAGGGCCTGCCGGGTGTCGACGGCAATGGCCGCCTGCGCCGCGACGAGCTGGAGCCGGCGGAGTTGCTCCGGCCGCAGCCAGCGCGGGCGTCGCCAGTACAACCCGACGAAGCCAACGAATCGCTGCCCGGCGCGCATGGGCAGGAAGATACTTGCCTTAACGCCGGCCAGCTGGGTACCCCGGCGAGCCCAGTCCGGAAGCTTCGCGTCACTCTCTGGATCGGATACGTACACCATCACGTGAGGGTCCGACAGCCAGGCCACCTGGTCCGCGCTCAATGGACCGCCGGTCGGCGCCGCGCTGTCGGGCCATTGGCGTCCGCCGGTCGCCTCGACGTGATATTGCCCGTCGGCCTGCCGCACTCGAAGCGTGGCAAAGTCCGCCTGGCTCAGGTCGACGAAGCCCTGGATGATGCGGTTGTCGACCTCCGTGTCGCTCAGCCCGGCGTCGGTCGGCTGCAGCGCCTCGACCGTGGCCAGGGCTTTGATGGTCTGCTCCGCCTCCGCGTACTGCTCGGCATTGGCGAGCGCGAGCGCGGTCTGCGCCGCGATCGATTCCATGAGACGCAGGTCTTCGTCGCTGAGGGATCGGGCTCCCATCCGAGCCAGAGAGAGCACGCCAAACAGCCGGTCCCCGGTGACCATCGGAACGCTGATGATGCTTTCCGGGATGCGCGTCGTCCCGGTCGGGTACACCATTCGGGAATCCACGCTGGCATCCGGGACGAGCAACGCCCGGCGCGACTGGGCGGCGGTCCCGGAGATGCCCTCACCCAGCGAGAGCGTCACGGTATGCCAGTCGGTGTGCTCGTAGGACTCGGCGCGGGCCACCGACTTGACCAGGATCAGACGCCCGGACGACTCATCCCAGCGATACAGCCGGAAGTGCTGGTAATCGATGACCCGAAGCGTTGCCTCGGCCACCGTGTTGAGCACCTCCTCGGCATCGAGGCTCTGGATGATGCGCGGGGACACATCCTGCAGGAGGTCCTTGCGCCGCTGCAGCAGCAGCTGGCGGCGCCGGCTGATGGTGACGAACTGGATCACGGCGGCGGCGGCGAGGATACCTGTCATGAGGCGGACGACATCGCTCGTGGTGCCCAGGCCAAATGTTTCTCCGGGCGCGATGAAGAAGTAGTCGGCGATGACGGCGACGGCCGCGGTCGCCGCAATCGCCGGGCCGCGACCAAGGCGCCAGGCGATGACGCCCACCAGCAGCACGAAAATCAGGAGATACGTCTCCACCCGCGGTATTCCCAGGGCCCAGGCCAGCCCCCCGAGGCCGATCGAGGCGATGCCGACCGCGGCGATGGCGGCCAGATAGGGGAGCGCTCTATCCATCATGTGTTCCGACAATACGGAATCGATTGACCCCGAACCCGGCCGGCCGCCGAGCACCAGCTTGACGATCCGCCGCACGCCCTCGTAGGCTGGAACCCTTCGTGTCACAAAACCCATTCAGGGAGGTATCAGCATGAGGATAGCATGCGTACTCGACACTGACTACGAAGACTCGGAGTTCAAGGAGCCGTACGACGCCTTCCGCAAGGCGGGCCACCAGGTCACCATAATCGGGCTGAAGGCGGGCAAGGAACTCAAGGGGAAGAAGGGCGAGGTCACGACCAAAGCCGAGATCGGCATCGAGCAGGTACGCCCGGATCAGTTCGACGCCCTGTTCATCCCGGGCGGCTACTCGCCGGACCACCTTCGCGCCGACCCGAAGATGGTCGGCTTCACCAAAGGGTTCTTCGACGCCGAGAAGCCGGTCTTCGCCATCTGCCACGGGCCGCAGCTGCTGATCACGGCGCGGGTCGTCAAGGGCCGCAAGCTGACGGCCTGGAAAACCATCCAGGATGACCTGTCCCAGGTTGGCGCCAACGTCGTCGACCAGGAGGTCGTGGTCGACAGGAACCTGGTCACATCGCGGCAGCCGAGTGACATCCCGGCCTTCATCCGGGAGTCGCTGAAGGTGCTGGAGAAAGTCCCGGTCGGGTCCCGCTAGCAGCGACAACGTGAGATGCCGGTGCCGTGCGCCGGCATCTTTTCTATTTAATGGCGGCAATGCCCGCCGCGCGCCCGGTGCGCCACATCCTGCAATCGGCGGCGCCGATCGCCATCGCCGTGCTCGTCTTCGGCATCTCCTTCGGCGTGTTGGCGGTCGCAGCCCATCTGCCAGGATGGTCGGTCGTCCTGATGTCGATCCTGGTCTTCGCCGGGTCGGCCCAGTTCGCGGCCCTCGGCGTCGTCACCGCGGGAGGCAGCGTCCTGACCGCCATCCTCGCCGGCGCCCTCCTCAACCTGCGATACATCGCGACCGGCATGGCGGTGGCCCGATCGCTACCGGGTGGGCGGTTGCGGCGGGCGCTGCTCGGACAGATCGTCGTCGATGAGAGTTACGCGCTCGCGGTCGCGGCCGGCGAACCCGGTCGACCGGACCGGCGGACCCTGCTGGTCGTGGGCGCGACGCTGTACGCCGTCTGGGTCCTTGGCACGCTCAGCGGTACGCTGCTCGGTCCGGTGCTCGGTGATCCCAAGCGGCTCGGCCTCGACGCGGCCTTCCCCGCGCTCTTCCTCGCGCTGCTCTGGCCGATGCTGTCCGGGCGGCACGCGATGCGGTGCGCCCTCGGTGGTGCCGCGGTGGCCTTGCTGCTCGCGCCCTTCACGCCGCCCGGGATCCCACTCGCCGGCGCAGCCGTCGTAGGTTTGTGGCTGGCCCGCTAGCGCTTGTTCTGGTCCTCGGCCTGGCCGGGCTCACCTTTGTCATGCGCGCCGCCGGGCCGATGCTTCCCAGCATCCCGGCCACGGTCACAGCGCGCACCGCGGGGCTGGCGCCAGCGTTGCTGGCGGCCCTGGTGGCGATCGAGCTCACCGGCCCGAACGGCGTGATCCAGCTCGACGTGAAGATTCCCGCCGTGGTCGTCGCCGGCGGCCTGGCCGCCCTGCGCGTCCCCTTCATCGCCTGTGTCATCGCGGGCGCCCTGGTGGCCGCGGGACTCCGGGCGCTTTTCCACCTGAGTTAGCGGCTTGTCAAGCAACGCCAATTCTGGAGAAGATGACAGGGAGGGAAATGGGGACGGGCTCGGGCGCGGGAGGTACATCATGAAAGGCTGGTCGGGGAACGCGGTGAAGTTTGGCGTCGCGTCGGCGGTGGTCACATTGCTCTTGAACTGGATCGGCAATGCGACAGCGAGCGGCGACGCCTGTCACCGCAGCTCGCCGCTGGGCTTGCTGGCGTTTCTGGTCTTCCTGGGACTCATGGGCGCAGCCGGCTTCGTGACCGCAAGAGGCGGCGGAACCATCGGCGCGGCCACCATGGCGGGTCTGGTCGCCGCCCTGATCTCGGCGGTTGGCACGATCATCGCCCTCGCCATCATCGTCGGATCGATCAACGCCAGCTGCGTGGGCAACAACAACACTGGCGTCAGCTCCCAGACGCTGCTCACCGCGGGCGGCATCGTCGCCGGGATCTTTGTTAGCGTCGTCGGGCTTGGCTTTGGCGCAGGCGCAGGAGCCATCGGTGGGTTGATCGGCCGGCGGCCGGCAGCGACGACGACCGTCTAACGTCGGGGATCTATTCCTAACGCTTCTTGGCGTCGACCGCGCGTTGCAGCTGGGCCTTGGACATCCGGGACCGGCCCTTGATGCCACGTTCGCGCGCCTCGTTGCGCAGCTGCGCGTAGGTTCGTCCCTTCGACCCGGAATGTGACCGCAGACCGCCGCGGCGTTCGGAGGAGATGTCTTCAA
Organism: Chloroflexota bacterium; assembly: GCA_005881235.1. Classification (GTDB taxonomy): domain Bacteria; phylum Chloroflexota; class Dormibacteria; order CF-121; family CF-121; genus CF-13. The sequence continues at coordinate 4,002 of VBEQ01000206.1, read as the reverse complement.
TCGAGGTGCGGCTGGCCTGGCGGGCCTCGCCGGATCGTGCGCGCTCCTTGTTCACCGTCCGGGCGGCGATCTCTTCTGCCTTCTCTTCCTTCGCGCCGCGCTCCTGGAGGCTCTCCTTGATGTGCTCGTACTGACGCTCGCGTTTCGGGTTCCACGCGTTTTGGGGCATAGCGCTCCTCCTCAAAGGTCCTGCTTCTTATCTATCAAGGACCGAGCCCGGGACGCAACTTCCTTACATCCGCTGCCTTTTCCACACCGGAGGCAGCTAGTTGACACGCTGATCGATCTCGCCCATCATGAGGCCGACTTCTTGAGGCGAACGTCTTACCCTACGTCTGGCTACAGCCTCGGGACGCGCGGCCGACGATCGAAGCGCCGGCTGGTTGCGCCTCCGCATCGACGCACCCCCGTGATCCGGCTGGCGATCGTCGCCCTGGTCCTCTTGCTCGGGAGCCGCGCACTCGGCGTCCTGCAGCCGCAGCGCGACCTCCATCCCATCGCGGCCACGGCGCCTACCGCCACCCTGCATCCGGCGGTCGCCTCGCGGCCGGCCACGCGCGCCCGCCCGGCGCCGACGGCCACGCCCTCACCATCGCGGCCGGCCCCGGCAACCCAGCTGCCCCAGGTCAAGGTGCCCGTCTTGAGCGCCAGCTGGCTGCGCACCCATCCCATCGCCGAGGTGCCGGCGATCAAGGGGCGGGCGGCGATCGTCGTCGACCTGACCACGGGGCAGATCCTCTATCAGCAGGACCAGGGCACCCGCTACGCGGACGCCTCACTCACCAAGATGATGACCGCCATGGTCGCCGCCGACCTCGTCCCGCTGGACACTGTGATCACGGTGCCCGACGCCGCGACCCAGGTCGAGCCCAACCACATGGGCATCAGCACGGGGGAGAAGCTAACCGTGCGCGAGCTGATCGACGGCATGATGCTCGACTCCGGCAACGACGCCGCCGAGGCGCTTGCGATGGGCATCGTCGACCGGGCGGCCTTCATCACCTTCATGAACCAGAAAGCCGCCGCGCTGCATTTGCGCGCGACGCACTTCACCAACCCCAGCGGACTCGATGAGACCGATCACTACAGCTCCGCCTACGACCTCGCCGTGATGGGGGCGACCCTGCTCGCCGACTACCCGGACCTGCGCGCCATCGTCGGATCGAAACAGATCTCGATCTACGCGACGCCGCTGCACAAGGCCTTCAACCCGATCAACATCGATCGGCTGCTCTCCACCTACCCGGGGGCGATCGGCATCAAGCCCGGTTATACGGGCGCCGCCGGCTACTGCCTGGCCGCGGCCGCGACGCGCAACGGCCGGACAATCCTTACCGTCGTGCTGGGGAGCACGCAGCATTTCACCGACGCGACAACCCTGCTTGATTTCGGCTTCCGGCATCCAGTAACCCACTAAGATTCGCCTCGGATGGGCGACTGGAGCGAGATTTTCAAGCTGGGGATTCCGTGGACGCATCTCGTCCTTCGGGCCGTCATCATCTACGTGGTCTTCTTCATCGGCCTGCGCCTCTTCGGCAAGCGCGAGCTCGGGCAGTTCACGACCTTCGACCTCGTCCTCGTCTTGCTGGTCGCCAACGCGCTGCAGCCGGCGATCACGGGCCCGGACCAGTCCGTTACCGGAGGCGCGATCATCGTCGCCATCCTTCTCGTCTTCAACCGCGCCGTCGCGATGCTGCGCAGCCGCTGGCCGTGGTTCGATGCGTTGATCGAGCCTCCGCCCACCGTGGTGGTCGCGGACGGCCAGGTCAACCAGGCGGCGCTGGACAAGGAAGGGCTCAGCGAGACCGACGTCGAGATGGCCATCCGGGAGCACGGCGTCGACAAGATCAGCGACGTCAAAGAGGCGGTTCTGGAAAACGACGGAAGCATCAGCGTGGTGACAAAAGGCAGTGGCAACCGCTATCGCCGTCGCCGCCGCGTCCGCTTCCTCAAGCGGTAGCGCCCGTGGCTGAAGAACGCCGCGTCATCACCGTGCTCTTCGCCGACGTCGCGGGATCGACCGCCCTGGGCGATGCGCTCGACCCCGAGGATGTCCGCGTGCTGCTGCGCCGCTACTACGACGTCGCCCGCGAGGTCGTCACCGAGCACGGCGGGATCCTCGAGAAGTTCATCGGCGACGCCGTGGTCGCCGTCTTCGGCTTCCCCCATACCCACGACGACGATCCGCAGCGGGCATTGGCGGCGGCCCTGACCCTCCGCGACCGGGTCCGCGCTGACCCTGGTCTGGGCGAGCGATTACCCATTCGCCTGGGGATCAACACCGGTGAGGTGGTCGCTGCGCGGGAGAGCGCAACCGGTGACTTCCCGCTCAGCGGCGATGCCGTCAATGTGGCCGCCCGACTGCAGCAGGCCGCGGAATCCTGGGGCATCCTCTGCGGTGAGCGAACGGTAGGCAGTGTCCGCGGCGGGTTCGACTTCGGACCCGTGATGACCGTCGAGGTGCGCGGCAAGGCCCAGCCGATCCGGGCCCTGGCATTGCTCGGGCGGGCCGCCGTCCTCCCCGTCGCATCGCGCACGCCGTTGATCGGTCGTGCGGCCGACTTGCAGCAGTTGGAGTTGGTTGCGCGGCGCGCCCTTCACGAGTTGCGGCCGTTCCTGGTCAGCGTCATCGCGCCGGCTGGCGTCGGCAAGACGCGGCTCCTTGAGGAGTTCCTCGACCGCCTCACCTCGATCGAGCCGCGCGCGACGGTCGCCATTGCGCAATGCCTGCCGTACGGGCAGCGGCTGACCTATTGGCCGCTGCGCGGGGTCCTCTATCGCCTGATCGGTGTGTCCGACGACGCCATGCCCGCCGCCGTCCGCGGCGCCATCCGCGCCTGGCTGGAGGGATCGGGGCTGGAGGCGATGCACCGCGAGGTGGAGCTGCTGGCGGCCACCGTCGGGGCGGGCGAGACCGAGGTGACGGACCGGTCGGCATTGCTGGCGGCGTGGCGAACCTTTTTCGAGATCGCGGCGCGTCGCGCGCCACTGGTCCTCGTGTTCGAAGATCTTCACTGGTCCAGCGACAGCTTGCTGGACCTCTTCGAATTCGTGATGCAGCCGCGGGGCGATCTCCCGCTCCTGATGATCGCGCTGACCCGTCCGGAGCTGCTCGACCGCCGGCCGGCGTGGGGCGGCGGGCGCCGCAACTACGTGTCCATCTCGCTCGAACCGCTCAGCGACCGGGACACCGCTCAGTTGATCGAGCAGCTGCTCGAGGGATGCTCGGCCGAACTCGTCGACCGGATCGTGCGGCGGGCAGAGGGGAATCCATTCTTTGCCGGCGAGCTGATCCGCTCGGTCGCCGAGCGCGCCGGCGCTGACCAGCTACCGGATACGGTCCAGGCCACGGTGCTGGCTCGACTCGACCTGCTCGCCCCGGAGGAGCGGCGGGTCATTCAGCTGGGCTCGGTGTTCGGACGAGCGTTTCGACCACCGGGCCTCCTCGCGCTGGAACCGACCCTCGAGGGATTGGACCAGGTGGTCGACCGGCTGGTGGACAAGGATCTCCTTCGTCCCACGGGGACCGATATCTTCGCCTTCCGCCACATCCTGATCCGCGAGGTGGCGTTCCAGACCTTGACCCGCGCCGAGCGTGGGCGCCTTCATGCCGCTGCCGCCGCCTGGCTCGAGGGGCTGGCGGGTGAACGCGAGGATTCGCTTGCCGAGCTAATTGCTTATCACTACCGGGAGGCGGCCACTATGGCGACGGCGCAACGACCGGGCGAGGCGGAAACCGAACGGATTCGGAGGAAGGCGGTTGATTGGCTCGGTCGCGCCGCCGATGTCGCGGCCGCGGGCGCGGCGAGCGTGGAAGGGTCACGTCATTTGCGCAGCGCCATCGAACTCGCCGAGCCAACCCGATTACCCGACCTCTACCAGCGCCTCGGCGAGATGGCCGAGTCGGGCGCGGTGATCATCGACGCGTTTCAAACCGCCTTGCGTCTCTGCCGCGAGCAGGGCCGCCCGCCGACCCAGCAGCTAAAGATCCTCGCCGGGCTC
>VBEQ01000205.1 GCA_005881235.1 Chloroflexota bacterium | reverse complement strand
AGGCCGACGGTCAGCAGGTGACCACCGTTGAGGCGCTGGCCGCGGGCGGAACCCTGCATCCAATCCAGGCCGCGTTCAAGCAAGAGCACGGACTGCAGTGCGGCTTCTGCACGCCCGGCATGATGCTGACCAGCATCGCGCTGCTGCAGGAGAAGCCGGACCCCACCGAGGACGACATCCGCTGGGCGCTCTCCGGCAACATCTGCCGCTGTACCGGCTACATGAACATCGTCAAGGCGGTCAAGAGCGCGGCGGTCCAGATGAAGACGGCGGCGGCAACGCCCGAGGCGGCCACCGCCGCGGCGAGGAGCTGAGCCATGGCTGTTGAAACGCCGCTCAAGGGCAACATCGGCGACAGCATCCGTCGCAAGGAAGACGACCGGTTCATCCGCGGCCGTGGCAACTATCTGGACGACATCATGTTGCCGGGCATGCTGCACATGGCGATCCACCGCAGCCCGTTTGCTCATGCCCGTATCAAGTCCATCAACACCGAGGCTGCCTCGGCGGTGCCTGGCGTTATTGCGGTCGTGACGGGAGCGCTGCTCGCTCAGCACAAGCTCGCCTGGATGCCGACGCTTTCGGGCGACACCCAGGCCGTGCTCGTCACCGACAAAGTGCGCTTCCAGGGTCAAGAAGTCGCCTGCGTCATCGCGACGGACCCGTACGTGGCGCGCGACGCCGCGGCGCTGATCGAAGTCGACTATGAGGTTCTCCCGGCGGTTGTCAGCCCGCAGAACGCGCTCAAGCCGGGCGCGCCGCTGATCCGCGACGAGAAAGAAGGCCAGACGAACAACCATATCTATCACTGGGAGGCGGGTGACAAGGCAAAGACCGACGAGGCTTTTTCGAAGGCCGATCGGGTGGTGAAGCTGGATACGTTCTATCCGCGCTGTCATCCATCGCCGCTGGAAACCTGCGGCATCGTCGCCGACATCAACTCAGCGACCGGCCACGCCACGCTGTACATGACCTCGCAGGCGCCGCATGCCCACCGCACGCTGTTCGCGATCGTCGCCGGGCTGCCCGAGCAGAACATCCGGATCATCTCGCCCGACATCGGCGGCGGCTTCGGCAACAAGGTGCCGATCTATCCCGGCTACGTGGTCGCGACGGCGGCGTCGCTGCTGATCGGCAAGCCGGTGAAGTGGGTGGAGGACCGCAGCGAGAACCTGATCTCGACCGGGTTCGCGCGCGACTTTCACATGAGCGGCGAGATGGCGTTGAGCAACGAGGGGCGCATGCTGGGGTTGCGGGTCAAGCTGCTCAGTGATAACGGCGCCTTCTACGCCGATGCCCAACCGACGAAGTTCAAGGCCGGGCTGTTCCATATCGTGACCGGCTCATACGATGTCGCGGCAGCCCACGTCGAGGCGGACGGCGCGTACACGAACAAGGCGCCCGGCGGCGTCGCCTATCGCTGTTCCTTCCGCGTAACCGAGGCCTCCTACCTGATCGAGCGCCTGGTCGAGAATGCCGCGATCGAGCTGAAGATGGATCCGGCGGACATCCGCCTCAAGAACTTCATCCAGCCCGACCAGTTTCCCTACAAGTCGGCCACAGGCTTCGAGTACGACAGCGGGAATTACCCCAAGGCCATGCAGGTCGCCCTCGACAAGCTCGGCTACCAGGAGCTGCGCAAAGAGCAGGCCGAGAAGCGGAAGAAAGGCGAGCTGATGGGGATCGGGGTCGCCAGCTTCACGGAAGTCGTGGGTGCGGGCCCCGGCAAGCAGTACGACATCGCCGGACTACGCATGTTCGACTCCGCGGAATTGCGCGTCCATCCCACCGGCAAGGCGATCCTCAAGCTGGGCGTGAAGAGCCAGGGCCAGGGTCACGAGACCACCTTCGCGCAGATCGTGACCGAGGAGCTCGGCATCCCCGCCGCCGACGTCGAGGTTCAGGAGGGCGACACCGACAACACGCCCTACGGGCTGGGCACCTACGCGAGCCGCAGCACCCCGGTGGGCGGAGCGGCGACGGCGATGGTGTCGCGCAAGCTGCGCGAAAAGGCGAAGAAGATCGCGGCCCACTTGCTCGAGGCCTCCGAGGCCGACATCGAGTTCGACCACGGCAAGTTCTTCGTGCGCGGCTCGCCTTCGAAGTCCAAGACCATCCAGGATGTGGCGTTTGCCGCCTACACGAATTTGCCCGATGGGATGGAGGCCGGCCTCGAGGGTGTGACGTACTACGATCCGCCCAACATGACGTACCCGTTCGGGACCTATCTCGTGGTGGTCGACATCGACCGTGGCACCGGCCAGGTCAAGGTCCGCCGCATGGTGGCGGTCGACGACTGCGGGGTGCGGATCAACCCGATGGTCGTCGAGGGACAGATCCACGGTGGCTTGACCGAGGGTTTCGGTATCGCCTTCATGCAGCTGATCACGTTCGACGAGGAAGGCAACTGCCTGGGCTCGAATTTCACCGATTACCTGCTGCCAACCGCCTGGGAAACGCCGAGGTTCGAGATGGGCGAGACGGTCACGCCGTCACCGCATCACCCGATCGGTGCCAAGGGGGTCGGTGAGTCGGCCACCGTCGGCTCGCCGGCGGCCTTCGTCAATGCGGTCATCGATGCCGTCGGCCACCTGGGAATCACGAACATCGACATGCCGGTTACCTCGGACAAGGTCTGGGAGGCCCTGAACAAGGTCGGAGCCGCGGAGTAGGTGTAAGGATGTCAATTGCGGACGATGTGCTGGACCGGGCGGCGGAGCTACGGCGGCGCGGCGAAACCTTCGTCGTCGCGACCGTCGTCCGGGTCGAGCCGCCCACGTCGGCGCGGGCCGGCGACAAGGCGCTGATCACCGCCGACGGCAGGCTCTGGGGCTGGGTTGGCGGCAGTTGTTCCGAAGGGCTGGTGCGGCGCGAGGCGCTGGTCGCGATGGGCGATGCCCAGCCGCGCCTCGTCAAGATTGCGCCCGACGAGTCGCCCGAGCATCTCCCTGGCGTTGTCTCGCATCTCAGTACCTGCCCCAGCGCCGGCAAACTCGACGTCTTTATCGACCCGCAACTGCCGCGACCGCTGCTCCTCGTGGTCGGCGATACCCCGGCCGCCCACACCCTGATCAAGCTGGGCGCGACGATCGGCTACAAGACCTGTGCCGTGCACCCCGGCGCGCTCACGACCGACTATCCCGAGGCGGATCGGGTCATCGGGTCGCTCGACCTAGCGCCGGCCGAGCCCAACGCAAGCACCTGGGCCGTCGTCGCCACGATGGGCCACTACGACGAGGACGCCATCGAGGCGCTCTTGCGCTATGACATCTTCTACATCGGCCTGGTCGCCAGCCGTCGCCGTGCCGCCACGGTTCTCGGCGTGCTTCAAGGCCGAGGTATCAACGGACTGGAACGGGTTCGGCGCGCGGCGGACAGCGCGGTTGGCGGCTCCCAGGAGGAGATTGCCCTGGCGACGCTCGCCGAGATCGCCGCCGAGCGTCACGCGCACCGGCGCCGCTACGCGATCCCGGCACCGGAGACAGCCATCGATCCGATCTGCGGGATGCAGGTCGAGGTGAAGGGCGCCATGCACGCGCTCATGGTGGGGGAGACGACCTCCTACTTCTGCGGTGCCGGCTGCCTCGACGCCTTCAGGCTGCGGGAAGGTCAGTCGATTTCAGGCTGACCCTCCCGCTCTGCGACCGTTTTACGACGAACTGATAATCGGACGAACTTCGATTGACCCGACCGCGGCCGACGGCACCTTGGCAGCGTAGGCGATCGCCTCGTCCTGGTTCTTGGCCTCGACGACGTAGAACCCGATGATCTGCTCAGCGCCTGTGGTCGCGGGACCTGACGCGGTTTTCGTCGATCCGTTGCGCACGCGAACGGTGGTTGCCGCCTTTGACGGCTGCACCGGGTCGCCCCCCTTGAACATGCCGCGCCCTGACAACTCCTCGTAATAGCGGCCGAAGGCGGCCTGTTGCTGCTCCATCTGCGGGCTGTCCGCGGCGGGCATTTTCGATTCATCGGCGTACAGCAAATACAGAAACTTCATGTTCTCTCCTTTTATCTACACGCGCGCCTTTCCACGCCGGGGCGCGCTAATGTTTGGTTGATTACGCGGGTCTGGCCTGGGCGAGCACCTGGTCCTTGGTCACGCCCTCCATGTTGTGGACCTGCTTGGCGTGCTGCTGGACCCCGGTCACCAGCTTCGCCTCGTCGTCCGTCTGGAGCGACCAGCCGCATTCGCATTCGACGCGTTTTTGCATTCCGCACCTCCTCGAGAGATTCGACCTAACCGCCGCCCTTTCCACCGCCGCCCTTTCCACGCTGGGGGCGGCTGAGAGCCGGGGTGGCGGCTGAGCTCCGGGTCCTTAAGATCATCGCTGGACGCCTTTGGCGAATGTTTGGAGGGTCTTTGCTTCGCATCTATCTGACCGGTGAGGTGGCCGTCGAGCGCGGAGACCACCTGCTGCGCGACGGGGATCTTCCCGGCCGGCAGGGGCGCCTGGCGCTGGTCTACCTGGTCGCGGAGCGCGAGCGGGCGGTGACCCAGGCCGAGCTCGCCGAGCTGCTCTGGCCCGATTCGCTACCAGCGTCCTGGCCGGTCGCGCTGAGCGCGGTGATCAGCAAAATCCGCCAGAAACTCGGCACGCTCGGCCTCGATCGCGACCGCATCATCGCCAATGCGTTTCGCTGCTACCAGTTCCGGCCACCGGCGGACACCTGGATCGATATCGAGGCCGCCGCTGACGCCCTCCACCAGGCCGAGGGTGCCGTGGTAGCCGATCAGCCCGACGCCGCGTATGGGCCGTCGTTGATCGCGACCACGATCGCACGCCGTCCGTTCCTTACGGGGGAGGATGCCCCCTGGGTGGCGGGCCGGCGCGAGCGCCTGCGCGAGCTTCTCGTCAGAGCCCTTGACTGCCGCGTGGAGGCCCTGATGTGGAACGGCGAGCTCGCCCTCGCCCAGGACCAGGCGCGCGCCGCCGTCCAGCTGGAACCGTTTCGGGAATCCGGCTACCGACGGCTGATGCAGGTCCTGGTCAAGAAAGGCGATCGCGCCGAGGCGGTACGGGTCTACAACGATTGCCGGCGCTTACTAGCCGAGGAGCTCGGTGTCACGCCATCGGATGAGACGGAATCAGTGCGCCGGACGCTACTCGGCTCCACGGCCTGATCGTTTGACAACGTGCTTCCAAGTAAGACGTCGTTTGCCCAATAGGTACCGGTCGTGCCAGCCGGAAGCAGGTCCCAGGTCGTGCCAGCGTACGGGAGTTCTTCGATCTCACTCACCGCACTTCCGTCCAGAAGGTCTCCGGCCACAAGGTCCCCGACCCGTTGACCGGTGACGGTTGGATGGCCAGGCGATACTTCCACCACTCGGCCGTCGGAGAGGGTGAGGCGAAGTATTCGCTGGCGAGCCAAAGCCGGCCGGCGAGCCACGGCAAGGACCGGTGCGGCGACCCGCCGACCGGAAGCGTTACGGGTCCACACCATCATTCCGGGTCGGACCTGCGTGACGGAGACGGATCCAGTGGGTGTTGCGATTCGGTCACTGGCGGCGAGGCAGATACCACCACTGATGTTTCTAACGAGAAAGAGTTGAACCTGGGTGACCTGTCCGTCGAACACGGGAACTGAGCTTCCCGCCCCATACCCGCCGCTTGTCTGAGCCGAGATCCAGTATCCGCCCGGCGGCACGTCGTCAAAGAGAAAATGGCCTCGCGCATCTGACTTCGTTTGCCAGGTCGGGTTCGAGGGCTGTGGTCCCGTGGAGTACGACTGGATCTCTCCCGTGGAGAACGACTGGATCAAAGAGATTGTGGCCGAAGCCGGGACGATCGAACATTCCTGTCGTGCCAGAAGGGCCTTGCACACGGGTTCGGAGATCGTCCCGGTGACCCCGCTGTGCGGCCGCAGAGCGAGAACGAGAACAACCACCACCGTCGTCACTGTGAAGCCGATAAGGATGTCGCGCGCACCGGCGAGCGTGGATGCCGAAAGCCGGGTGCCAGCCACACGAATGTGACGCCGTGTCGCCGAGTTCCCTGCCGGCGGCCTTTCTACGAGCGGTGGATCTCGGAGCCGACCTCGTCCTTGGCCAGGTCGCCGTCGTGCGAGGCGCCGTTGGCGGGGAGTGCCGGCGCGATCGCGGGACGCGCGGTCGGCGGCTTGCTGATTCCTGCGGCGGCATAGATCTCGTCCTGATCGAGCGTGTCCTTCTTCAGCACCGCCTCGGCCAGGCGGTCGAGGCGATCGCGGTTCTCCGTCAGCAGCCGCACCGCTTCCCGGTGGCACTCGTCCACGATCCGGCGGACTTCCTCGTCGAGCAGCTTCGCCGTTTCCTCACTGAAGTGCTGTGCGGCCACCGCGCCGTCGCCGGGTTCCGTCAGGTTGAGCGGCCCCAGCTTCGGTGACATCCCGAAGCGCGCCACCATGGAGCGCCCGATTTGATTGACCTGCTGCAGATCGCTTTCCGCGCCGGTCGTCACCGCACCGTAGGCGACCTCCTCAGCTGCCCGGCCGCCGAGCGCGAGCGTGATCCGGCCGCGCAGGTAGCTCTCCGGATAGTTGTACCGGTCGTCAATCGGCTGGCTGTAAGTGGATCCGAGCGACAACCCGCGTGGCACGATTGTGAGCTTCTTCACGGGGTCCGCCCCCGGGACCAGCAGGCCCATCAACGCATGGCCCGACTCGTGGTAGGCGATCAGCCGCTTTTCGTCGGCGCCCAGCACGATCGGCCGGCGAAGACCAAGCACCGATCGCTCGATCGCCTCGTCGAAATCCTCTCGCGTCACCGCCGTCCTGCCCTTGCGCGCCGCGACCAGCGCCGCTTCGTTGACGATGTTGCGCAGGTCGGCGCCGACGAAGCCGGCGGTTGCGCCGGCGATATCGCCCAGGTCCACGTCGGGAGCGAGCGAGACGTTGCGCGTGTGGATCTTGAGGATAGCCTCGCGTCCTGTTTTGTCCGGTGCGGAGACGGTCACTCGCCGGTCGAACCGACCGGGACGGAGGAGTGCAGGATCGAGCACCTCGGGGCGATTGGTGGCGGCCAGCACGACGACGTTCTGATTCGGGGTGAATCCGTCCATCTCGGTCAGGATCTGGTTCAGGGTCTGCTCGCGTTCGTCGTTCGCGCCAAACGTGGCCGATGAGGCGCGTGCCCGGCCGATCGCGTCCAGCTCGTCGATGAAGATGATGCTCGGAGCGGCGGCCTTGGCTTTGGCGAAGAGATCGCGGACGCGGGCCGCGCCTACGCCGACGATGGCCTCGACGAATTCCGAGGCGGAGAGGCTGAAGAACGGCCGGTTGGATTCGCCCGCGACCGCGCGCGCCAGCAGGGTCTTGCCCGTGCCTGGCGCACCCACCAGCAGGATGCCATGCGGGATCTGCGCCCCGAGGCGTTGATATTTCTCGGGCATCTTGAGGAAGTCGACGACCTCGGCCAGGTCCTGCTTGGCCTCCTCGATGCCGGCGACGTCGGCAAAGGTAATGCGCGTCCCCGAGTCCGGCGTGTAGAGGGTGGCCTTACTCTGACCGAAGGCTCCGAGAAAGCCACCCGGCCCTGCGCCGGCCATGCGCCGGCTCAGATAGAGAAAGCCACCGATGAGCAGCAGCGCCGGGCCGAAGCTGAGTAGCAACGTCAGGAGTGGCGATCCTCCCGAGCCGGGAGGCGTTGCGCTGATCGGGACATTGTGCTGCTCGAGCAGCGCTTCGAGGTTGTCCGTCGCGAAGGCCGGTCGCTCGGTCTGAAAGAGCGTGCCGCTGGCGGACCCGGAGGCCACGGATTTCTTGAAGTCACCCTGGATCGAGTTGGCCTGCGCGGTGACGTCCTTGACGTTGTCGGCATTCACCTGCTGGATAAAGGTGGTGTAGGGCACCGTGATCCGCGCCGGTCCGCTCATGAAAACGACGGAGATCAGGTAGTTCAGGACTAAGAGGACGACGAGGTAAATCCAGAAGCCCCGGTTGCGCCAAAAAGGCTTTGGAGCTCCGGGCGATGCCGGCGCGCTTCCGCGCCCGGGCAGCAGTGGTCGTTTGGTCGGGCTCGAAGCCAACTCGTTCCCCTCGCGGTCGACTCTACACGCTTGGCAAATCCTACGGATGACGGTATGATCTTGTGATAGCGAGACTACTCAATAATTGGAGGCTTGATATGACGCTTACGCACCTGATCGTCTTGCTCCTGGTCGGCGCCGTCGCCGGATTGATCGGCGAGCGACTGGTGAGCCGCGGCATGCCCGGTGGATTGCTGGGTGCGATCGTCGCCGGGCTGGTCGGTGCCTGGCTGATGGTCGATGTCTTACATCTCATGATCGCGCCGGAGTTGGCGTTGGCGGGCATCCCGATTCTCTCGGCGATTCTCGGCGCGGCCATCGTGGTCCTGCTGTTCAGCCTCGTGGCGGGCGGAAGCTTCGCTCGGCGCTGGGGCCGCCGCTAGTAGCCCCGTCGCTCGAGGGGCCCGCCGAGGAGCGGGCCCTCCCCCGACGACTTCCTTGTAATCAGGCGTGTCTTAGACGTACACTCTCGCTGCCGCCTTTGCGGGGGATAGGTGGTGCCTATTTGAGGGAGGAGGACACATGGGGAACGAGCGTTGGAGTCGCCGAAAATTCGTCAGCCGCGCTGGCAAGACCGCCGGGGCCGCTTTCCTGGGTCTCAGCTTCGCGGACTTCCTGGCAGCCTGCGGAACGTCCACCTCGGGTACCAGCGGGTCGGGAAAGCTGGAAATCTTCAGCTGGTGGACCGGTCCGGGCGAGAAGGACGGGCTCGCCGAGATGTTCAAGATCTACACCAAGAAATACCCGAGCGTCACGATCACCAACTCGGTCGTGGCGGGCGGCGCGGGATCGACGGCCAAGGCCGTGCTGGCTACCCGCATGCAGGGAGGCAATCCTCCCGACAGCTTCCAGGTCCACGCCGGGCAGGAGCTGATCAGCAGCTGGGTCAAGGCCTCCAAGATGGAACCGATCACCAGCATTTGGAACTCGGAGGGATGGGACAGCAAGATCCCCAAGGACCTCAAGGACATCGTCAGCTCCAACGGCGACGTCTGGTCGGTTCCCGTCAACGTCCACCGGGGCAACGCGCTCTGGTACAACAAGAAGCTTCTCGACAGCAAGAGCGTCAATCCGCCGCAATCGGCTGAGGACATGACCTCCGCCCTCAGCCAGCTGAAGGCGAAGGGGATCACAACGCCGCTGGCGCTGGCTTCCAAGGGTGGAAACTGGCAGGTCCAGATGCTGCTCGAGAACAACATCCTCGCGTCGGGCGGCGCCGATTTCTACAAGAACGTCATGTCTGGAAAGGCATCCTTCACCGACTCCAAGGTGACCCAGGCCCTGACCTGGATCAAGCAGTGGCTACCCTATGCCAACAGCGACAGCTCCGCGATCGATTGGGACGAAGCCGACAACCGCTTGATTGCCGGCACGGCGGTGTTCCATATCATGGGCGACTGGGCCAAGGGCGACTTCACCTCGAAGAACTGGGTGCCGAACACGGACTTCGGAGCGGTGCCCTCACCGGGCACGACGGGAAAGTACATGATCGTCTGCGACACCTTCGGGCTGCCCAAGGGGGCGAAGGACCGCGACAATGCGGTCGGCTGGCTCAAAGTGTGCGGCTCCCAGGAAGGGCAGGCCGCCTTCAACCCGAAGAAGGGCTCGATCCCGGCGCGGACCGACGTGCCGGCGAGCCTCTTCGATGCCATCGCCCAGCAGTTCATGGCCGAGTTCAAGACCGACACGCTGGTGCCGAGCTCCGCACATGGGTCGGCGACGCCACCGAACTTTGCGAGCGGCGTCAACGATGAGATGGGGCAGTTCCTCCAAAACAAGGACGTCACCAAGACGGCCAGTAACCTGCAGAAGCTTTCCGACGAGTTCCTAAAGACGGCGTAGCGGCAGCGCCGCTGATGGCGACGGCCAGCGCCCAACGGGTAGTGGTGGAGCGGCTCCCGAAGAGCCGCTCCTTGCGTCTCCCGCCCTGGGAGAAGATCACGCCGCTGTTGCTGGTGTCGCCCTCGGTCATCCTGATCGCGGTTTTCGTCTATGGCTTCATCGGCGCGACCATCCGGACCTCGCTCGTCCGATGGAACAGTGCTCTGCCCGACTACACCTTCGTGGGCCTGCACAACTACCAGCGGCTCTTCCAGCTGGAGCGCTTCCAGGCCGACCTCGTCAACACGGTTCATTTCACCGCGATCTTCCTGGCGGGCTGCATCGTTCTCGGGCTGGGAACGGCCGTGCTCCTCGACCAGCGGCTTCGCGGCACGCTCTTCTTCCAGAACGTGTACATGTACCCGCTGGCGCTCTCGTTCGTGGTCACGGGAACCGTCTGGCGATGGATCCTCAACCCGAATTCCGGCGTGAACGTCATCCTGGACAATCTGCACCTCGGCTTCCTGAAGTCCGGGTGGCTGACCGATACCCACACCGCGCTCAACTCGCTGGGGATCGCCGCCGTCTGGCAGATGAGCGGTTTCTGCATGGCGATGTTCCTCGCCGGATTGCGTGGGATCCCGGAGGAGTTGCGCGAAGCGGCGCGGGTCGATGGGGCCAACGAGTGGCAGCTCTTCTGGCGAATCACCTTTCCGTTGCTGCGACCCATCACGCTCTCCGCCGTCATCATCCTCGGACATATCTCCCTGAAGATTTTCGATCTGGTCTACGTCATGACCTTCGGCGGCCCGGGATACGCGACCGACATGCCGAGCCTCTACATGTGGGTGGCGACCTTCGCGCAATTCCTCTATTCCCGCGGAGCGGCGATCGCGGTCGTGCTGCTGTTGATGGTGGCGGTGCTGATCGTCCCCTACCTGGTCTGGAACCTGCGAGGCGAGACGGAGCAATGAGCCTGCTGGCCCCGGCCGCAACCCCGTCGCGCGCCCGGTTCAGCCCGATGCGGATCGCGCTCTACCTGGTACTGATCCTGCTGGCCATCTTCTATCTGACCCCGGTTTTCGCCATCATCATCACTTCACTGAAGACCACCGCGGAGCTCGCGCGCTCAACCGTCTGGGAGCTGCCGAAAACGCTGGCGCTCGACTCCTATTCGACCGCCTTCACCGCGCTGGCGCCGTCCTTCTTCAACAGCGTCTTCCTGGTCGTGCCGGCCACCATCCTCTCGGCAACGCTGGGGTCGTTGAACGGCTACGTGCTCTCGAAGTGGCGATTCCGCGGCGCCAACCTGCTCTTCGCGTTGTTGCTCTTCGGCATGTTCATCCCCTACCAGAGCATCCTGATCCCGCTGGTGCAGTTCCTGCAGGGCATCAATCTGTACGGCGGCATCCCCGGGCTCATCCTGGTGCATATCGTCTATGGGATACCGATTTGCACCCTGATCTTTCGCAATTATTTCGCCACCGTCCCCCGAGAGCTGCTCGAGGCCGCCCGCATCGATGGGGCCAGCGTCATCCGGATCTATCGCTACATCATGCTGCCGATCTCCATTCCGGGCTTCGTGGTGGTGATGATCTGGCAGTTCACCAGCATCTGGAACGAGTTCCTCTTCGCGGTCACCATCGCCCAGACCCCGACCCAGCAACCCATCACCGTTGCCCTGCAGAACCTCGCGGGTAGCTTGGCCCCCGAGCAGAACATTCAGATGGCGGGCGCGCTGATGGCGGCGCTACCTACCCTGCTGATATACATCCTTCTCGGCCGTTACTTTGTTCGGGGCCTGCTCGCGGGATCGCTGAAAGGCTAGCCAGCGGGCTGAGCATCGTTAGAGAGTGTTAGAGCGCCGTGCGTACTGAAGGAGCTTGCTCCTTGCGCAGCGGGTCTTCGGCACGGCACAATATGACTTCGGCTCTGCGGAAAGCCTTTAAACCTTAGGAGGGGAAAGCAATTGCGCACACTACGAACATTGACCTTATTGGCGTCCACGGGCGCGTTCGCCATCGTTCTGGCGGCGTGCGGCGGTAGCTCAACCGCGGGAACCTCGGCGAGCGCCACCGTGCCGGCGGGGCTCGGTGTCAAGTCGTTCGACGCGTCGTTCTCGGCGATGGCCCAATTGAAGGACCTGCACGCGGCGGGCAAGGGATCGGTTGGCGTCATCCTTCCAGACACCACCTCATCGACTCGTTACGTCAACTTCGATCTACCGTACCTGAAGAAAGCCTTCGCTGCCGCGGGATACTCGTCGTCGGAGTACAAGATCGACAACGCCCAGGGCGACGATGCCAAGGAACTGGCGCTGGCGCAGGCCGACATCACGGCCGGAGCCAAGGTCCTGATCTTCGACCCGCTAAACGGCACGGTTGGTTCACAGATCCAGCAGTACGCCGAATCGCACGGCGTCAAGACCATCAGCTATGACCGCGCGACGTTCCAGGGTACCAATGTCTACTACGTCAGCTTCGACAACGTCCAGGTCGGCAAGCTGATCGGCGATGGTTTCGTCAAGTGCGTCGCGGACTGGGGCGTGACGAGCCCGCAGGTGTTCGAGCTCGACGGTGGAGAGAACTCGGACCCGAACGCGGTCTCATTCGCCCAGGGTTACAACCAGGCGATCTGGGGCAAGACGGACTCGCCGCTGCCGGCCGGCACGACCAACGACAAGGGCTACAAGCTGGTCGGCGACCAGATCACGCCCAACTGGGTGAACGCCACCGGTGGAACGATCTTCCAGCAGCAGTTCACCGCCCACAAGAACATCAACGCCACCGTCGAGGCCAATGATGGGCTTGCGAACGCCGTGATCAACGTCCTCAAGAACTCCAACGTTCCGGCCAAGAAGATCCCCACAACCGGACAGGATGCAACGCCCGAGGGCATGGCCAACGTCCTCACGAACTTCCAGTGTGGATCGGTCTACAAGGCCGTATACCTGGAGGCACAGGACGCGGTAGCCATCGCAACCATCCTGCGCGCCGGACAGACACCTCCGTCTGCCTTGATCAACGGGACGACGTCGCCGCCGTCCGGGACCCAGGGGACCCAGCAGCCGGCGTCATTGCTGGTACCCATCTGGGTGACGACCGCGAACATGAAGGATACCGTCATCAAGGACAACTTCGTCGACAAGAACGCCCTGTGCACGGCCGCCGGGGCGGCCGCCTGCACCGCAGCCGGCATCAGCTAGATCACGATGGCGCCGCCGCCCGCGCGGCGGCGCCCTCTCTCCTCCCGCGCTAAAGTGAATGCGTGGCGCAGGTGACCAAAGACTCTCCCGCCGCTGCGGGGCCCCTCCTCGCGCTGCGGGGCATCGAGAAGCACTTCGGTCCGGTCCAGGCGCTCTATAACGTCGACCTCGACCTGCCGGCCGGACAAGCTACCGCGCTGGTGGGGGACAACGGGGCCGGCAAGTCGGTCCTGACGAAGTGCATCGCCGGGATCTACCAGGTCGACCACGGCCAGTTCTTGTGGGAAGGCCGGCCGGTCCAGGTCCACAGCCCGCGCGATGCCGCCCGGCTCGGCATCGAGACGGTCTACCAGGACCTCGCGCTGGCGGACAACCTCGACATCGTCCAGAACATGTTCCTCGGCCGGGAGCGACTGCGCAACGGGCTCCTCAACGAGGACGACATGGAACGGGCCGCGGCCCAGACGCTTTCCAATTTGCGGGTGACGACGGTGCGCTCGATCCGCCAGCCGGTGGCATCGCTCTCGGGCGGCCAGCGCCAATCGGTGGCGGTCGCCAAGGCCGTGATGTGGAACTCGAAGCTGGTGATGCTTGACGAGCCAACCGCGGCGCTGGGCGTCGTGCAAACCAAGATGGTGCTCGACCTCGTCCGGCGCCTTCGTGATCGCGGCCTCGCGGTGATGATGATCTCGCACAACCTCAACGATGTCTTCGAGGTGGCCGATCGGGTCGCCGTCATGTACCTTGGCCGCCTTGTCGTGCAGGATCGTGCTTCGGCCTTCGACCGCCAGAGCGTGGTCGAGTACATGACGACCGGCACGTCCGGCCGGGTGGCGGGCGACGGCAAGGAAAAGCATGGCCCGAGCTGAAGCTCCCGAAGATCCGACCGCATCGGCCGAGGCCGCCGCGATCGTCGACGTCCCGCCAGAAATCGTCGCCCAGTCGCTCGGCGAATGGTTCCGCGCCTGGCTCACGCGCCTGCGGGCGGGCGAAAGTGGGGTACTCCCGGTCGTCCTCGGTCTCGTCATCATCTCGATCGTCTTTACAGCCATCAGCCCCGTCTTCCTGTCGGCGGGGAACCTCGTCAACCTGTTCCAGCAGAGCGCCGTCTTCATGGTTCTCGCAATGGCCGAGATCTTCGTGCTGCTGCTCGGCGAGATCGATCTGGCGACCGGCTACACGGCCGGCGTCGGAGGCGTCATCGCGGTGCAGCTGGTGCAGCCCGTCACGACCAAATGGCCCTGGTGGGGCGCGATCCTCGCGGCGTTGCTGGTGTGCGCGCTGATCGGACTGATTCAGGGCACGCTAATCACCCGTCTCCGCCTCTCGTCCTTGATCGTGACGCTCGCCTTCTCGCTGGTCCTCAGCGGCGTAATGCTGATTCTGCTCGGCCTCGGGCCGTTCTCCGGCTACCCGGGTCTCCTGGGACAGAGTCCCAACATCGTTGCCCTGCATAAGTTGATGTGGGGCACGATCGATCCCACGCTGAGCTGGATCGGCATGGTGGTCCTCGTACTAATCGTCGGCGGCATCCTCTGGTGGAGTGACAGCCGGCGCCGGCGGAGCGGCCTGGTGGCCCCTCCAGCCAGCCTGACGATCCTGAAGATTGCGCTGATCGCCGTCGTCTCGGTCGTCGTGGTCGCGATCTGCAATATCAACCGCGCCGCCACCGGCACGCTCGCGGGCGTGCCGTGGGTCATTCCCATCGTGCTGGCCGTGCTGGCCGTGTGGATGATGCTGGTACAGCGAACCCGTTTCGGCCGCTACATCTACGCCATCGGCGGCAACCCGGAGGCGGCGCGCCGAGCCGGTGTCAACCTGGCGTGGATCCGGACCTGGTGCTTCGTTCTCTGTGCCTTCACCGCCGGCATCGGCGGCCTGCTCTACGCCTCCTACCTCGGCGGCATGTCGAACAACTTCAACGGTGGACAGATCGTCCTCTACGCCATCGCCGCTGCAGTCATCGGAGGGACGAGCCTGTTTGGCGGACGGGGCAAAATGCTGCATGGCGTCCTCGGCGGCCTGGTCATCGGCGGCATCTACAACGGCCTCTATCTACTGGCGATCGACGTCCAGTGGCAGTTCATCGTCACCGGCTTTGTCTTGCTGGTCGCCGTGACGATCGACGCGCTCTCTCGGCGGAGCGCAACCTCGGGCAGCGCCGCGCGCGTCTGATCGTCCCGCGGTTCGGAAGGCGGCGCGCCCCGGCCGGGACAACAGCAGCCAGAGAACGGATGGCGGCATCACGAGGTTGACGAGGATCGGCACCGGTCCGCGGATGGCGCCGATCGGAAGCACCATCAACAGCAGCGACGCCGTCAAGCTCAGCGCTTCCAGGGCGATGACCCAGCGGCGAGCCCAGCGCTTCCGCCGGCGGACGTTTCGTGCCAGCCAGAACATCGCGATGGCGACGAGGATGGTCACCAGGCTCAGGAGGCGAAAGCCCGGCTCGACGATGCTGAAGGGGATCGCGCTCAGCCCGGCGACCAGCGAAAGGCTCGCCTGCGTGACCACCAGCACAGAGGCGATCTCCGGGGCGCTCGAGGGCGACGCCATTGTGTTCGCGCTGATCGCCGGCGAGGTGATGCTCATGGGCTCGTCAACTCCCTTGCAAGTTCTTTTGGACGGTCTTGTCGAGGTCGGCGGCGAAGGGTCCCAACTTTCCGTTGTCGATGATCCACACGTGCAGCATCGGCGGTGTCGTGACGCTGGTCGAGCCGACGGGGCAGGTCCAGAAAGGCGTCTCGAAGCTGAACTCGAAGCCGAAGGGGGAGAAACAGATGCCCTCGTGCTGGTGCCATTGCGTCAACGGCCCGCCCGGGTCGGGGCCCCACTGCCCGGCGCGCGGCATCTGGTACATGGCGCCGATCAGCTGCAGGCCGTGTTTCGTCTGCACGTAGACCAGCGCTTGCGGGTGGTTCGGGTCGAGGATGACCTTGGCGTTCGCCGCGTTCTCGAAGTGGCGAAGTGGCTCGGCACTCGCCGCCGGCCCCGGTTTGAACCCCGCGGCGATCGCGGCCGCCGGGTCGCCGTAGCGGGTGATGCTCGCCCGGGTGTCAGCGAGCAGGTGAGCGGCCCTCTCCCGCTGCTCCGCGGTCGCGACCTCCGCCACCGGCTGAAGCAGGGCCCCGGCGTGGGCATGGAGGGCATCGGGGTGTACAAGACCCCCTATCCAGATTCCGATGGTCGCGACGCTGACGAGCGTTGGAAAGGCAACCGCCCGCCACAGGCGGCGCGGCCATGTCCGCCGGCCCTGCGGGCCGAGCCGTAGGACGAGGCCGAGTGCGACGAGCTCGATGAGCTTGCAGGCGATGCCGATCTGGTCGGGGGTTTCCCACCCGGCGATGATCCAGATCACATAGGCGACGATTGTCGCCAACAGCCAGAGGACGGCGGGCCGGCGCCACCACGACGTGACGAATGCCGTGGCGCCTAGCACGATGAACCCAAAACCATCGATCACGAAGAGCGCGCCGGTGATGCCCTCATGGCTTGCGATCAGCGCCAGGTGAATGACGCCACTCACGAGCATCAAGATGCCGGCAAGCTTTGTGATGCCGGATGTCGCCCGGTAGGTCTCAACGAGCGTAAGCGCCCATGTGACTCGACGGCGGGCGAGCGTGGAGAAGGCGCCGAGGGCAAGCCACAACGAAACGACAACGACGATGGTGGCGCCGATGGCCGGGGCATGTTCTGCGGCGATGTCGTACATGACGCCACCGTAGAAGTGACCGGTAAGAACGACGTAAGCCCCCACACCTGCCCTGCCCCGCAAGCGGGGAGGGAATCCTAGCTGAGGGGGAGGCTGACGGTGAAGGTGCAGCCCGGCCCGGTGTTGTTCCGGACGCTGATCGTGCCGTGATGCTCTTCGACGATCCAGCGGGCGATCGACAGCCCGAGCCCGGTGCCGTTGGTCGACCGGGCGGGGTCCGCCTGGTAAAAGCGCTGGAAGATTCGTTCCTGTTCGTCGGCCGCAACCCCGATGCCATCGTCGGCAACGGTGAGCAGCACCGTCGAATCGTGCTGGCGGAGCCCGACTTCGACCGAACCACCCGCCCTCGTGAACTTCGCCCCGTTGTCGACCAGGATCCACAGTAACTGGGTGATG
This sequence comes from Chloroflexota bacterium, assembly GCA_005881235.1. Lineage (GTDB taxonomy): Bacteria > Chloroflexota > Dormibacteria > CF-121 > CF-121 > CF-13. The sequence goes on along the minus strand of VBEQ01000205.1, from coordinate 7,633 downwards.
GCATCCGCATCGCCCGCGATGGTCGCGTCGGTAAGCCCGACATTGTGGAAGCGTCGGTCCTCGTGGATCGCCTGTGCCTGCCGGCAGACTGAGTCGACCAGCGGCCGCAGCGCGAGTGGGGCCAGCTCGAGGTGCTGACCGGCGTCCGCCCGGGCCAGCGTCAGCAAGCGCTCGACCAGCCGGCTCATCCGCTCGCTCTCGCTGGCGATGTCGCGGGCCGCCGCGGCGCGCACCTCTTCCGTCAGAGCCGGACCCTGCGCCAGCAAGTCCGCGTTGCCCCGGACCGTGGTCAGTGGCGTCCTTAGCTCGTGCGACGCGTCCGCTACGAAGCGGCGCTGGGCCTCGAGCGCGACCGTCAGCTGCTGGTTCGCCGCTTCAACCTGGTCCAGCATCCCATTGAAGCGCTCGCTGAGGAGGCCGATCTCGTCCCTCCGCTTCGCCGGAGGGAGCCGTCGCTTGAAGTCGCGTGTTCTGGCGATCGAATCGGCGGTCTCCACCACAGACTTGAGCGGCCGAAGCGCACGCCCCGTGATCAGCCAACCGGCGAGGAAGGCCGCGAGCAACGTGGGAATCGACGAAACGATGAAGAAGCCACGGAGACCCTTGAGGTTCTCGCTCTGGATACTGGTCGGCTGGCCGGCCACCACGAAACCACGCAGGCCCAGGTCGGTTCGGGTCCACGGCGTCGCGTACAGCCGCAGCTGGGGCGATGCTGATGTGTCGACGGTCGCCAGCGCGCCGCCGTTCGCCGCGGCGTCGAGCAGAGTCGCCGGCACGGCGGGAGCCGCGCTCCCGACACGACCGGTGCTCGACAGCACGCCACCGGACGAGGCGAGCACTTCCGTGAACGGGTCGGTGCGGTGTCGCAGGTCTTCTGCGCCGCTGAGCGACGGTGTCGCCGTGCCGTTGAGCTCGCCGGCGGGAGCCGTGCTCACCGATGTCAGCGCATCGGCGGCGCGTTGCTTCAGGGCTGCGTCCTGCGCGGTCGCCTGGCTGTTCGCGGCCAGTTCGTAGACCAGCCAGCCAAAGGCGAGCAGCGTCAGGGCCACCAGTGTGGCGCCGAAGAAGGTCAGCCGCAGCCGGAAGGACACGTCAGGCCTCGCGCAAGCTGTAACCGAAGCCTCGGACCGTCTGGATCAACCGCGGCGCGCCGTCGCCGTCCAGCTTGGCGCGCAGGTAGCCGACGTAGACCGCCACGACGTTGTCGTCGGTATCCTCGCCCGCCCAGACGGCCGCCAGCAATTGATCCCGGGTCAGCACCAGGCGAGGATGCCGCAGAAAGTGTGACAGCAACGCGAACTCCCGCGCGGTCAGCGCGATCACGCGCTCGCCGCGACGGACCTCGCCGGTTGCGACTTCCATGGTCAGGTCGGCGAACCGCAGGATGCTCGCCGGGGGCGGCGTGCGGCGCAGCAAGGCGCGGACGCGGGCGAGCAGCTCGGCATAGGCGAAGGGTTTCACCAGGTAGTCGTCGGCGCCGGTGTCGAGCCCTTTGACGCGGTCCACCGTTCCACTGCGTGCGGTGAGCATCAGGACGGGCAGGTCCCCATTCGCGCGCAACTGCCGGCACACCTCGAGCCCGTCGACGCCGGGCATCATGAGATCGAGGATGACAAGGTCGGGCCGGCGCGAGCGAACCTGTTCGAGCGCCTGGGCGCCGCCGAGCGCGACATCGACGTCGTAGCCTTCCGGACGGAGGACGCGCTGGACGGTCGTGGCAACCATCGGGTCGTCGTCGACCACGAGGATCCGCCGGGCGCCCACGCTCACGACCGTATATCGTGCCCGCTCTCTATAAGGATGCCGTAAGGTCTCCTGAATTTAGTTGACATCGGTTAGTCGTTCAGGTATAGTCGGTATCGACTAATCGATGAAGCCTAACCGCGAACTTCCACGAACCCCCCTGGCGCTGGCTGTCATGAACCTGCTCATGGAGCGCCCCATGCACCCCTACGAGATGAAATCGACGATGAAGGAGCGCGGCCACGACCAGGTGATCAGGCTCAAGGGTGGGTCGATTTACGACACCGTCGAGCGTCTCGAAGCGGGTGGTTTCATCAAATCGCAGGAGACGAGCCGCGAGGGACGCCGGCCGGAGCGAACGGTCTACTCGATCACCGAGGCCGGTCGCGACGAGATCACCGGCTGGCTGGCGGAGCTGCTGACCCAGCCGCTGAGCGAGTATCCGCGATTCGCCGCCGCGCTCGCCTTTATGGCGGCACTGGACAAGGACGAGGTCGCCCGCCTGCTGAAAACGCGGATCGCGCTGCTCGATAGCCAGATCGCTGGTGCGGACAAACAGCTCAAGAACTTTCTGGGGATGGGCCTGCCCCGGCTCTTCCTGGTCGAAGGCGAGTATGCCGTGGCGATGAAGCGCGCGGAGCTCGAATGGGTTCGCAGCCTCGTCGATGACATTCAGAGTGGCAAGTTGTGGATCACCAAGGAGCAGATGAAGGCCGTCGGCGATGCCTTCGAGAGCGGGAAAGAAGGAGGTGACAGCGGATGACAAACAACGACCTCCGGCGAAGTGTTCAGCGCACTCCGTCAGAGGTCGTGTTCCTCGAGTCGGTTCCATCAGGGAACCTGGCGCTCAAGGGCGCGCAACCCCGAGTATAGCCAGGCTCCCGAGGCGTAATCAAGAAGGAGGGGCTTGACCCTATGTCAACAAACGCTCTCAAGAATCAATCAACGCTCGCCGAGCCGTCCGTGACCGGCTCGGTTATCTCCAAAGACGGAACCGCCATCGGCTACCGTCAGCTGGGCCACGGCCCCGGCTTGGTCGTGCTGCATGGCGCCATGGAGTCGTCCCAAAGCCACGTGCAGCTCGCGGAGGAATTGGCTGATGGCTTCTCGGTCTACCTGCCCGACCGGCGTGGCCGCGGCTTGAGCGGACCCTATCGCGACCAGCACAGCATCACGCAAGATGTCGAAGACCTCAACGCTGTCCTCGCCAAAACGGACGCCCACTACGTCGCGGGTATCAGCTCAGGGGCCATCATCTGCCTGCAGGCGGCGCTGACCCTGGGCGCGATTCACAAAGCCGCCATCTTCGAACCGCCACTGCTGCTCAACGGGCCGTCGGCTGCGGCCTGGTTAACACGCTTCGACCGGGAGATCGCCCAGGGGAGGGTCGCCGCGGCGCTGATCACCGGCATGAAAGGCGCGCAGATGGGGCCACCGATGCTCAATCTCATGCCCCGCTGGCTGCTGGAACGGCTCACGACGATGATGCTGGCAAGCGAGGATAAGAAGGCCGGCCGCGACGATGTCACCATGCGAATGCTCGCGCCGACCCTGCACTACGACTTTCGGCTCGTCATCGATATGGAGGGGGCACTGGAGAGCTTCAGAACGCTCTCCGCCGAGGTGTTGTTGCTGGGCGGAAGCAAGAGTCCGGCGTTTTTGAGATCAGCTCTTGACGCCCTCGAGCAGGTCGTGCCGCACGTGAAGCGTGTCGAGTTTCCCGGACTCGGGCACGAGGCCTCAGGTAACACCGATCGGCGCGGACAGCCGGCACGCGTGGCCCAGGAGCTGCGCCGGTTCTTTATCGAAACGGAAAGTCATTGATGGGAGGGGGAAGCCATGATTGAAGATCGTCGACCCTCTGCGCCGTGGCTGGCGCTGGCGGTGCTCGCGCTGGGTCTCTTCATGACCCTGCTCGACCTGACCATTGTCAACGTGGCCATTCCGAGCATCGTTGACGACCTCCATGCCTCCCTCGATCAGATCCTCTGGGTACTGAACGGCTACAGCCTGATGTACGCCGTGCTGCTGATCACCTCGGGGCGGCTGGGTGACATCTTCGGACCGCGCAATATGTTCGTCGCCGGCATCGTGGTGTTCACCATCGCCTCAGCCTTTAGCGGCCTCGCCCAGGATCCCACCCAACTCATCCTTGCGCGTGGCGCCCAGGGCTTCGGCGCGGCGATCCTGGCACCCCAGGGCTTGCCCATCATGACCACCCTCTTTCCCGCCGAGCGGCGCGGTGGCGTGTTCGCCATCTACGGCGCGCTCTCCGGTCTGGCCGTCTTGCTCGGTCCGGTGCTGGGCGGCTTCATCGTCACCCACTTCGGTTGGCGGTGGATCTTCTACGTGAATCTGCCCGTCGGCCTGATCACGCTCGTCCTTGCCTTCCTGCTGGTTCCCGACCTGCGCCCGGGCCGGCGTCACCGCCTCGATTGGCTCGGGGTCGCGCTCGCGACCCTCGGCTTGTTCGGCGTCGTCTTCGGGCTGATCGAGGGGCAGCGGTACGAGTGGGGAGCGGTGTGGTCCGGGATCACGATTCCCGAGATCATCGCCGCCGGCCTGCTGGTGCTGGCCATTTTCCTGGCGGTGCAATGGCGGCGTCAGGATCGCGAGCCGTTGCTCCCTTTTGCCGTCTTTAACGACCGCAATTACAGGTTGATGGCGTTGGTCCTGCTGGCGATGGGATTCGCCATCGTCGGTGTCTTCCTGCCGCTGACGCTCTACTACCAGTCGGTGCTTGGGCTCTCGGCCTTCGATGCCGGTTTGGCGATCGCCCCGCAGCCGCTGGCGATGATGCTGCTCTCGGGTGTGGCGGCCCCGCTCGCGGCGCGATACGCCAAATACATCCTGGTCGCCGGCCTGACGCTGTTCGCCGTGGGGATGGCATATATCGCGTGGACGGCCCAGGTCACGTCCAATCGCTGGCTCTTTTTGCCTGGGCTCGTGATTGCCGGCGCGGGCATGGCGGGAATCTGGACGCCCGTCTATAGCCTGGCGACGCGTGATCTGCAACCACAATTCGCCGGCGTGGCCTCCGGTGTCATCAGTACCGTGCAGGAGCTTGGTGCGGTGCTGGGGAGCGCGGCGATTGGCGCGCTCTTGCAGAATCAGCTGGCCACCGACCTGCACAACCGCGCCGTCAGCTTTGCCGCTCAGCTCCCGACGCAGGCGCAGGCGCCCTTCGTCGAGGGCTTCAGCAGGGCGGCGAAGTCGGGCCTCGAGGTCGGTCGCGGACAGAGTGGCACGAACCTGGCCTTGCCGGCGGGCATCCCGGCCCAGCTCGCGCAGCACATCCAGCAGGTGGCCCACGCGGTCTTCACCCAGGCCTTCGTCGACGCCATGCGGCCCACGATGGCACTCGCCATCGCAGTCATTCTGCTGGCGGCGATTGGCGCGCTGTGGGCGCGCAACCGGCCCTCCAGGACCCAGGGTCGGGCGGAACGGGACCCGCAGCCCGAGCAGGCGTCGGTCGCATGAACGGGAGGACGCCATACCGGCTGGTCTTCCCCCACGGGGTCGCCAACTTGACGGTGCGCGTCGACCCTTCGATGACGGCGGCCTACCAGGGCGAGTTTTACGGCCCGAAGCCGCGCGTGACGGAGGCCGATGGCCTCGTCTCGATCGACTACTCGCAATTCAATCCCTTCAGGTGGGGCCGGACGTCTGCCGACGTCCGTCTGAACGCGTCATCGAGCTGGGCGATCGAGATTCGGGGCGGGGTCTCCCATTGGGAAAGCGATCTGCGCAACCTCGAGCTGACCGGGATCGAGGTGCAAGGTGGCGTCAACAAGGTCGATCTGCAGCTGCCTCCTCCCAAGGGCAGCTCGATCGTCCGTATCTCGGGCGGGGTGAGTCACCTCACGCTCCGTCGGCCCGCCGGGGTTCCCGCGCGCCTCCAGATCGGCGGCGGTGCCAGCAAACTCGAACTCGACGCGCAGTACCTGGGTGCCGTCGGCGGTCCGGTACGGCTGGAAACCCCCGATTACTCCAACGCGACCGACCGATACGACGTCGAGATCGGTGGGGGCGCGAGCCAGATCAGGGTCATACGTGACTGACTCGTCACCGGCCAGGGTTGCGCTGTTTCCTGAGCTATGTAATAATGTGGCACGTAAATATGAGTCAACTCACTTCCAAGCACGATCTCGACGGCGCCGAGCTACAGACCGACCCGGAGGGCTTCCTGTTCGATCCGCGGATCCGCGAGGTCCTCAAGCGGCAGGGCCGAAGGGTCGAGCCCGGAACGGAGGCGCTGGCCGCCGTCCGCATCCTGGGAAAGAAGCTCCACGCCGGTATGGAGCGATGGGCGGAGCGGTTCGGGCTCAGCGAGGGCCGCTTTCAGATCCTCGTGCGCCTTCACCACCAGCCAAGCGGGCGATTCACGATGGGTGAGCTCGCGGAGACCTTGGACATCACCCCGAGAACGGTGACCGGCCTTGTCGACAATCTGGAGCGCGACGGACTGGTCAGGCGCGTCGCCGATCCGGCGGACCGGCGCTCCGTCTATGCGGAGATCACCGACCAGGGCCGGGACCGCGTCAGCGCGCTCTGGCGGGAGGCTGCGGGGGTCCAGGCGACGTTGACCCACGGGCTGGAGGAGTCCGAGCTGATTCAACTACGCCACCTGTGCCTGCGCCTCATCCAGGCGCTGGGCGTCGAGGAGGGAAAAACCCATGCCACAAGGTGAACTGACGACCCGCATCAAAGTCCTCGCGACCGCCGGCGTGATGCTCGCGCTGCTGCTGGCGGCGCTCGACCAGACCATCGTCGGCACGGCGCTGCCGCGTATCGTCGCCGAGCTCAACGGTCTCGATCGCTACTCCTGGCTGATCACCGGCTACCTCGTCGCCTCCACGGTTGTGGTGCCGATCGCCGGTAAGCTTGGCGACCTCTTCGGCCGCAAGCCGTTCATCATCGCCGGGATGATCGGCTTCGTCGCCGCCTCGGCACTGTGCGGCCTGTCCCAGGACATGAATCAGCTGATCGTCTTGCGTATCCTGCAGGGTCTCTTCGGCGGCACGCTGTTCGCGTCGGCGTTCACGGTCCTGGGCGACATCTACACGCCGGCGGAGCGGGCCCGCATCCAGGGCCTTTTCGGTGCCGTCTTCGGCCTCTCCTCGATCGTCGGCCCCGTGGTCGGCGGCTTCCTGACCGACAACCTCGGCTGGCGCTGGGTCTTCTACGTCAACCTGCCGGTCGGCTTGCTGGGCGTCCTCGTGGTGGCCGCCTACCTGCCCTTCGTGCGGACCCGCGCCTCCTGGCGCGACATCGACGTCGTCGGGTCGGCGACGCTCGCCGCCGGCCTGATCCCGATGCTGATCGCGTTGTCGGTAGCCAAGGACCAGGGATGGACCTCCTTCGAAGTGCTGGGGCTGCTGGCCTTCGGCGCCGCGATGCTGATCGCCTTCTTCATGATCGAGCAACGCGTCAAGGAACCGATCGTGCCCTTTACGCTGTTCAAGAACCGCGCCTTTGCCGTCTCCGTGTTGGTCGGCTTCTTTGCCGCCCTCGGCATGTTCGGGATGATCATCTTCGTCCCCCTCGAGACGCAGGGCGTTCTTGGTGTGAGCGTCACCAACTCCGGCCTGCTGCTCACTCCGATGATGCTTGGCCTTATCGTGTCGAGTGTCCTCACGGGCCAGTTGATCCCGCGCATCAAGCACTATCACTACCTGGGGACCATCGGCCTCGGCCTGGTGATGATCGGGCTCTACCTGATGGCGCAGACGACGACGTCGACCACGCAGAGCGCGATCACGATCGACATCGTCCTCGTCGGGCTCGGGCTCGGCGTCACGATGCCCCTCTACATCAACGCCGTGCAGAGCGCCCTGCCGCAGCGGTACCTCGGCGTCGGCACCAGCCAGATCCAGTTCTGGCGCAACGT
>VBEQ01000204.1 GCA_005881235.1 Chloroflexota bacterium | reverse complement strand
GCATTCAAGAACGTCATGGGAAGCTCAGCCAGCAATCCCAATGCCCTACTGGATCCGGCGCGCATCGCGGCGGCCAAGGCCAAGCTTCCCGCGCAGCTGGCGCCCCTCTTCGACCAGGCGATGCACGCCGTCCGCCAGGCGCTGGCCCTCACCCTGCACGACGTCTTCCTGATCTCGGTCATCCTCACGGCGGGGGCGCTGGTCATCTCGCTGTTCATGCCCGATGTC
>VBEQ01000203.1 GCA_005881235.1 Chloroflexota bacterium | reverse complement strand
ATGGCCGACTCCCGCATCGGGGCAGCCCGCCTGACTCGCATCACTTAGGCGGGTGGGTCATCGACGCTGGGCGATTCGCAACTCGTTGAGATAGCGTTTCCGGATCCGCCCGCCGTATCGTTGGTCGATCAGACGAGCAATACATTCGAAGAGCCGGCGCCGCTGAGTCGCCGCAAGCGCTCGATGATCTGAGTAGGTACTCAGCAGGTCGACGTACTGCTGCGTCGAGTACGTCGCCTCCCACTCGTATCGTCGGAACGTGGCCGGCTCAAACCGTCCGGACTCCTCGAGCTCGTTGCTGTCCCGCGGCACCTCGGCCCCGCTCGGCAACCGGACGTCGACGTTATCGTCAAACCAGCGGCGATAGCAATCCTGCGCGTCGAGAAAGAACTGGCCATCGCCGCCTGCGATGTGATGCGTGGCGATGGTTGCAAGCACGCCAGCTGGCCGTAGGGCGTCCGCGGCTTTGGTGACCCGCACGGATTGATCGAGCCAGTGAAACGCCGTCGCGCAGACAACGGCGTCGAACGGCTCCGCCGGCAAGGGCCAATCCTCGAATGCCCCCTCGACGACCGCGGCGGGTGGAAAGCGTGCCAGTTTCCGACGTGCGACGGCTGCGAGGTTTGGCCCTAACTCGATGGCGGTCACGTTGAAGCCGCGTTCGGCCATCGGCACGGTGGCCTGGCCCGTCCCGGGCCCGATCTCAAGCACGCGATCTCCGGGGTGGAGATGGCCGAGTTCCACGAGATCATCAAACAATTCAGATGGGTAGCCCGGGCGCGCACGGTCGTAGAGCTCAGCGGCCTCGTCGAACGTCGCCCGGCGTCGGGCTATTTCATGCCGCTGGTCGCGGCGCCGCCGACGAAGTATTTCTGGCCGGCGACGTAGATGATCAGGATCGGCAGGATGGCGAGCACGGAGCCGGCCATGATGAGGTTCCACTGGTTTTGATACTGGCCGCGGAAGGAGACCAGCCCGAGTTGGATGTTCTGCATGGTTGGCGACTGCATGTAAATGACCCAATCGAGGAAGTTGTTCCACATCCCCTGGAACGTCAGAATGCCGGTCGCGAGGAGTGCGGGGCGCGCCAGGGGCAGGATGATTTTCCAGAAGATCCCGAACCATCCCAGGCCGTCAACGATGGCCGCCTCCTCCAGATCGCGGGGAATGCTCTTGAAAAACTGTGTCATCAGCAGGATGTATGCCGGCTGCAGGAAGTAGAGGACCATGAACGCAAAGTAGGTGTCGACGAGGTGGGCGTTGAGCAGCATGATGTAGCGGGGAACGATAAAGACAAACCCCGGAATTACCATCGTCGCGATCATGATCGCGAACAGCGTGTTCTTGAACGGGAACTCCAGGCGCGCAAAGGCGTAGCCAACCAGGGAGTCAAAGAAGAGGTTGAGCGCGACAACGACGAGGGTGACGAAGAAGCTGTTGAACACCATGCGCGGGAAGCCGCTGATCTGCGTCAGGACATTCAGATAGTTCTCTGGATGCCAGACCGACGGGAGGAGCGTCGGCGGGAAGGCGATAACTTCCGCTGAGGTCTTGAACGACGAGAGCACCGTCATCACGAACGGGACGAACAGGAAAAGTGTGATGACGAGATACAGGGCGTAGCGGACCACGATCTCGAGCCGATTGACACGCTCGGTCGAATCGCCGACCTCACCCGGTCGGCGCCCGCCGGTCATGCTGGCGACGGCGATCGGGACGTTGAGCTCGGTCTGGACGTTGCTGCCGGCAACACTCATCTCAGTACTCGATCTTGGTGTCGATAACCCGGCGCGAGATCAGCGTCAGGGCAAAGATGATGATCCCAAGCACGATGGCTTCGGCGCATGCCACGCCGACCGCACCCGTGTCGACGAACAGGTTGTCGTAAATCAGCAGGGCCACGGTGAGCGTCGCCTTCAGCGGGCCCCCTTTCGTCATGATGAACGCTTGGTCGAAGATCTGGAAGGCGCCGATGATGCCGAGCGAAACCACCAGGAAGATGATGGGACGCAGCAGCGGAATCGTGATGCTGAACAGCTTGCGCGCCGCACTGGCTCCGTCGACCGACGACGCCTCATAGATCTCCTTCGGTATGTCCTGCAACGCCGCCAGGAACATCAACATGAAGGTCGGCGCGGTGGTCCAGACGTTGAGGAACATGATCGCCGGCAGCGCCCAGGTGGTGCTCTGGAGATACGCCTCGGTGGTGTGAATCCCGACGAGCCCGAGGATGCTGTTCAGCAACCCGGTCGGATGATAGACATAGAGGAAAATCATCGAGATGACGACCGAGGACGCGACCGAGGGCGTGTACCAGGTCGTGCGGAAGAAATTACGCCCCTTGATCTTAGAGTTGAGCAGGACCGCCAGCAAGAGGGCAAATGCGGTCTGCAGGATGACGACCACGACCGCGTACTCCGTCGTATTGCGCAACGCGATCAGGAAGTCCTCGTTGACCGTCAAGCGCGTGTAGTTGCGCAATCCGACAAACGGGTTATCCAGCGCCAGCAGGTCGTAGTGATGAAAGCTCACCCAGATCGCGAAAGCGAAGGCGGCGAGCTGGAGGAGCAGGAAGAAGAGGATGTAGGGAGTGACGAAGAGCAGTCCGGCCCGACGCTGCGCGATGGCCATGCCACCGCCCTTCGATCGCCGGTTGACTTTGGCTGTCGCCGCCGGCGCTTTTGGCGCCACGGATACCGCCATCTTCGTCCTCCCTTTCCTCCTTAGCTAGCTCGTTCGAGCCTACCCTCGATCATCCTCCAGACAGGGCTGAATTCGCCTCCTGGACAGCTTTGTCCAGTGCCGACTTGACGTCGGATTTCCCGAGCAGCACCGACTGGATCGCGTTGTTCTGCGCGTCGTTGATCTTGGACTCATGCGGTCCGAAGGTCCAGGCGGTCGCAAAGGTCGCGCTGTCGAAAAGGTTCTTGACATCGGGATTCGCGGTGATCGCGGGATCAGTCCCGAGGTCTTTGCGCGACGGCAGGGCGAACCCGCTCTGCAACACCTGCTGCTGGACGACCTTGCCTGTCATGTACTTGACGAACAGCATGCAGGCGTCCTGGTTCTTCGTCTTCGCCGAGCAGCCCCAGCCGTTCGTGAACAGCAGGCTGGATTCTTTGACCGGGAACTTCGGGAGCTTGATGCTGCCGTACGACACGGACGGATAGGTGTCGTGCATGTAGGGGATCAGCCAGCCACCTTCGATGACCATGGCGGCCTTTTGCTTTCCGAACGCGTCGCCGGGCCAGGTCGCGCCGAGCTTGTCGGGGAGGTCCGAGCTCTTGTCCTGCAGCTGGAACGAGCTGTAGAACGTGAGCGCATCCTGAGCCTTGGAATCGTTGAAGACGGCCTTGGTCTTGTCACTCGACAGCACCTGCCCGCCATAGCCGAAGAGGAACGCGTCGAAGCGCGCCGCGTCGGCCGGCAGGCTGAGGCCCTTGACCGACCCCTTGGTCAGCGTCTTCGCCGCCGATCTGATGTCGTCCCATGACGTGGGCGCCTGCAGGCCGGCTGCGGTGAACATCGACTTGTTGTAGAAGAGCACGAGGTCGCCGAAGTCCTTGGGGAGGGCATACTGCTTGCCGCTCAGCTGCCACGGTGTCATGAGGGTCGGGATGAACTCGTCGGCGCTGACGCCCCACTTCGACATCAGTGGGTTCAAGTCGAGCAGGCGGCCGTTTGGTGCCGCGAAGTTCATCAGCGCCGTGCTCACGTACATGGCGTCAGGCTCGTTGTTGGCCGACATCTCGGTCTTGATCTTGTCTTCGAAGTGGTCCGGGATCTCCTCCTGGGTGACCTTGATCTTTGGATACTTGGCCATGAAATCCGCCTCGTACTTCTTGACCAGGGAGTTCTCCGTCGGGTTGCCGCCCCAGTTCGCCGCTCGAATCGTTCCAGTGACGTCCGCCTCATTGGTGGCACCGCCGCCGGCGTTGTTGCCTCCGCCGCAGGCCGCCAGCAGCACCGACCCCACCGCAGCCAGCGCTAAGCCGAGCCGCATTGATCGCATGAATTCACCTCCAGGTACTTCCCGTCCTCTCCAACGCCCAGGCCCGCCTTCCAATCGGGATACCCTATAGCATTAATAACGGGCGTCCCGCTGTCAACATCTGTGAAGCCGTATTGGGAAATATTAGACAGCCGCTGCTCTGGCTTGTCGCCGGCGTTCTCATTGGAATCGGCTTTGTCAGCGTCTTTTCAGGAGGCCTTCTGCTGCTGCTGGCCGGGCTGGCCCTCGCCGTCATTCTCTTCCTGCGAAACCGCCACGGCCGGCGCGGGTGGCCGGCGCTGCTGTACGGGGCCGGGATCACGACGGCCTTGCTCCTACTCCCCTACGTTGTTGGCCCCGCGAACTGCGTGGCGGGCGCCGGCGCCGGTTGCTACCAGGCCTTTACCGTCGGTACGTTTGCCGTCGCGATGGTCGTCGCCTTATCGGGGCTCGCGTTTGCGGTTATCGAGGTTCGCCGCAACCGCCGGCTGTGAGTTGAGGGCTCACTGGGCTCAGCTTCTGGCGAGCGGGGCCTCCACCAGCGCCGGCCGTGGCAGCCGGCCGTGGACGACTTTGAAGCCGGTCGTATTGCCCACCGCCTGAACCCGACCGCGCTCGAGGTGCAGTTCCATCGCGCCGTGGCCGGCTCGCAGGTTACGAAGGGTTAGCGACGGCAGCCAGTCGGGGAGATCGGGATTGATGTACATGGTTCGAGTTCGCCCGACGGTATGGATCCCGCACAGAATCGCGATCAGGCGAAATACCGCGGCCGCAGCCCAAGCCTGCGGGACATTCGCCCCCAGGTACGGCACCGGGAAGGCGCCGGCGTCCCGCGGAAGACCACTGAAGAGTTCGGGTAACCGATAGGCGTCGAAGCGTTCGGCAGCGGCGAAGATCCCTTCCGCCACCCGCTGGGCCTCCAGGTGCCGGCCGGCCCGCCGAAACCCACCCGCGATGGTCGCGTTGTCGTGGGGCCAGATCGACCCGCAATGATAGGAGTACGGGTTGTAGCCCGGGTGCTTCGTCGATAGCGTCCGGATCCCCCAGCCGCTCCACATGTCGTCGGCCATGAGGCGGTCGACGACGCGCCCGGCGCGCTCGGGTGGGACGATGCCGCTGGCCAGGCAGTGGCCGGCGTTCGATGCCACCGTTTCCATCGCGCGCTTCTCTTTGTCGAGGCCGAGATAGTAGGTCCCCTCGGCCTCCCACCAGAAGACCTCGTTGAACTGCTGGTAGAGGCGGCGCGCCCGCTCGCGCAGGTCGGCCGCGCGTTCCGGCTCTTTGAGCAGGTCGTAGATTTCCGCCATCCGCAGCAGGGCATCGAAGGCGTAGCCCTGCAGCTCGCAGAGCGCGATCGGAGCCTCCGGGATCGAGCCGTCGGCGTGCCGGATCGCATCCCAGGAGTCCTTCCAACCCTGGTTGAAGATGCCCTTGCTCGATCGCCGCGAGTATTCCTGGAAGCCGTCGCCGTCCCGATCGCCGTAGTGGAGCAGCCAGTTCAGCGCGGCTTCGGCATTGCGGCGGTAACGCCGTAGCAAGGCGACGTCACCCGACCACTGGTAGGCGTAGGAGAGCACGATGATGAAGAGCAGCGTGGCGTCGGCCGTGCCGTAGTAGGGCGCGAACGGTAGCAACTTCAGGCTGGCCAGCTCGCCGGAGCGGATCTCGTGCGGGATCTTCCCCGGCTCCTTGTCCTGCTCGGCGTCATCGTCGGTCGCCTGGACCTGAGCCAGCGTGTGCAGCGCGCCCAGGGCGAACTCGGGAAAGGCGCTGATGCTTTCCATCGAGACCACGAGGGAGTCGCGGCCGAAGACGGTCACGAACCAGGGGATGCCGGCCGCGGGGACGAACGCGCCGCCCTTGACGGTCGTGTCGACCATGCGCAGGGCTTCGGTGTCCTCGACCGCCTGCCGCCAGATCGCGGGCAGCGTCGGATGGCTGGTCACCAGCTCGACGGGCGCCAGTGGATGCAACACGCGGGCCTCGCCGGTGAGCGCATGGCAGTGGAGCGTGCGGGCCGGTCGGGTCCCGATGACGGGCAGCCACTTGAGGCAGACGTGCCACTCCGCCCTCGGCGCCAGCTCACAGAGGAAGACCAGGCGGCCGTTGGCATACTCGGGCTTCGATCCCGCTTTCTCGACTTTCACCAGCAACGCGCGCCGGAAACTCCGGTTGCGATAGGTGCTGCGCAGTTCCCCGATGCGGGGTCGCCAGGTTGTCTGGAGATCACCCCGCCGGATCAGCCGGTGGTTTCGCACATCGAAGACGTCGGCGAAATCTGACTCGATCTGGATTTCCAGCAGAAGCCGCACCGGGTGCGTCGCATAATTCGTCAGGTCGTAGTCTTCGTGGACGCCTTCGAGGATGGTGCGCTCGAGACGAAACCCGACCGATCCTTCCGGCAGAATCCCATCGGCACTGGCGTCGGAGCTGGGCCCCAGGTGAAGCTCCGGCGTCATGAACTCGTAGCGCGCGGAGAAATGCTCGACGGTGATGGCATCGAGCAGCCGCGGGAGCCGGCCGTTGACCGTAACGCCGTAACCACTGACGAAGCGGGTGTCGCTGGCGTAGAAGCCGACATCGTCCTGGGCGACCATGGTGGCGTTCGGCTGGGAAATGAGGAACTGACGGTCGTGGTTGATTGTCAGGGTCGACGGACCCACCGTGACGGGCATGGACTCGGCGGTATGTTAGCTGGCGGGGGACGGCGCTGTCAGTCGGCAAGCTCGAGAAGCGGAAACGCCCGGTGCCGTCGCGGAGGAACCAGGAAGTTCTGGCGCCGCGTCGCGGTGATGAATCGCTCGAGGCCGTTGTTTTCATCGGCAACGCTGTACTTTCGGACCAGGTCGAGCGACGCCTGGTTCCGCCGCATCCGGGCAAAGAAGTCCGCGGTCGGCACGAAGGCGGTGAACTGCAGCTTTGGCTGCGCGCTGCCGTCAGGGACGTCCAGCGGGTCGTAGCCCGGCCCATCCATGCGAATGTGAATCGGCGTTCCATCGGCCGCGCGCGAGGATCGCTGGAGCGCAGCCAGGTGCCCCATGCGATGCTCCCCCTGGAAGGTCTTGATGGCCGCGGCGTTGGCCCGGGCATCGTTGGCGCCCTGGAAGAGGTTGTCGAGAAACGCCGGCCCGCCGCCGCCGCTGAACTGGTCGGCGTTGCCGAGCGCCGGAATCGGATTGGAACGAAACGCGTACTGGACCCGCTCGGTGAACGGCTCGTCCGGCACGGCGTAGAACTGGTCAAGGTCGAGAATCACGTGCGACAGGTGCTGGATGGCACCGTTGCCCAGGTAATCGCTTGCGCGGCACGTGGTCAGGCTTGCGGATTTGTTGCCCTGGAAGGTGGTGATCTCGGGCGGCCCGCTGCCGCTCGCCTGCTGGTCGGCGAAGCCCATCCACATAGGGGACCGATCACTAACCCGCGCCGCGTACGCGAGGCCGTGTTCGTTGGCGACCTTTCGGGGAAGTCCCATCTGCTGGAACATCAGCCGATCGGAGCTGATCGCGAGCAGCCCAGTGAACTCTGGTGAGGGAACGAATCTTCCCCTGAGCTGATGGCTTCGGTTGAGCAACCAATCGATGACATCGGTCGCGTGCTCGAGGACGTCGCTGCGGACCGTGAACAGAATGTCGTTGGCCTCGATCGCCACCGGTACGCTGTAGGTCGCCTTGGTGATGGCCGGATTGCCGGGCGCGACGTCGGTGGGGCTGATCACGGCTTCTTCGAGCGCGAGCCGGTTCCGAGAGGAACGCAGCCGCGGAACATAGCGCCGCACCAGCGCCCCCCGCATCCCCCCACGAAGTCGACTGAAATACGGGATCCCGTAGCCCGTGAAGACGAATACCCCGCCCGGGCTGAATGGATAGATCGACTCGATGGTGGCGAGGGCGGCCGAAAGACGTTGTTGCTCCGCGAGGCTCGGCCGGCGCGTTAGGGTCGCGGTCACGAAGCGCGTGAAGACCGGGCCAAAACGCACGATAACTCCGTCCACGGTTTGCGCCGGCGGCACAAACGCTCGAATGTCGAACTGGATATCCGGCAGGCTGCTGGGTGCCGCCATCGCCATTCGTTTCGTGGGCAGCGCCAGCAACTCAACCAGGCCCTGGGTGGACAGCGCCAAGCCCGCCGCGGCCGCGGCCTTCAGTGCGGTCCGTCGAGTAATGGTGCGATCGAACGATCCCTCGTATGGCATAACAACCTCCGTGATCCGTCCGCGAATCTTCGGCAACATTTCGGCGAACCGGCGGGGCATAGTGTGTGAGGCGCAACCTTGCGATTTCATTACGCCTCGTGACAGGTTTCTTATCTTTGGTAGGGCGAGCGCGGCCTCGTCGGGCGGCTGTCTCGGCGTCTGATCGACCTCTCTCTTTCCTGGAGTCGAGCGAAATGAGGCCGATGCTTGGCTTTCTGCGGAGCCGCGCAAACCGGCTGGCCGGGGCCAGCGTCATAGCGACGAAGAGGCCCTGACGGAACTTGCCAAAGGCCATCGTCGGGAAGAAACGTAAACTCGCTCGGTGCGACTGTTCATCTGCGGAGTCCGGGGGTCCACACCATCGCCTGGTCCGCAGTTCGTGCGATACGGCGGAAATACCTCTTGCGTGGCGCTGGCAGAGAATGGGCAGGCCCCCAGGCTCGTGCTCGATGCCGGCACCGGCCTGCAGCGGTTGAGCCCGCTGTTGGACGGCCGGCCATTTCGCGGCTCGATCCTCCTCGGTCACCTGCATTGGGACCACACGCATGGACTTCCGTTCTTTTCCGCGGGCGACCGGCCCGACGCCGAGGTGACGCTCGTGATGCCGGCCCAGGGCGACCCGGCCAACGTGCTGGCGCGCGTGATGTCGCCACCCCACTTTCCGATCAAGCCCGCCGAGCTCCGCGGCAAGTGGCGTTTCCTCGGGATCCAGGAAGGACCGCGGGCGGTCGAGGGATTCGACGTCATCGCTCGTGAGATCCCGCACAAGGGCGGCCTCACCTATGGGTACCGGGTGAGCGGCGCCGGCGCAACGATCGCCTATCTCTCCGACCACAGCCCGATCGCGTTCGGGCCCGGACCGGCCGGCTTCGGCGCCTATCATCCGGCCGCGATCGCGCTGGCCCGCTCGGCGGACCTGCTGATCCATGACGCCCAGCTGATCAGCGGCGAGTTCGCGGCACTTGCCCCCATGGGGCACTCGGCGGTCGAGTACGCCATCGGCCTCGCCGAAGCGGCTGGCGTCAAGCGGCTGCTGCTGTTTCATCACGACCCAGCGCGGACCGACGACCAGATCGATGCGATCGTCGCGGCCCACCGTGGCAACGCCATCCCGGTGGAAGCCGCCGCCGAGGGCACCGTCATCGATCTTGGCTGAGGGCCAGGTCGACGCGATGGTCATCGGCGCCGGTCCCAATGGGCTCGCCGCGGCCATCGTCCTCACCGCCGCCGGCAAATCCGTCCGCGTCCTCGAGGCGGAATCAACCATCGGCGGTGGCACGCGATCGGAAGCGCTCACGCTTCCCGGATTCATCCACGACGTCTGCTCGTCGGTCCTGCCGCTCGCTAATGCGTCACCGTTCTTCCGCACGCTGCCCCTCGCTGAGTACGGCTTGACCTACGACCACCCGCCGATCCCGCTCGCCCATCCGCTCGATGATGGCTCGGCCGGCGTGCTCGATCGGTCGGTCGGCGTGACGGCGAGCGGATTGGGGCGAGACGGCACCGCCTACCGCGGGCTGATGGATCCGATCGTGCGGCATGCGGAGTTGTTGACCCGTCAGTTCCTCGGTCCCCCACGGCCGTCGGCGCACCTCGTGACGCTGGCCCGGTTTGGCATCCCGGCGCTTCGCTCGGCGGCGGCGCTGGCGGCCGGCCGATTTCAGACCCCGCAGGCGAGAGCCCTCTTCGTCGGACTCGGGGCGCACTCGATGCTCTCGCTCCGCCGGCCGGCGACGGCATCCTTCGGCCTGGTCCTGGCCGCGGCAGGCCACGCCTTTGGCTGGCCGTTTGCGCGCGGAGGGTCGCAACGCGTCGCCGACGCCCTGGCCGCCGTGCTCCGAGCCCACGGCGGTACGATTGCGATCGGCTCTCGGGTGGCGAGCATGCACCAGGTCTCGAGCAGTCGCGTCGTGCTCTTCGACCTGACGCCTCGCCAGATCCTTCCGATCGCGAGTCGCCGGTGGCCGGACGGCTTCAACCGGCAGCTACAACGGTTTCGGTACGGGCCGGGCATCTTCAAGGTCGACTGGGCGCTCGATGGCCCCATCCCCTGGCGCGCGCCCGCCTGCCGGCAGGCCGGCACCGTCCACGTCGGCGGCGCCTTCGACGAGGTGGTCGCGGCCGAGGACGCGGTCGCCGCCGGCGGCGTCGCGGAGCGGCCCTTCGTGATCCTCGCTCAACCGTCCGTGGCCGACTCGACGCGCGCGCCGGCCGGCAAGCACGTCGGCTGGGCCTACTGCCATGTCCCGAATGGATCGACCGTCGACATGCGCGAGCGGATCGAGGCGCAGGTCGAACGATTCGCCCCCGGATTCACGTCGCGCATCCTCGCGCGTCACGTCATGGGGCCGGCCGACATCGAACGCCACAATGCCAACCAGGTCGGCGGCGACATCAACGGCGGGATCGCCGACCTCCGGCAGCTCTTCATCCGTCCAACCCGGCGGCTTTACGCGACGCCCGACCGGCAGCTCTATCTCTGCTCATCGTCGACCCCTCCGGGCGGTGGCGTGCACGGCATGTGTGGTTACTACGCCGCACGGAAGGCGCTTCGTCGAGCGCGCTGGTCATGAGTCGCAAGCGGGTCCTGATTCTCGGTGGCGGCCACGCCGGCGTCCGTTGCGCCCGCGAGCTGATCGCGCACCGGCGGGCCGGCGACGAGATCGATATCACCATCGTCAGCCGCGAGAACGTCGAAGTCTGGCATGGGCTGATGCCACAGATCGTCTCCGGCGTTCTGCAGGCCCAGCATGTGCTGATCCCGCTACGCGAGATCCTCCCGGGCGTCACCATCTACACGCGCGAGATCGAGTCGATCGACCCGATCAAGCGCCAGGTCGTGCTCAGCCTGGGCGGCGAGAGTGACGAGGTGGCGCTCGAGGCCGATTACATGGTGATCGCACTCGGCTCCGTCACCGACCTCTCGCGTTTTCCCGGCCTCACCGAGCACGCGCTGCAGACCAAGACGATCGGCGACTTCATCCATCTGCGCAACCACCTGATCGAGATGCTGGAGGCGGCCAGCGTGACGACCGACGCCGCCGAGCGGCAGCGGCGTCTGACCTTCGTCGTGGCGGGCGCCGGATACGCCGGGGTCGAGATCGCCTCGGAGGCGAATGAGTTCCTGCGGGCCTCGCTCCGCGCTTACCCGATGATCGCGCCCAGCGAACTGCGGGTGGTGACGGTCGACATTCTCAGCCGCGTGCTGCCGACCTTCAACGACCACCTGGCGCAACGGGTGGTCGACCGCATGCGCAACCGCGGCATCGAGCTCCGGCTCGGCGTCGGCATCAAGGAGGCGACCGCCGGAGCGGTCGTGCTCGCCGATGGCTCGCGGATCGAGACCCGCAGCATCATCGCGACGGTCGGCATCGGGACCAATCCCCTGGTCCGCGGGCTGCCGGTCGAGTTGCAGCGCGGACGGATTCCCTGTGATCCGTTCTGCCGCGTCCCTGGTTGGCCGGGCGTCTACGCGGTCGGGGACAATGCCGCCGTTCCCGATGCCGCGAGTGGGCAGCCCTTCGGGGCGATGGTGATGGTCGCGTTTGGCGAAGGCCGTCAGGCGGCGTACAACATCCTTGCCGAGGTCCGCGGCGAGCCTCCAGCGCCCTGCCATCCGGCGCGCTTTGGGGAGGTGGCCCTGCTCAGCCGGCGCTACGGCGTCGCCCAGGTCCGCGGCGTGGCACTCCACGGCTGGCCGGCGTCGCTGGTGTCGCGCGCCCTGTTCCTCTCCTTCATGCCCACCTGGCGCCGCCGTCTCGGGCTGGCGCTGCACTGGATGGGAAGCGCCCTGATGCCCGACAACCTGACGCCGCTCCCGATCGGCCGCAGCAACACCGTCGTGCCGATGCGGTTCGGCGCCGGCGAGACGATCGTGCGCGAGGGTGAGCTCAGTGGGCGCTTCTACGTCATCACCGCCGGCGAGGTCGAGGTGCTCCAGCTCGTCCATGGTGAGGAGCAGGTGATCCGCAAGCTCGGACCCGGGGATCACTTCGGCGAGATCGCCGCTCTGGGCGACAGGCGCCGCACGGCGACCGTTCGCACCCTGACGCAGACCAGCGTGCTCAGCCTCGCGCGCCAGGATTTCGCCGCGCTCGTCGAGCATCTGCCGGCACTGCAGGACGCCCTTACCCAACCACGCCCCAGCACCAGATTTCCGCCCTCCTGAGTAGCATGCCCGAAGAGATGCCGGAATCGTCGGCCCGGAGCCGGGTCTGCAATGTTCTCGTGATCGGCGCCGGCGCGGCCGGGCTGCGCGCGGCGATCGCCGCGACGCAGGCGGGGAGCCAGGTGCTGGTGGTCGGGAAACGGGACCGCCGCGATGCCCATACGGTGTTGGCGGCCGGTGGCATCAACGCGGTGTTGGGTACGCGTGACCCGCAGGACACCTGGGAGCAACATTTCGCCGACACACTCCGGGAGGGATACTTCCTCGGCCATCCACGGGTCGTGGAGATCATGGCGCGGGAGGCGCCAGACGCGGTGCGTGAGCTGGCGGCCTGGGGCTGCCGCTTCGCGACGCTCGAGGATGGCCGGTTGGACCAGCGCTTCTTCGGCGCGCATAAATACCGGCGGACCTGCTACGCCGGCGACTACACCGGGCGGGCGATTCTCTACACGCTGGCAAGCAAGGCACAAGAGCTGGGGATTCCGGTTGCCGAGGACCAATACGTTTCGCGCCTGCTCGTTGCGGATGGCGTCTGTTTTGGCGCCTATGGGTTCGACCTCGTATCCGGCGAGCGCACCGTCTTCGAAGCCGACGCCGTCATCCTGGCGACCGGTGGCCACACCCGGCTGTGGCGCCGCAGCTCATCGCGCCGCGACGAGAACTACGGCGAGGGCATGTTCCTGGCGCTCGAGGCCGGCTGCCGCCTGATGGATATGGAGCTCGTGCAATTCCATCCAACCGGGATGCTGATGCCTGAGGAGATGGCGGGCACCCTCGTCACCGAGGCGGTCCGCGGCGAGGGCGGCCGCCTCTACAACCGCGATCACGAGCGGTTCATGCAGCGCTATGACCCGCAGCGGATGGAGCTGAGCGCGCGCGATCGGGTGGCGCTCGCCATCTACACCGAGATCATGCAGGGCCGCGGCGGCCCCAACGGCGGCGTGTTCCTCGATATCTCGCATCGACCGAAGGACGAGATCCTCGAGAAACTGCCGAGGATGTATCGGCAGTTCATCGAGTATCAAATGCTGGACATCTCAAAGCTGCCGATGGAGGTGGCGCCGACCGCGCATTACTCGATGGGCGGCATCGCCGTCGATCCGGAGACGCATGCCACGGAGGTGGTTGGCCTCTATGCCGCGGGCGAGTGCACCTCCGGCCTGCACGGCGCCAATCGGCTCGGGGGCAACTCGCTGGCCGAGACCGTCATCTTTGGCCGGCGGACGGGCACCGCCGCGGCCGCGCACTCGCGAGAATCCGAAGTCCAGCGTCGCTCCAAGACGGCCGTGCAGGAGGCGGCCGACGAGCTGCAACGCCTGATCAAGCCGGGCAGCGAGCTGGCACGTCCCCTCCAGCGTGCCCTCCGCAATTTGATGTGGGAGCACTGTGGTGTCGTTCGTGATGAGGCCGGGATGCGGGACGGCCTGCGGAAACTTGGTGATCTGAGGAACGCGGCGCAGACCGTCGACATCCGCCCGGGACAGGAAGGGTGGTTCGAGCTGGCCCACGTCCTCGATCTGCGGGCTGGGCTCCGGACGGCAGAAGCGACACTCCGGTGCGCGCTCGAACGCCGCGAAAGCCGGGGTGCGCACAACCGATCCGACTTTCCGGCGCTCGATCCGGCCATGCAGCGCAACATCTACGTGCGGCTCGAGAGCCGCGAGGCGCCGCTGACCATATGGAACGAAGCGGTTCCGGGATTACCGGAAAACCTGAAGGCAGCGCTGACCGACGACGAATTGCCGGTCGCCGGGAGGCTGCTGGAGTAGACCCGGGCAATTCCCTCCCCCGCTTGCGGGGGAGGGTTAGGGTGGGGGCCTTAGGAAGGTCGGTCGGACATGAGAATCTCGGCGGTCGCCGCCGCCGCGGCGCCATAGGCAAGATGCCCGAGGAAACCCCGAAGGTGCGTCGACACCGGATACGCGCTGTCGGGTGCGCTCAACCCGAGCGCCGGCGTCAGTCCCTCGTCGACGACGAGGAAGAGCGCCATTGCGGAGATCAACCCGGCAACCAATGGATTGAGGTGGAGCAACCGGCGCAGGCCTACGTAGAGCAGGCCGCCCGCCACGCCCACTGTGTAGGGCGCCGCCGCGGCAGCGGCCTTCACCTGTTCTTCGGTCAGCTTCACGCCCAGCCGATCCGCCATCTTTTGGACACCGATCTCGTACGGTGACCCGGGACTGACCGCCTTCTCGCGCTTCTTGTCCGCCTCCGGCGCCAACTCATAGAGCTTGGTCGTGACCGGGTTCATCACCTTCGTCCCGACGTAACCCCCCACAACTCCCGCCGCCGCGCCCGAAATCAGCTCCCTCGTACGCAATGTTTTGCTCCCTCGATCCACGGTCCCTATTGGTTGAACCAGGCCTCGATCTTGCCCGGGGTGTCGAAATACCCCGTCGGAAACGTGCCTGGCGGCTCGGGCGCCGGCGAACCCGCTGCTCCAGGCGAGCCTTCCGGGAGCAGGAAGGCGAATTTAGTTACGCCGGCCCGGTTGTATCGCGGAATGACATGCTCATCGCGCCACGCCGCGACGTCGGGGCCGGGACGATGGCGAAACTCGCGGACGTTGATGACGAGGTGGGGCTGCCGCCGCCTCTCTGCCTCAGCCGAAAAGCGGTCGAGCCAGGACCTGAAGTCCTCATCGGTCATCGAGGCGCTACCCTCGAGCCACTTCAACTCCAGCAGCTGGTGATCCAGGTCTTCGAGCAGAACCCCGAACTGATCGCGGTACAACTCCGTACGAACGCCGGTCTTGCTTGCCACCAACCCGCCTCCTCCTTGCCCGTTTCTCGGGACCCGTCACCACGATACGCGCGTCGGGTCTTCCCCTCTTGGTGGTGGGTCGGCCCCCCGGACACCCTCCCCCGCGTGCGGGGGAGGGCAGGGTAGGGTCCGGTTAGTGCGAGTTAACTCGCCTTGTTGGCGAAGTCGTTGGTGTAGGTCTCGCTGAGGTTGACGGTGATGCCATGGTCGCTCGAGACGTAGTTCTGCAGGATGCTGAGCACGGTCTGCGGACCGGCCGACGGCATCTTGCAATCGGTGCCGAAGATCGCCAGCTGGTTCTTGAGCGCGGCCACGTACAGGTCCTTACTCGGAACCAGGTAGTCGTTCGGCATCTTGGCCGCGATCTCTTCCGCCGTGTGTGCCTTCATCCACTTGAGCGTTTTGACGTAGACGTTGACCAGCCGCTGGGCCACATCCTTGTGACTGTTGACCCAGTCATTCTTGGCGAAGATGCCAATGAACGGATAGTCGCCGCCGAGGGCAGCGCGGGTCGATTCCGGCGTGCGGAGGTCGATCAAGACCTTGGCGTCGCCACTTTGCAGGAGCCGAGTGATGGTGGGCTCGGTCGTCATGCCCGCGTCGATCGTGTTGTTTTTGATCGCCGCAATGAAGGTATTTCCGGCGCCGACCGCGACGAAGTGCGCATCGGATCCTTTGAAGCCGGCCTTACCGAGGAGCGCCAGGGTGATCGTGTGTGTACCCGAGCCGATGTCGGTGACGCCCAGGTTCTTCCCCTTGAGGTCCGCCGCGGTCTTGATCGAGTCCGCCTTCTTGCTCGCGACCATCTCGGCCTCACCCGGCGCGATGCCGAACTGGCAGATGGTCTCGATCTTCTTCCCCTTGGCGTTGAGCTCGACCGGGTGGCTGTAGGCGCCCGAACCGGCGTCGACATTGCCGGCGACGACCTCGTCCTCGGTGCCCTGGCCGGAGCCCTCATCGATGAGGGTCACGTTGATCTTCTGCTCGTCGAAGTAGCCGAGTTGCTTGGCGAGCATGTTCGGCAGGTAGATCTGCTTGTTGAGCCCGCCGACCATGAGCTTGAGGTCGACCGGCGTGATCGCGGCAGTGCCTCCACCGGCGTTGTTCGAGGTCCCGCCGCAGGCGGCCAGCGCGATGGCCACCGCGACCGCCCCACCCGCAGCAACAAACGCCCGACGTCTAGATCCATGCATTGATCGTTTCTCCTCCCTAAATTGGTATTTCGCCGCTGACGCGATGAGGTCGCCACTTGATGAGCCGCTTTTCGAGCGCGCTGATGAGGCCCTCGGCGATGAGGGCGAGCACCGCCAGCAGGAACATGCCGGCGAACACGCCATTGACGTCGAAGGTGTGGCCGGCGTTGTAGATCAGCTGGCCGAGGCCGGCCGTGGCCCCGAACAGCTCCCCGACCACGGCGCCGACGATGGCCAGGCCGAAGCTGATGTGGAGGCTTGCGAGAATCCAGGAGAGGGCGGAGGGGATGATGATCTCGAGCGTCAGGCGCCGGTTGTCGGCACCGAGGATGCGGGCGTTGGCGATCAGATTGCGGTCGACCTCGCGAACGCCCTGGAAGGCGTTGAAGAAGACGACGAAGAACACCAGCACGACGGCGGTGGCCGCCTTGCCCCAGAGCGAGAGACCGAACATGATCGCGAACAGGGAGCCGAGCACCACGCGCGGGATCGCGTTCGCGGCTTTGATGAAGGGCGAGAGCGTTTCGGCGAGCAGCTCGACGCGGCCGAGCACGATCCCGAAGATGACGCCGAGTATCGAGCCGATGATGAAGCCGACCACCGCCTCCTCCATCGTCACCGCGGCCTGATACCAGAGCGGCCCCAGCGCCGTCCCCTCGGTGATCCAGGTCCAGAGCCGCGCCACCACGCCGGTTGGCTGGCCAACGAAGAAGGGATCGACCCAGTTCATGCGGCTGGACAGCTCCCAGCCGCCGAGCCAGATGACGGCAAACAGGACGCGAAGGCCATAGATCGTCACCAGCCGGCGGCGCGCGGCGCGAGAGCGGCGCGCCGTCAGCTCGGCATCGATCGGATTTGCCTCCGCCGCTTGCAGCGGGGGGTTAGGGTTTGGGCCGACCACGCTAGACCGCGGCAGCGTGCTTCTGACGCTCATAGCTCACCAACACCTCATCGCGTAGCTGACCCCAGATCGCTTCATAGAGTTGGGTAAAGCGCGGCTGAAAGCGGATCTCGGCAACGTTGCGGGGCCGCGGCAAGTCGACCTTGTAGGTCCCCTTGACGGTTCCCGGTCCGGCGGTGAGGACGACCACGCGATCGGCGAGCGCGATCGCTTCCTCGAGGTCATGGGTGACGAACACCACCGACGCGGAGGTCGACGACCATAGTGACAAGAGCTCGTTCTCCATCAGCGTCCGCGTCTGGACGTCGAGCGCGGAGAAGGGTTCGTCCATCAGCAGGATGCGGGGACCGTTGATCAGACTCTGTGCCAGACCCACTCGCTTGCGCATGCCCCCGGAGAGCTGGTGGGGGTAACGATCCTCGAAGCCGGCCAGGCCAACGCGGGTGATCCACTCCCTCGCCCGGGCGCGGGCATCGCGACCCGGGGCGCCGTGGTAACGGGGGCCGGCCGCCACGTTCTCCAGGACCGTCTTCCAGGGGAACACGGCGTCGCTCTGGAAAACGTAGCCCACGCCGCCGGCGATGCCCTTGACCGGATTCCCTTCCACGCGGACCTCGCCGGTGCTGGCGGGCTCGAGGCCCGAAATCAGCGCCAGTGTCGTCGATTTGCCGCAGCCGGTTGGGCCGACGACGGCGCAGAACTCGCCGGCGGCGACCTCCAGGTTGAGGTCGCGTAACGCCGTGTAAATCCCGCCTTTGGGGGTGGCGAACCGCTTGGTGACACCACGCAGCTCGATCGCCGGGCTGGCCATCGCCGCAACCGTAAATGGGCCGGACGGCCGCTGAAAAGCCTTGCGGAGTTTGCGACCGTTTTGGTCGTTGTGGTCGCTCCCTCCAATCGCGATGACGGGATACGATGAAACCGGTGCGCCGACCTCGCCTCAGCCTGGCGTCGCAGATCCTCGTCTTCCAGCTCGCGATCGTGCTGGGAGCGCTGATCATTGGCGCCGCCGCTTCCTACCTCAACGAAAGCCGGCAGCTCGACCAGCGCTACGAGAAGCGTTCGCTGACTATCGCTCAGTCGGTGGCCGGCATGCCATCAGTTGGCGACGGCCTTCGCGACTCGGATCCGTCCCGAACCCTGCAGCCACTTGCCGAAGGCATCCGCAAGGCGTCTGGCGCAAGCTTCGTCGTCATCGCGGGCGCCAACGGGATTCGGTACTCCCACCCGAATCCCGCGATGATCGGCAAGCCGATCGACGAGGATTTCCACACCGTCCTTGCTGGAAAAACCTGGGTTGGCGTCGAACACGGTACCCTCGGCGTGTCCGCGCGTGGCAAAGCCCCGATTTTCGACGGGCAGGGCCGTGTCATCGGCATCGTCTCTGTCGGCTTCCTCGAAGGGACGCTTTCGCAGCAGCTGGCGGCGATGCTTCCGCAGCTCGCCCTCTACATGCTGGTGGCGCTCGCCCTTGGCGTGGCCGGATCAATTTTCCTCGCGCGACGGCTCAAGCGGCAGACCTTCGGCCTGGAGCCGGGCGAGATCGCCACGCTCCTCGAACAACGGGAGGCCAGCCTGCACGGCATCCGCGAAGGGACAATCGCCACCGACATCGAAGGCCGCATCACGCTGATCAACGACGAAGCCCGGCGGCTGCTGCGGCTGTCCGGAGATAGTGTCGGCCAGCCGCTCACCGACGTCCTTCCGCCGGGCCGCGTCCGCGATTTGCTGATCGGGGAGGTCACCGGAGCCGATGAAGTCGTGCTGGCGGCCGACCGCGTGCTCGTGGTCAGCCGGATGCCGGTCGTGGTGCGCGGCCGAACGATTGGATACGTCGCGACCTTCCGCGATCGGACCGAGCTCGAGAGCCTGTTGCGCGAGCTGGACAACGCCCGCAGCCTCACGGAGGCACTGCGCGCGCAGGCGCACGATTTCTCCAACCGGCTGCACACGATTGCGGGCCTCATCGAGCTTGGGCGCCAGGAAGAGGCGATCCAGATGACGACGGAATCGTCGAGCGTGTCCCAGGAGCTGACGGAATCGCTCCTCGAGCGCGTCGGTGATCCCGTCCTCGGCGCGCTCCTGCTCGGCAAATCGGCGGTCGCCGCCGAGCGTGGCATCCAGTTCCGACTATCGCCCGACAGCCGCCTCGACGGCGACGCGGGGCATCCGCGCGACTTGATCACGGTCGTCGGCAACCTGATCGACAACGCGCTGGACGCGGCCGCGACCTCGTCGAACGGCGGTCCCCGCTGGGTCGAAGTGTCGATCCAGAAGGCGGACGGCGATGTCGTCATCCACGTGCATGATTCCGGTCCCGGAATCAGCCGCAGTGACCTCGGCCGGATCTTCTCCGAGGGCTTCACGACCAAGCTGGCCGGCCCGGGCTCCCGCCGTGGGCTTGGCCTCGCGCTCGTGCAGCAGGTGGCGGCACGCCGCGGCGGCGAGGTCACGGTGATCAACCAGGGCGGCGCCTTGTTCACGGTTCGGCTCCCCCTCAGCGCAAAGCCCGCGTCGGTGGGCGCGTCATGATCCGCACGCTGATCGTGGACGACGATTTCCGGGTCGCGGCGCTCCACCGAGCCTACGTCGAAAAGGTACCGGGCTTCAGCGTGGTGGCCGAGGCAGGAACGGGAGCGGAGGCGCTGCGATTGATCGCACAGTCGAAGCCTGACCTTCTCCTCCTCGACATCTACCTGCCCGACATCTCGGGGTTGGAGGTCATGCGCACGATCCGCGAAAGCGGCGCCTCCCGGGTCGACGTCATCGCCATCACCGCCGCGCGAGACGTGGAGAGTCTGCGGGCCGCGATGCACGGCGGCGTGGTCCACTACCTGATCAAGCCGTTTCGATTCGCGGCGCTCCAGGAGAAGTTGCAGAGCTACGCCGCGATGCACCAGCGACTCAAGCAACTCTCGGAGGCGGACCAGCACGCGGTCGATACGCTCTACACCATCCTCAGGCAGGGTGGTGGCGAGGTACTGCCTAAGGGCCTGTCGAGGCCGACCCTCGACCTCATCACTCGCATCCTGCACGAGGCCGGCCGGGACCTGGCGGCGGTGGAGGTTGCCGATCTCGCGAGGCTGAGCCGCGTGACCGCGCGGCGCTACCTCGATCACCTGGTGCAGTCGGGCCGGGTCGAAGTCGTGATGCGGTATGGCTCGCCAGGCCGGCCCGAGCATCGCTATCGCCTGATCGCGGCACCGGTCGCCGGGCCCGCGAAGCGCCAGGCGTAGCCGGCGCCAGGCAAGCTCAGCAGTAATGTCCCGATCTAATTCGCCGGGTTGACACAGGCGGTCCAGACGTGGTGTGGATAAGAGATCGGGAAGCTTCCAGACGATGCCTGTCCTTACTCGCGCCCGTTTCCGGAGGACTTCCGGGAATGCCCCACCTTCGAGCGCGTCGAATTGACGCCGGATCAGCCCAACCTCAGCAGTGGATCCTGCGTTCACCTCACCGTGGGCATCTTCTTGGACGATCTCAGGCACCGCTACGGCCGCTGTGAGTTGGGGGACAGCGCGGCGAGGTTGGCGCGCCTCAAGACGCAGATCGTCGACAGCGAATCCTATGTCAACGCGCACGCGGATTTCGACGATGTGACGCTCGGCCCTCCGCCGATCATGCCGCCGCGCTAGCCTAGGCTGAGCTCCGATGGAGCTCACGCACATCCTGGTCGTCAGCGACCTGCAGCGGTCGGTCTCCTGGTACCGGGACGTCCTCGGAGCGAAACTGACTGGTGAGTATGGCGGAACGTCCGCCGTCTTCGATTACGACGGCGCCTGGCTGCTGGTCGTCACGCCGGGTGGCGAGACAGCCGACAAACCGGGAACGGAATTCGTCCCGCCGCCCGATCCCTCGAAGATCAGCCACAGCATGACGATTCGGGTCCCCGACTGCCGCGCCACTTATGAGATGCTGCGCTCCCGTGGGGCTCGGTTCCTCACCGAGCCCCGCGAATCGGCCTGGGAAGTCCGCTGTTTTTTCCGCGATCCCGATGGCCACCTCTTCGAGATCAGCGAGCGCAAGGCCTAAGCAAGTTCATACTTATCGCACGTCTGAGAGATCGCCGGGGCTAGAGGAGGGACAACTGATGCTCAAGACAGAACTCTGCGAGCGCCTCGGGATCGAATACCCGATCCTGTCGGCCGGGTTCGGCCCTGGCGCCGGACCGGACGTTGTGGCGGCGGTTTCCAACGCAGGCGGCTGTGGCGTGCTCGGCGCCAGCGGCTTCAGCGTTCCATATCTACGCGAACTCATCGGGCGCGTGCGAGCACTGACCACAAGGCCTTTTGGCGTCAACCTCATTCTCGAAGACATCGCGGACGGCCCCATCGAGGCGTGTCTCGACGCGGGTGTCCCACTCCTGGTTTTCTTCTGGGGCGATCCGACTCGCTACGTTGGCCCGGCCCATGCGCGTGGCGTAAAGGTCGCGATCCAGGTCGGGTCTGTCGATGAGGCTCGAGCGGCCGCCACTGGGGGCGTCGACTTCGTGATCGCCCAGGGCGTCGAAGCCGGCGGTCACGTGCGGGGCACCACGGCTCTGTCCGTGCTCTTGCCCGCGGTGGTCGACGCTGTCACGCCGATCCCGGTGCTGGCCTCGGGAGGCGTCGCCGACGGTCGAGGCCTGGTCGCCGCCCTCAGCCTGGGTGCCCAGGGTGTATCGATGGGCACCCGCTTCGTGGCCAGCGAAGAAGCCTTCGTCCCACCCCTCTACAAAGAGCGCATCGTGAGCGGCGTCGCCGAAGACACCATCTACGTGGAGGATCTCTTCAACGTTGGCTGGGAGAAGGCGCCGCATCGTGTACTGCGCAACGCCATCGTTCGAGAATGGGAGGCCGCCGGCAAGCCTCCGATCGGCCAGCGACCGGGCGAGGGCACGACTGTGGGAAGCCGAACGCGCGCCGGTCAGACCATGGATATCCCGAAATACGCGAGCCTGACGCCAACTCCGGAATACACGAGCGACCTCGAGTACCTGCCCTTCTGGGCGGGACAAACGTGCAGCCTGATCCACGACATCAAGCCGGCAGGGCAGATCGTGCGCGATATCGTCCGCGAGGCCGAGGGGGTCATCGACCGCCTGGCGATGATTCGCACCGCACGCCAGCCCGCGTAGCTGGGGCCATCTACGCGATTCATGACCACATGGCCGTGATCCTCGCCTAACATCATTTGTAGTGCCGGTCACTCATGGCGTGCCGAGGGTCACCATCAACCACGACCATCAATTCATGGTCTGCGATCCCGACGCGACGCTGGTGCCGACCGGCGCGGTCGGCTTCTTCGCCCGGGATACGCGCTTCGTATCCGGCTACTCCGTGACGATCAACGGGCGCGTCCCGCTCCTGCTCGACGCCAGCACGATCGACCACTTTTCGGTTCGCCACGAGTTCACCACGCCCGAACTTCCGCTGGCGGGCACCAGGAATGGCGCCGAACACGACGTCATCCTCCCAGAACGGGCGATCGGCTTCCGCCTCGACCGCACGATCTTCGAGGGCATCCATGAGGACTATGACCTGGTCAGCTATGCACCGCACCCGGTACGACTGATCCTCGAGGTCGCCATCGAGTCGGACTTCGCCGACATCTTCGACGTCCGGCGCCGGCGCCTGGTGCGCCGCGGCGACCTGCAGAGCTCGTGGCATGAGAAAGCCGGTGAGTTGCGGACGACCTATACCAACGGCTCGTTCAAGCGCGAGCTGCACGTGTGTGTCGAGCGGGAAGACTCACACCCGGAGTTTGCCAACGGCCGGATGCAGTTCGTCATCAACCTCGCACCCAAACAGACCTGGCACACCTGCGTCGAGTGGCTGCCCGTGATCAACGGCAAGCGCGCCCGCGTGCTCCCCTGCAGCGCCATCCAGAACCGGGATCCCGACCTGGCGACGGGGGTGCTCCCGGCGGTCGAGCTCGCCGCCACCGGCCACGCCACGCTGGCTCGCATCTGGCGACAGGCGGTGGCCGACATGGAGGCGCTCCGCATGGCCGACTTCGCGGTTCGGCGCAGCGTCTACATTCCCGCGGCCGGTATCCCCTGGTACGTCACGCTCTTCGGCCGGGACTCGTTGGTGGTCGCGATGGAGAGCATCAGCGGCTTTCCCGAGTTCGCCTTTGGCGCCCTCGATCGGCTTTCTCGCGTGCAGGCGACCGATGACAATCCCGAGCAGGACAAGGAACCCGGCAAGATCCCGCACGAGCTGCGCTACGGGGAGCTGGCCAGTCTCGGACTCCTTCCCTTCACGCCCTACTACGGCACGGCAGATGCCACGCTGCTGTTCTTGATCGTGTTCTCTTACGCCTACCAGTGGTCGGGCGACAAGGCAATCCTCGACCGTTACCGGCCGCACGCCGAGGCCGCCCTCAAGTGGATGCTCGAGTATGGAGACCGCGATGGCGATGGGTTCCAGGAGTACAAGACTCGCTCGCCGGTCGGCTTCTACAACCAGGGCTGGAAAGACTCGCACGATGCCGTTCAGCACGAGGACGGCACCATCGCAAGGCTTCCGATTGCGCTCTGCGAACTTCAGGGCTACGCCTTCGACGCGCTGTTACGCATGTCGGAGGCCTACCAGATCTGGGGCGATGCCGCGCGGTCGGCCGAATTACGCGAGCGAGCGATCCGCCTCTACGAAGACTTCAACGACCGCTTCTGGTGGGAGGAGGAGGGCACCTACTACCTGGGCCTCGATGGCGACAAGCGGCCGATCCGGTCGGTGGCCTCGAACGCCGGACACTGCCTCGCCAGCGGCATCGTGCCCCCGGATCGGGCGGACCGTGTGGTCGACCGGCTGATGCAGCCGGACATGTGGAGCGGCTGGGGCATCCGCACCCTCTCGATGAAGCATCCGTCCTACAATCCCTACTCCTATCACCTTGGATCGGTCTGGCCGCACGACAACGCCACCATCGCCGGCGGGTTTCGGCGGGCGGGCCGGCACACCGAGGCGCAGCAGATCGCCGAGGGCATCTTCGCGGCTGCCGAGCGCTTCGACCATTACAGCCTTCCGGAGCTCTGGGCGGGCGTCGCCCGCGAGCCGGGGGCCTATCCGGTCCCCTACCTCGGGACCAACGTGCCGCAGGCCTGGGCGGCGGCCGCGATCTTTCGCCTGGTCGCGATCCTCTGTGGGATTCACACCGCCGGCAACGCGAAAGTGATCTACGTCAACCCCGACTTGCCCGACTGGCTACCGGACCTCACCCTCAAGAATCTCCGCGCTGGCAAGGGCGCAGCCCAGATTCGCCTCAGGCGCGACGAAGTGGACGTCGTGAGCAATACGACCGGATTTGAGATCGTCCACGGCCGCCTCCCGCGAGCGCCGCTCAACGAGATTCCGCTGGCCCGGACCTAGCCGGCATCAGGCGAAGATCCGGTTCCACCCAGCGATGCCTCGCGCCGTCGCTGCCCATCAGCTCGCGTGACCAGTGACGGTACGGCAGGTTCTTGTCGAGCAGGTGTGGCTCGGCGGCCAGCAGTTCGTCGAAGCGGAGCGCGGGGTGCCGCGTGATGCCCATTCCGACGACGCGCAGCCAGAAGCGCGTCATCGTATCGTGGTATCGGTCGGCGTGCCCGTGGCGGCCGGCGAATTGCCGGATCGCCGCGGTGACCGCTTCCGATGCGCGCGGCAGCCCAAGCCGGCGGATCTGGATCCATGCCAGCCGGAGGTGGTCGCGATGATGGAAGTCCTGGTTCGCGATCTGGCCCGCCTCAAACGCGGCAAGGAACTGCTCGTCGGCGGCGGTGACGCCCGATTGTCCCTCTGAGTCCATAAAGGAATTATCGCTGTGCTAGCTTGGCACCATCAAACCAAGCCCAAGCTGGACGGCCCTGCTGTTGCTCGTCGCTGCCAAGGTGGGCGTGACGATGGCGGTAGCCGACCGCTACGGCTGGCACCGCGACGAGCTCTACTACCTCGCCTCGAGCCGGCATCTCGCGCTGGGGTACGTCGATTACCCACCGGTCACGCCGCTGCTGGCCCGGCTCGACCAGGCGATCTTCCCGGGTTCGCTGCCCGCGCTGCGGTTGCTGACGGTCCTGGCCGGCGCCGCGATCATCATCGTCACGGCATTGATCGCGCGAGAGCTGGGCGGCAACCAGCTGGCGCAGATCCTCGCGGCGCTGGCGGTCCTGATCTCGCCCATGTTCGTCGGCGCCAACATCCTCTTTCAGACGGTCAGCTTTGATGAGCTCGTCTGGGCGCTCGCCTGCCTGCTCTTCATACGGCTGCTGCGCGGGGCCGATCCAAAGGAGTGGGTGCTACTGGGGTTGGTGTTCGGCATCGGCCTGGAGACCAAGTACACGGTGGTCGGGCTTGGCATCGCGATCCTCATCGGCCTGCTGGCCACCCGGGCTCGCTGGCACCTTGCCAGCCCCTGGCCGTGGCTCGGCTTCGGCATCGCCATCCTTCTCCTGGTGCCCAACCTCATTTGGCAGGCCGGGCACAACTGGGACAGCGTCGTGTACACGATCCAGCACCGAGGCGCGACCGACGGCCCGATCGCCTACGTGCTGCAGCAGTTACTGCTCGCCGGTCCGCAGCTCCTTCCCATCATCGTCATGGGCGTGTGGTGGCTCTGGCGCGATGAGCGGCTGAGAGCGGCCGCCGTCACGATCATTGCCGTCGAGCTCTTCTTCCTCCTCGTCGGTGGAAAGGCCTACTATCCCGCGCCCATCTATCCCCTCGCCTATGCCGCGGGCTCCATCTGGTTTAGCGAGGCGGTGCGCTGGCGCTGGGTCCGCCGTCTCGCGGTGGCCGGCGCGGTCGCGCTCACACTCGTTCTTCTACCGATCGGCCTGCCGATCCTGCCGGCGAAGCTGATGGCCGACTCGGGGATCTGGCACGCACGCAAGGACTTCGCCGACATGGTCGGCTGGCCCGACCTCGTCGAGCAGGTGACCGGCGTCTACCAGCGACTGCCCCTGTCCGACCGCGCTTCGGTCATGATCCTGGCGAGCAACTACGGCGAGGCGGGCGCGCTCGATTTCTACGGCCGAGGTCTGCCGCCGGTGGTGTCGCCACACCTTACTTACTATTACTGGGCGCCGGCGCAGATGTCGCCCTCGACCGTCATCGTCGTCGGTTACCAGCGGGGCTATTTGGCGACGATCTTTGGTGACATCCAGCAGGCCGGCAGCATCACGAACTCGCTCGGGCTGCGCAACGCCGAATACGGCCAGGCGATCTGGATCTGCCGCAGCCCGCTGGTGCCCCTCGACAAGGCCTGGCCGCAACTCAAAGCCCTCGACTGAGAATTCCCCTTCCAACGACACTCAGCGGGCATAGGTAGCCGTCAGCGTCGCCTGGCCAAGCACGTGGTTCTCTAGCGCCTTCTGAAACTCCGCGTGGCTGTAGAGGGGCTGGAGTTGCAGGCTCCGATCGACCGCGTATACCGTAAAGACGTAGCGATGCTGACTGCCCTTCGGTGGGCACGGTCCGGCGTAGCCCTCGCGACCAAAGTCGTTTCTCCCACTCAGACCGGTGCCGGGTGTCGGTTCGCGGAGGCTGGCCGGTTCGTTCGCTAGCATCCAGTGCGTGAAGCCGCCATTCGGGGCGTCGATGTCGAAGAGTTGCAGCGCGTAGGAGCGGGTTCCAGGCGGACCGGCGGTCCAATGTAGGTCGGGGACGCCATCGCCACCATCGCAGGTGTCCGCCGATGGCCAGCTGCCGGCCGAGAGAGCGCTGGACGTGAGGACAAAAACGGTTTCGGTGCTCGGCGAGGCGGTCGTAGTGGCGGATGGCGAGGGCGACGGCGACGCCTCACGCCCGTCGCAAGCCGTTAGCCCGAGGGCAATCGCGTACAAGGCGAGTGCGACCAGGGGCCGGGTTTGGTGAAGGATCGGACGGCGCACCATTACTCGACGAGATCAGCCCACGGAGTGGATTAAATCGCCGCCGAAGACCAGGGGTCCCTCGGGTTGGAACGCGTCGGCTAGCCGATCGAACTCCTGGAAATCCGGGTCCGAGTCATGTTCGTGGTGCTCCGCCATGCTGGGGACTTCGACGACGATGACGTATTTGACGACCGACTTGCGTTCGTCCGAACCGAACTGCGACCGGAAGAACCGGGCACTGATGAACTTGCCCCGCCGATGGTAGTCGCGCCACCGCGGCAGCTGACGTTCGACAAACAACTTTTCGTACTCGGCCGCCTGCTTCGCTCGCACGTGGATCACGATGACATTGACCTGGCTCATGTGTAGAGCCTAGGCGAAAACTTCGATAGAGTTGCGGGATCGCCAGCGAGCTCACGGTCGGCTACCAGGGGGAACCCGGCGCTTACTCCGAAGAGGCGCTCCACGGTACATTCCCCACCGCAACGCCCCGGGCCTTTCGAACGCTGCGGCACGCCTTTCACAGGGTGGCCGACCAGTCGGTGGACTTCGCATTGGTCCCCGTCGAAAACTCGCAGGGGGGCAGCGTCCTCGAGACCTACGACCTGCTCCTCGAGTACCGCGCCCTGGTGGTGGCCGAAGTTGCGCTGCAGGTCGATCACTGCTTGCTGGCGTTGCCGGGTGCCAAACGCGACGAGATCAAGCGGGTGCTCTCCCATCCGCAGGCCCTCGCGCAGTGCGAGGCCTTCATCGTACGCGAGCACCTCGAGCCCATTCCGGCGTATGACACCGCCGGAGCCGCGAAGCAGATCCAACAGGAGGGTCGCAAGGACCAGGCGGCGATCGCAGGGCGGCGGGCCGCCGAGCTCTACGGACTCGAAATCCTGGCAGAACGGATCCAGACCGTGCAGGAGAACATCACGCGCTTCTTCCTGATCACGCGTCGCGGACCGCGCCGGCCCAAGGCGCCGCGCATCAAGCGGCCTCGCTACGGCAAGAAGACGTCTGTGGTGTGCGCGGTCGCCAACGAACCGGGTGCGCTGTTCCGCTTGCTTGCCTGCTTTGCCGAGGCTGGCGTCAACCTCACCAAGCTCGAGTCACGACCACGTCGCGACCCGCCCTGGGAGTACCTCTTCTACCTCGACCTGGACGGCGGCCGATCCGAGAAGCCGGTTGCGGCGTCGCTGAGAGCGGCGCGGCACGCCACAACGTTCTTGCAAGTGCTGGGCACGTATGCCCGCGCGCTCCCGCCGGCCGCTCCGCCAAAACGCCGCAGCCGAAAGCGGCGCAACCCGGCCGAGCCGTAGGCCGTTAGCTGCGTTCCGAGGACCAGTAGCGTTGATCTGGCGTCAACGGTTCGAGCCATTCGGTTACGAAGTTCGCATTGTGATGAATCGCGGTCAGTTGGAGACGGTCGCTGCCCGAGTTGACGAAACGATGGGCGGTCCCGGCTGGCGCGACGACGATATCGCCCGCACTCCCTCGCACCTCGGCTTCGTCGACGAAGAAACGGCCGGTCCCTGCGTGGACGACGAAGATCTCCTCGTACGGATGACGGTGCAGGTTCGGTCCGTGGCCCGTCTCAACGTTGACCAGGATCAGCGTCAGACCCGCGCCATGCTCCTTCCCCTCGAACTCGCGAGAGCTGTTGCCTCCGGGGAGTTGGTTGGAGTGAATCAGCCGGTCCATACGACGGTGTGATGTTAGCCGGTGTTCTGCAGTCCGGCGGCGATGCCGTTGATCGTCCGCAGAACTGCTTGCAGGTGCGCGGCGCGGCTCGGGTGATCGGCCGGAAGGCGCCGCAGCTCGCGCAGCAGTCGAACCTGGAAATAGCTCATCGGATCGATGTACGGATCCCGCAGCCGCAGGCTGGCCAGGAGCTGGGGTTGGTGTTCGAGGATGGAGGCCTGACCGGTTATCTGCAGCACGGCATCATGCGTTCGCTGAAACTCCGCCGCGATCATGGAAAAGAGACGCTCCCGCTCGCGCGCATCGGCGACCAGGTTCGCGTACTGCCGCGCAATCCGCATGTCCGCCTTCGCGAGCACCATTTGGAGGTTGTCGACCAGTGAGCGGAAGAACATCCACTGCTGATACATGTCGCGCAGACACTCGAGGCCACCGGGTCGCCGCTCGAAGGCGGCCACGGCCGAGCCGGCACCGTACCAGGCTGGCAGCAGGTGA
>VBEQ01000085.1 GCA_005881235.1 Chloroflexota bacterium | reverse complement strand
CCTACGAGGCGGCCCAGGTGCTGCTCCAGGCGATCAAGAACTCGCCGGTAAAGAACGGCAAGATCTCCCGCGCCGACGTACTAACCCACCTCGGTAGCGACACCTTCAACACGGTCTTCGGCTCCGTCAAATTCGACTCGAAGGGTGACGTCACGGGCGGCGGCATCTACGTCTACCAGGCGAAAGGCACCCAGATGGTGGTCGTCAAGCAAGTCTCCGGCTAAAGGAGTAAGAAGGAAGGGGACGGGCCCATCCCGTCCCCTTTTTGATTGCCGTGGACTATTTCCTCCAGAACTTCCCACAGCAACTGGTCAATGGCCTCGAGTTGGGAAGCCTCTATGCGCTGATCGCGCTTGGCTATACGCTGATCTACGGCATCCTCGAGATGCTGAATTTCGCTCACGGCGACGTCTACATGGTGGGCGCCTTCCTGGCCGCCGGCGTCGCCGGGCTGCTGGTGCACAACGAGGTCGCCGTCGTCCCGGCGGGCCTGGCGGTGGCCCTGATGATGCTGGTGGCCGTCGGCGGCGCCGGGTTGCTCGGCGTCGGCATCGAGCGGATCGCCTACCGGCCGTTGAGGAACGCCAACCGCCTGGCGCCCCTCATCACCGCGATCGGCGTCTCGCTCTTTCTCGAGAGCGCCGTCCAGGTGTGGGTCAGCCCCGCCCCGGTCCTGGTTCCAAGCAACGCTCTGGTTCCGCAGACCGTCCTGCACGTGGCCAGCGTCGTCACGCCGCTGACGGGGCTCGCGCTGTTCGTCGCCGCCGTCGCGCTGATGGTAGCCCTCGACGCCTTCGTCTTCCGCACCCGATTCGGGAGCGCCATGCGCGCCACCGCCCAGGACCGCGAGGCCGCGACCTTCATGGGGATCGACGTCGATCGGGTGATCCTGGTCACCTTCTTCGTCGCGTCCGCCCTCGCCGGCATGGGTGGCGTGCTCTTCGGGTTGCGCTACGCGAGCGTCGACTTCTTCATGGGCTACCTGCTGGGGATCAAGGCCTTCACGGCCGCGGTCATCGGCGGCATCGGCAATATCCGCGGCGCCATGGTTGGTGGGCTCTTGCTTGGTGTGCTGGAGAGTCTCGTGGGTGGCTTTATCAGTTCCCAGTTTCAGGACACCTTCGTGTTCCTCGCCCTCATCACCGTGCTGCTGATCCGGCCGCAAGGGCTGTTCGGCCAACCGCTGGCGGACCGGGCATGAGCGCGCAGCCGGCTCCCCTGGAGAGCGCCGCGACGGTCCATCCTCTCAAGCGCCTCTGGGAATCCGGACCATCGGGTTGGAACCAGGCGCTGACGCGGCCGGCGGTGCTGATTCCCTTCTTTGTTTTCGCCGCACTCGTTCCTCTCGGTCTGCAGTACATCGAGGACAACTCGAGCTGGACCGACGCGCAATTCTGGACGCTGATCCTCGCCAACTGCGCCATGTACGCGTGCCTGGCCGTCGCGCTCAACCTGGTGGTCGGCTACGCGGGACTGCTGAACCTGGGGTTCATCGCCTTCTTCGGGATCGGATCGTATGCTTACGCGCTCGTCGCCAGCGACCAGCTGCACCAGCATTACCCTCTGTGGGCCGCGCTGCTGGTAGTGATGGCGGTCACCCTGGCGTTCGCGTTGCTGGTTGGTGTCCCCGCCCTGCGCCTGCGCGGCGATTACCTGGCGATCGTGACGCTCGGCTTCGGATTGATCATGCGCGACGTCATCCTCGACCTCGATAGGCCGCCCGTTCTCGCCGGCCATCAGTTCGGGCCCGATACGCTCAACCTGACCGGAGGAACCAACGGCATCCACCAGGTCGATCCCTTCAACCTCCCCACCAGCCTGCCGCTGATCGGACCGGTCCCGCACTTCCGGTTGTACTACTGGGTCTTCATCGGTTTTCTGGCCCTCAGCGTCTACTGCGTGCTCCGCTGGCGCAACAGCCGCACCGGACGAGCATGGGTGGCCATCAGGGATGACGAGCTGGCGGCGCGTGCGATGGGCGTCAATACCTTCAAGTACCGGCTGCTGGCGTTCGCGACCAGCGCCGTGATGGCCGGCATTGTCGGCATGATCGACGCGGCATTCATCTTCAACGCCTTCCCCGGAAACTTCGACGTCCAGCAGACGGTGACGGTCTTCATCATGGTGATCCTGGGTGGCCTTGGGAGCATCCCTGGTGCGATCCTCGGTGCGATCGCGTTTACCGTCCCGCCATTTCTCTTGCAGCAATTCGTCTTCTACAAGTACCTCGTCGTCAGCATCGTGCTGATTGCGGTGATGGTGTTCCGGCCCGAGGGCCTGCTGGGGACCGTTTCCATCCGGCCACGCAAGACCATGGGCGGGACGCTCGAGCTGCTGACCGCGGAGTCGGCGGTCGAAGCGTCTGAGCTGCCGGCCGTCACCGATACCGAGGTGGCAGACCTCGAGGCGGTATCGGGAGCAATCGTCGAGGATCCCGAATGGAAAACGTGAGCGGACGCAAGTCGGTCCTGGAGATCCGGGGCCTGACACGCCGATTTGGCGGCCTGACCGCGGTCGACCGCTTCGATGTCGACGTCAACGATGGTGAGATCGTCAGCCTCGTGGGGCCGAACGGCGCCGGCAAGACCACGGTCTTCAACTTGATTTCCGGCGTCCTGCGACCAACGGCGGGATCCGTCAGCCTGCTCGGCCGAGAACTCGTCGGGCTGCCCGCGCATCGCATCACCCACCAGGGGGTGGCCCGTACCTTTCAGAACATCCGGGTGTTTCCGCAGTTGACTGTCCGCGAGAACATCCTGCTGGGGACGCACCACTGGACGCGGAGCGGCATGCTGGGATCCGTGACGTTCTGGCCCAGCACGCTCCGAGCCGAGCGCGCCGCCCAGGCGGAGGTCCACACCGCGATCGACCTCTTCCGCGAGCGGCTCGAGGCGCGGCTCGATGATCCGGCGTTCAGCCTCTCCTACGCGAATCGCCGCCGCACCGAGATGGCTCGCGCGCTGGCCGCGCGCCCCAAGCTCTTGCTGCTCGACGAACCCGCAGCCGGCATGAACCCCTATGAGCGGATCGAGGTCGCCGGACTGATCCGCTCGATGCGGGACCGCGGGCTGACGATCTTCCTCATCGAGCACCACATGCCGCTGGTGATGGAAATCTCGGATCGTGTCGTCGTCATGGACCATGGCGTGAAGATCGCCGAAGGCTTGCCCAAGGAGGTCCACAGCAATCCAAGAGTTGTCGAAGCCTACCTCGGCCGACGGGCAGCGTCCGCCTAGCCCGGCGGCGCGCGCGGATGTCGTCCTGCGCTTGCAGGACGTCGAGGTGCGCTATGGCCCCGTGCCCGCTCTGCGCGACGTGAGCATGGAGATCCGGCGGGGCGAGATCGTCTGCTTGCTGGGCGGCAATGCCTCGGGCAAGTCCACCACGATGAAGACCGTCATCGGCTCGGTACGCCCCGCCAAGGGCTCGGTCTGGTACGACGGCCAGGACATCACCAACTGGAACACCTCGCGTCGTGTGGCCCACGGGATCGCGATCGTCCCCGAGGCCCGGCGGATCTTTCCGCGGTTGACCGTGCTGGAGAACCTGATGATGGGTGCCTTCATTCGCCACGACCGGGCCGAGATCGACAGGGATCTCGAGGGCGTTCTCGAGATGTTCCCGCGGTTGCGCGAGCGGCGCTCGCAGCGAGGTGGCACCATGTCGGGCGGGGAGCAGCAGATGCTCGCCATGGCGCGGGCGCTGATGTCGCGGCCACGCTTCCTCTGTATGGACGAGCCATCGATGGGCCTCGCGCCGGTGCTGGTGGAGCAGCAGTTCGAGACCATCCAGCGCCTGAACGCGACGGGGATCACGATTTTTGTGGTGGAGCAAAACGCCACCATGGCACTCGGAATCGCCAATCGCGGCTATGTGCTGCAGAGCGGACGCGTCGTGCTGGCCGGGACGGCGGCATCGCTGCTGCAGAACCCGCAGATGCAGCGGGCTTACCTGGGAATGTAGCGCCTAGTGGCTCGGCGGGAGCTTGGCTTCGGGCGACCCCGCCGGCGAGAAGGCCCCCAGCACCTTCATGTCATCGCGGCCGGTGTTCTCCAGCGTGTGCCGAACGCCGATGGGGAAGAACACAACGGAACCGGACCGCAGGTCGCCCACTGGCTGATCCTCGATCCAGAGCCGGCCGCTCCCGGCCAGGATGTAGACCGCCTCTTCGTGCGGATGGGCATGCAGGGGTGCCCGTCCGGTAGGGATCACGCCGGTGAACTGCGTCATCTGGCGGCAGCCGACGTCGGGGCTGACGAGCACGCGAAAGCTACGCTCGCCCATCAGTGTGGGCGTCACCTCCCGCTCATCCATCAGTCTGGGCGCGACACCGCTCTCGCCGAGGCTCGCCGATGTCAACCCGGACAGGTCCAGGCGCGGTATGGCCGGGCGAATCTCGCCGAGCTCGATGGGCGGCGCCATGGCGCCAACGAGAGTCAGTAACTCGGCCCCGGTGTTGACGTAGGTGTGCTCGGCACCCGCGGGAACGAAGACCGCGTGTCCCGGAGCGACGTGATGCGCCACCCCGTCGACACGCACCTCGCCGCTCCCCTCGAGGACGTAGAGGACCTCCTCGGTACCGCGGTGAACATGGCTGAGGGCGGAGTCGGGATCGAGCGTCAAGCGGTATGCCATCACGTGCAGGGCTCCGAGGTCACGATCGACCAGCCACTGCAGCGTGCCGCCCTCCAGGGGAAGGCCCCTGATCTCGCTTTGATGGCGCAGGCGCGCCCGCTGCTGCACGGACATCTGGTGCGCCGATGATAGCAACGGCCCAAACGCTTACCATCTCGACGAAGGAAATGGAGTACCGCTCGTTCGGGCGCACCGGGATGCGGGTCTCGGTGGTCGGGCTCGGTTGTGGGGGGTTTGGCGGCATCGGATCCGTGCCTGAGCTGTTCGGGAAGGGGGAGGACAAGGCATCCGCCTTTGCCCTGATGGACCGCGCCTGGGCTGCCGGTATCAACTATTTCGATACCGCTGACAGTTATGGCGGGGGGCTTTCGGAGACGATCATCGGGGATTGGCTCAAGGAGCGCAGAGTGCGGGACCGGTTGGTGCTATCCACCAAGGTCTTCTACGCGATCGCCGAAGGGCCCAACGACCGGAGTCTGTCGCGTCGCCACATCATGCAGGCCGTCGAAGGGAGTCTCCGCCGCCTGCAGACCGACTATCTCGATCTCTACGTCATCATGGAACCGGACCCGTCAACCCCGATCGAAGAAACACTGGAGGCGATGAACGACCTGATGCATGCGGGGAAGGTCCGGCACATCGGCGCCAGCAACATCACGGCGCCGCAGCTGCGCGAGGCACTGGCCGCCAGCGACCGGCTGGGCGTGCACCGGTACCAGTCGGTGCAAAACGGCTACAGTCTGCTGGATCGGGCCATCGAGGAGGACGTTTTGCCGCTCGCGGCGCGGGAGCGGATGGCCGTGACACCCTTCAGTCCGATGTCGGGAGGCCTGCTGACCGGAAAGTACCGATTTGGCGAGCGACCGCCGGCGGGGTCGCGCGTCGACCTGCGCCCAAAGCCTTACCAGCATCTGATGAACAAAGGGACCTTCGAGGCGATCGATGCCCTGCGTGCCGCCGCTGCCGAGCGCGGCCTCGACACCGGCACGCTGGCTCTTGCCTGGGTCCTCAGTCACCCGGCGGTCACCTCGGCCCTGATCGGACCGCGCACCGTCGAACAGTTCAAGCCCTGGCTGGATGCGGTCGACGTTCATCTGAGCAACGACGAGCGCGAGGCGGTGGCCTCACGCATGGAGGCGGCGCCCGCCTGATGGACGTCCTGGTCCTGAATGCGCAGGAGGTGACCCGACTGCTGCCCATGCCCGAATGCATCAAGGTGATGCGCGATGCCCTGGCGGCGCTCGCCAGGGGAGAGGCGCTGGTCCCGCTGCGCACCATCATGCGGGTCCCCGGCGTGAGTGGCTTCCTCGGTTTGATGCCGGGCTATATCGCGCCGACCAGGGGAGAGGACGGTGCGCTCGGCATGAAGGCGGTATCGGTCTTTCCCGGCAATGCCAAACGGGGCATCGATACCCACCAGGGGGCCGTCCTGCTCTTTGAAGCGGATACCGGGCGCCTTAGCGCCCTCATGGACGGCGCCGCCATCACGGCGATTCGGACGGCGGCCGT
>VBEQ01000084.1 GCA_005881235.1 Chloroflexota bacterium | reverse complement strand
CGACACTGAAGGCGAGCGATGCAAAGCTCGCGCGGCTGATCGACGCGACGGAGCCGGTCGATACCAAGGCCTGGCGCCGAGCGCGACCGCTGGGCGAACCGTTCGGCGTGCTCGTCTACTCGATCATCGGCCAGCAAATCTCGGGCTTCGCGGCGCGTGCCATCGCGGGCCGGCTCACCGAGCGCTTCGGCGGCCGCATGCCCTCCCCTGCCGAGCTGCTTGCCCTCGACCCGGTCGATCTCAAAAGCGTCGGCCTGTCAAGGATGAAAGTCGAATACCTTCGCTCGTTGGCGGAGCACGTCGTTTCCGGCGAGCTGCAGATCGACCATCTCGACACGCTTTCGGACGACGAGGTCCGAACGCAGATCACGGCCAGCCGCGGGCTCGGGCGGTGGACCGCCGATATGTTTCTGCTGATCAACCTGGAGCGGCCCGACATCCTGCCTATCGGTGACCTCGGCATCCGGACTGCCGTTCAACGCCTCTACCGGCTCGACCACCTGCCCACGCCCAAGGAAGTCGACGCCATCGGCGAAAAGTGGCGACCCCACCGCAGCCTGGCCAGCTTTTACCTGTGGGCGTCGACGCGGCAGGCGCCGAAGGCGACCGCCTAGCGGTTGCGGATTTTCTCTTTGGCCTGCTGGTAGGCGCGCAGCTTGCGGACCTTGGGCTGCGCATTGAAGACGATGTAGGGGTTCAATGGGTTGCGCGCGGCGTAATCCTGGTGATAGGTCTCGGCCTGGTAGAAGGCCTGCAGCGGCACCACCTCGGTGACGATCGCATGATCGAAGACGTGCGCCTTGTTCAATTGGTCGATGTAGGCCTCGGCCACGCGCTTTTGCTCGTCGTCCGCGTAGAAGATCGCCGAGCGGTACTGGCGGCCGGTATCCGGTCCCTGCCGATTGAGTTGCGTCGGGTCGTGCGCGATGGCGAAGAAGACTTTGAGAATTTGCCCGTAGCTGATCCGGCTCGGGTCATAGACGACTTCGACCGACTCGGCGTGGTCGGTGGTTCCGGTGGAGACGGTCTCGTAGTCGGCCGTGTCGGCGGTGCCGCCGGCATATCCGGAGTTGACCGAGGATACGCCATCGAGATTCTTGTAGACAGCCTCGACGCACCAGAAGCACCCACCCGCCAGGATCGCGCGGCTCTGCCCGGCGGTCGTCGCGAGTGTGGAGTCGACGACGGGATCCGGGAATTCTTCGGGTGAGACGCGTGCCATTGCCTTACTTTAGTGCCTTACGGCGGGGGTGGCTGCGCGTGAACTCGAACTCCTGAATGAGATGCCGTCGTTGAATCGAAATCCAGTGTGGATAAGCAGTAGTCATTTCC
Source organism: Chloroflexota bacterium (assembly GCA_005881235.1). Taxonomy (GTDB): domain Bacteria; phylum Chloroflexota; class Dormibacteria; order CF-121; family CF-121; genus CF-13. Next base: position 5,668 of record VBEQ01000084.1, on the reverse strand, counting down.
CCTCACCATAATGGTTTTGATGGCGAACCCGGTCTTTGACACGGTTCGATCGGTCATGGCGGTCCGCGAGTATCAGGACAAAGCGATCCCGTCGGACGTCGTGACAAGGATCGTCGATGCCGGGCGCCTTACTGCCAGCGCTTCGAACCGTCAGGAGTGGCATTTCGTCGTAGTTCGCGAGCCCGAGACCCTGCGCGCGCTGGGCTCGCTGGTGAGGACCGGTCCCTACATCGCGAAGTCGGTCCTCGCCATCGTCGTCGCCTACGAGAAGACCAGCAACACGGGCATCTCCGACTGCAGTCGAGCGATTCAGTCGATGCTGCTGACGGCATGGGCAGAAGGGGTCGGCTCCAACTGGACGGGGTTCGGCGGCCTTGAAGGAGTCCGGAGCAAGGTGGCCCTTCCCGATCGTTACGAGGTGCTCGCTGTCCTGCCTTTCGGGTACCCGGCTCGGCCGGTCAAGGGACGCAAGAAACGCAAGCCGCTAGCGGAAGTCGCCTCGGCGGAGCGCTTCGGCACACCCTTTCCTGGTGGCGGTTCGTCCTAGAGCCGCGGCGTTCGAGCGATCCACTGCCCGTTCGGGCGGGCCCTAGTTCCCTAAGGGACGTACCCCGGCCCCTCGTCAACGCTTGCCGGCCGGTCTAGCGTTCGGCGCGGGACTATGTCCGACGAGGCTGGCGCACGCCTGCAAATTGAGAGGGATCCGCCCAAGCAAGCCGAGCTGAAGGCGGTCGCGACTTCGCAAAGCTCAACCGCGTCGGTCCGCCTCCCGGCACACGATGCCAACCTGGACATCCCGCCTAACCTCGACCCCCGCTCCATCGCAGCCCTCCAGCGCTACGCCGGAAACGCCGCCGTCGCCCAGCTGCTCCGTCCGCGGACGACCGGAGCCCCGGTGCGGCTCCAGCGGGCGGCTCCTCCAGCGGTGGCGGCGGCTCCGACCCGCGGAGCGGCCGCGCCCGCCCACGCACCTAAGAAACCGGCCGCCGCCGCAGCCCTGCCTCCGAATGCCAGGAGTCTTATCGCGGCCCAGTTCCCACACCTTGTTTCCGTGCTCACCCCGGCGCAAATGGGCCAGGTTCAACGAGTTCTGACGGCTCGCTGGCGCCTCGCCCAGATCGACGCGGAGATGGCGCAGACCGAGAACTTCACAGAGGAAGGGCTTGTCGCCGATCAACATCTGAAAGCGAAGCGGGATGCGGTTGCCGACCTGCTCACCCAGCAGTACACCACCTTTTCACTTCCCACGAAAAAACTCCTCGGCGACGACATCCTTCTCTCTCAGGAGGCCCAGCAGACTAAGACCCAACCCAACGACCTGTTCCCCGAAGCCACCAAGCGCGGCCAGGAGCGGGCCATCAATTTCGAGCTGACCTACCGCGACGCCCTCTACACCCAGCTGCTCAGCTATCCGGTCAACCTGGTCATGGCCGACCCCGATCCCGAGCATCCAGCCCGCACCTCGCTCTTCAAGTTTCTCTGGGGACCCAACCAGTGGGAGATGGAACAGACCGGCGGACTGATCGGCTGGCATGACCTGATGAGGGTGCCCATCTTCTCGGAGAGCCACGGTTTCGCGATTTTGGGCGAGATGGCCAAGGCTGAGCGGGCGATCGTCGGCCTGCAGGAGGAGGCCGCGCCACTCGGGAAGATTCTCTATCCGTCTCCCCAGGGCAAGAAGCTTGGAGAGCGGACGGGAGCGATTGGTAGCACCGGTTGGGTCACGGTGGGCCGGGAGCTCACTGATCCCGGTGGCGTGACCGATGACGAAGCCGGCCGCCTGCAGCTCGCTGGCGTGATGGCCATCGAGGGCGCGAAGGTGATCTTCGAGAACCAGGGCTTCCTGCACGCGTTCCTGCTCGATCCCGCCGATGCCCTCAAGGCCACGCGCGACCTCGTCACATATGCCAACGACGGGTACGGCTACATCATCGACCGGGCGAGCGAAGTCGGTGCCTGGAACGTCAAAAATGTCTTCACCACGGACGGCGTCGAGCTGGCCCGGATGAAATCATCCAATCCGGAGGCATCCGGCTGGGGGACACCGCTCGCTGCCGGCGCCCAGGATCGCATCGAGCAGTTCTTTGTCGGAGGCTTTGCCGGCGACTTCGTCGAGGACCAGACCGGGGCCAACGTCATGGGCCAGCTCCTCTTCACCATGATCCCGGTCGTCGGCGAGGTGCTTGTCCTGCGCGACGTCGTGGCTGGCATCCACAAGATCTACGTCACCGGTGGCAAGGAAGGGAAATTCCAAACTGTCCTCAACCTCTTCATCCTCTTTCTGCCGGTTATCGGCCCGCCCATCGGTCGGGCGATCAAGGGCCTGTTCAAGGGCGGTGAAAAGGCGGTCGCCAAGGGCGCAGAAGAAGCTGCGGTCAAGGTGGCGGCGCGAGCCCTGGAGAAGGACACGCCCCGCCTTTCGGAGCAGATGGCGAAGCTGCTCGAGAAAGACCTGCCCCGCGCCGAGAAGCTCTTTCCTGATGCCGCGAAGCTGGGGCGAGAAGCGAGGGAGGCGCTAACCACAGCCGTCACCGAGGGGAAACCGCTCATGGGCAAAGCGCTCAAGGGCGACGCGAGCGCGGCGGAAGGCTTCGCCGAGCAGGTGAGCAAGGCGATCGAGGCCAGCTCCGGCGACGTCCGTGGCGTTGTCGATAGATTCGGCGGAAAGTGGTCCGAGATCATTGAGGCACTCAAGCCGGCCAAGCGTGGAGAAGTCGTCGGCCAGCAGCTCTTCGAGTGGCGGAAGGTCCATGTCAAGGGATTCCTCGAGGAGTCCTTCGCCCGTGATGCCGAGGCGATGTCTTCGGCGGTCGGACGTCCCGTCAGGCCGCCCGAGCTCGTCCCAACCGGTTCGCTCAAGTGGACCAGCGACCTCGACATGAGCATCAAGGGTCCCTACGCGGGAGCCCAGAAGCTTCGGGCGGAGAAGTTGCTCGCCGACACGTTTGGTGCCAAGTGGGGCGACCTCTTCAATATGTCGATCTTCACGGACGCGTCGCGCCTGCATGCCTTCACTGAGGCCGGGCTCACGCCGGCAAAGCTCGCCGAGGTCGAGGCCAAGCTGGTCCGGCCGAGCGAGATCAACGTCCTGGCCAAGATGCTGCATGACGGCTCTTCGGTAGAGCAGGTCCTCAAGTACGCCGAGAGCATGCACCCCGTTCTGACGAAAGTGGCTAATCCCAAGGCCACCCCCTTCTGGATTGCGGTGCTGGAACAGCGTGCCGTCATCGAGAAGCTGGCTGGCAGTGAGGGTGCCCGCCGCGGGCTCCAGCTCGAGATCGACGCGCTGGAGCTGCAACTGGAGCGCGCGGCCAACATGGCCGACCGGGCGCGCATCTCAGAGGAGATCGCCACAAAACAAATGACGCTCAACAGCCTCGAGAAGGACGCCTACGCCACCCCCGGTTCTGGGTATAAGCAGATCTCGCATCGAGAAACCGCCGGCAGTTTGGAGGCGCGCGGCTCCGGCCAGGTGTCGCCCATCCTCTCGCCGGCGATGCGCTACCAGGCTTTCCTCGGTGAGCTCCCCATGGTCGACAGGACCCTTCGAGACATCGCGGAGGCGGCCGAGGCAGGTCTCACCCCGAAAACGGCCAAGGCACTGGCCAAGTACAGCGACCGGATGGTGATCATCGCCGGCCAGCTGGGGGCGACCGATGCCGCAAAGATCGGTGCCAAGGCGGCCGACGTGGCCAGCCTCTTCCACAACGTCGAGTTCCTGCTGACGGCAAAGGGCGACCCGGTCACCATGCTCGAGAAGGGAAGGCCGGTAGTCGAGACGGCACTCGAGCAGATGAAGAGCCTGCTCGGTGACATGATTCAGAGTTCGAAGCGTGCCGAATTCCGCGCCCCCAGGGTCGAGGCCGAGGAAGCGCACGCCATCGAAGAGACCCTGACCGAGTGGCTGCACACGATCGTCCATATCGGAGGCAAGCTTCTCGAACCGAAGGAGGGCGAGAAGGCCACCGAGCCGTCGGCCACCGGGACAAGAAGCCCCGAGCCGTAGCGCTCGCCGAGCGGGGGATTAGCCGGAGGCAGGATGGATGCGACCATCGACCAGCACGAGCTCGATGGTGCCCAGCCGGTCGGTCCGATAAATCGCCGCACCGCGCAAGGCGTCGAGAACGCCGCGGCTGGGCAACCCGTCGCGGCTGTTGGCGGCGACTTGAATGACACTGAAGCCTTGGCCCGGTCCTTGCCAATCGGCCGGACCGCCGCTGGTGAAGATCACGCCGCTGACGCCGGCCGGAAGGGAGGTCCAACTCGTCTCCGGCGGGACCACCGCGAGCACCGCCTTGTCGGCTTCGATCAGCCAGCTTCGTCCGTCGCTTGCCTGACTCAGGCGAACCCCGTCGACTTCAAGAGGCCCATTGACGGATCCCGCCGGAATACCTTCCGATTGGGCCTGTTGCACCAGCGCCCGCATCGTCGCGCTCCACGGATCGGGGTCGGCGACGACGAGCGAGCCGATCCGAAATCGGCTGAGCACCGCCGGCGCGGCACCAATGTTCACGCGCCGGCCGCCGGCGATGACCCAGACATCGATCGTCCTCGCCGTCGGTGGCAATGCTCGACCCATCGCCTGAGTGAGCCTGTCTGTGTCGGGGCCGGCGTCGATCAACAGCTGGTGGCCATTGGCGGTCCGCACCAGCACCGCCGACCCGGTGCCGACGTCGAGGGCGTAGACATGGACTCGACCATCCGGGCGGATCAGCAGCAGGACAACCGTCGCGAGGACGGCGAGAGCGAGCGCCAACCAGACCTTCTTCCGCCAGAAGAACTGGCGCAGTTGCACGCCGGCGAGCGCGCCGCCATTGAGGATCACCGCCGCGGCGAGCCAGCGCGGGGGAAAGTACGGCATGGTGATGGCCGCGAGGGGAAGGCTGCCGAGGCTCTCGATGACCAGCCGGTACCAACTGGCGATCATCCCAGCCGCCTGCAGCAACGGCCAGCCCGCCAGCGCAATGGAGCCACCGACCATGGCCCCGGCGCCGCCGAGGACGATCACCGCCGGAAGCAGCGGCAGAACCAGGGCGTTCGCGATCGGCCCGATCAGGGAGAGCTGATGAAAGTTGGCGAGCATCATCGGCCAGGTCGCGGCCTCGGCGGCGATCGTGGCCGCGAAGGGATCGCGCAACACGGCGGGTAGCCAGGCAAACCACGTGGCGATCCGGTCGGTCATTGCTGCGATGCCCATGGTGCCGGCGAAGGAGAGCTGGAAACTGACATCGCCCGCGAGGTCGGGCTTGAGCCCCAGCATCACGGCGGCCGTGAGCGCCAGTGACACGAACACATGGCTGTCGCGGTGCAGGCGGCCCGCGATGACCACCACGATCCCCATGGCGGCCGCGCGCAAGGCCGCGGCAGAGGCGCCCGCCAGCAGCGCGTAACCGGCCATCGCCCCTGCGGCAATGGGTGGCGCGGCCGCGGGGGCGAAGCGACCAACCGCCTGCTGGATGATCCGCGCGAGCAGGCTGACCTTCAGGCCGGAGATCACGACGATATGGATGAGTCCGCTGGAAATCATCTGCTGCTGCAGCGTGGGCGGCAGCGCGGCACGGTAGCCGAAGACGACGCCCAGCAGCAAGGCCGCCTGGGGTTCTGGCAGCGCCCGGTCGACGGCATCGACGACGGCGTGCCGCAGCCCGAGGAGTGTGGCGCGGAGCGG
>VBEQ01000083.1 GCA_005881235.1 Chloroflexota bacterium | reverse complement strand
AACGGAGGTGGTCGTCATCGCCTGTGGCATCTGGGCCCCGCAGGTGGCCGCGATGGCCGGCGCGTTCGTGGTGTCGACGCCGGTCGATCACCAGCACGCCGCGCTGCGCGCGGTCGCGGGCGCCGAGCTCCCGCGCGACATGCCGTGCTTTCGCGACCCTGACAACCTCGTCTATGGGAAGGCCGAATCGGGTGGCGTGGTGCTGGGCGGCTATGAGCTCGATCCCAACGCGCGATGGATCGACGGTGTTCCCTGGGAGCACGCCGGCACCTCCGTCCCTCCGGACCTGCGCCGCTTCGAACCCCTGCTCAAGGGAGCGGCACGGCGATTCCCCTTCATGAGCGAGGCAGGGATCGTCAAGCTCGTCTGCCATCCCGATGCGATGACCCCCGACGCGAATCCGTTACTGGGACCGGTACCGGGTGTTCGTGGGCTGTTCATGGCCGCCGGGCTGTCTCTGAACGGCTTCGGCGCCGCCGGCGGCATGGGGAAATCGGTCACGGAGCTCATCACCGCTGGAGAGAGCGAGCTCGACCTCTATGCCTATCGCCCCTGGCGTTTCGGGCCGGTCCACCGCGACCATCGCTACGTCGCTGAGCTGGCGAAAGAGACGTACCGCTATTACTACTTTCTTCGCTATCCATACGACGCCGACGAGTGGGGCCGGCCGCGCCGCACGAGCGCCCTCCACCACCGGATCCAGGACCTCGGCGGGGTCTTTGGAACCAAACAGGGTTGGGAACGGCCCGAGCACTTCGATCCCGGCAAACCCTGGCGGCGCGCGGGCGCGGACCAGCGCCGTTTCGGCTGGAACCGGCCACCATGGTTCGCCTTGCAGGCCGAGGAGCATCGCGCCTTTCGCGAACGCGTCGGCATCATCGACATGACATCCTTCGGGAAGATCGAGCTCGACGGTCCGGGAGCCCTCGCGCTGCTGGAGCGCGTCTGCGGGAATCAGATCGACAGGCCGGTGGGCACGGTCGTCTATACGCAGTTACTCGACCGCCGCGGCGGGATCGCGGGTGACGTCACCATTACCCGACTCGGCCCGGAGCGGTTCAGGCTGGTCACGGGGGCCGGGTACGTGAATAGTGACCTCGGCTGGCTGCGGCTGGAGCAGCGCGAGGCAGACGGGGCGGTCGAGATCCGAGAGACAACCGAGGACCTGTGCGTCATCGGGATGTGGGGACCACAGGCGCGCACGGTCCTCAGGACGTTGACTGATGACGACGTCTCGGAAGACAGCTTCCCCTTCATGCAGGGTCGCACCATCCGTATCGAGGGATTCGACGTCTTCGCTCAGCGGGTGACCTACGTCGGCGAGTTGGGCTGGGAATTTTATGTGCAACCTCGGCTGGCGGTCCAGGTCTGGGATCGTCTCATGGCCGCCGGGCGGACGGTTGGCATCCGGCCGGGTGGCTACCGGGCGCTCGACTCGCTGCGCATGGAGAAGGGTTACCGATACTACGGCACCGACCTCACGCTGCTGGACAATCCGCTGGAGGCCGGCCTTGGGTTCTGCGTCCGCTTCGACAAGGGCGATTTCAACGGCCGGGACGCGTTGGCGACCGCCAGGGCGGCGGGCGTCACGCGCCGTTTGCGGACGCTGCTGGTCGGCGACGAGGAGTACCTCACCGTCTACGGCGGAGAGGCCGTCTATGCCGACGGGTCGATCGTCGGCCGGCTCCGCAGCTGTGCGTACGGCTTCTCAGTCCGGCGCAACATCGCCTACAGCTATCTGCCGGTCGCACTCGGGCCGGGAGCTCGGGTGGAGGTGGAGGTCTTCGGGCAGCGCGTGCCGGCCGAGGTACACCGCGACGCGGTGCTGAAGCGCGAGCAACTGGCCGGCGAGGACTTAAAACATGCGGCGAGCTGACGACGCGGTCGCACGGGTCTCGCTGTGGCGCGGAAAGGATGTAAAGGTGACGTCGTTGTCGGGCGGGCTGACCAACGAGAACTACCTGGTCGAGACCGGCGGTGAGCGCTACGTCATGCGCATCCCAGGCGCGTCGACGGAACTGCTCTCGATTGATCGCGTCAACGAGGTGCACAACGCCAGGGCCGCGGCGAGTACCGGCATTGGTCCGGCGGTGCTCGAGCATGTCCCACAGGCCGACGTCATGGTCCTCGAGTTCATCTCAGGACCGACGATGTCGGCGAAGACCTTGCAGACGGCGTCGATGGTGCGGCGGATGGCCGAGTCGTTCAAACGCTTACACGCCGCTCCTCGCTTCTTGAAAGACTTCGACATGTTCCGTCTGATCGAGGACTACCTCCGGATCGTCGATCAGCACAAGGTCCCGATTCCCACCGACTATCGAGCGTGGCTGCCGCGCCTGGGAGACATCGAGCGGGCGGTCCGGGTTGGGTCGCTCCCCAGCGTCCCCTGTCACAACGACTTGCTCTGCGAGAACTTCATCGACGACGGGCAATGGCTGCGAGTCGTCGACTACGAACTGAGCGGGAACAATGATGCCTGCTTCGACCTGGGCAACACGGCGCAGGAGGCGAGCCTCGATGACGATTTGCGCGCCGTTCTCTGCGAGGCCTATTTCGGCCGGCTCGACCGTAAGCAACTGGCCAGGATGAACCTCTTCGCTCTCATGTCAGACATTGGTTGGACCCTGTGGGGAGCCATCCAGGCACGGATCTCGACGCTGGACTTTGACTTCACCGACTACTACACGACGCGCTGGAATCGGGCGCTCGCAGTCCTGGAGTCGGACCGCCTCGAAGGCTGGTTGACGGAGGCCCGGCGTGACGGCCCTTGACAGAGTTCGCGTCTCAGACGAGACTTTCGGCGTATACCTAGGGTTGCCGCTCGACTATGGAAGGAGGATGAGATTCGTTGGCCGTGCTTGACAGTGTCCTGAAGGCGTATCAGTCACCGACCCGAATGGTGCATGCCGTCGGTGCTCTGAGTGCGCTCGGGGATGAAGCGGCCGCCGTCGGCATGAAGCGGCCATTGGTCGTGACCGACCAGGGGATCGTGAAGGCGGGGTTGCTCGATGAGGCCCTCAAGCCGCTTCGGGCTGCCGGCCTGGATCCGGTTAGCTACGACCAGGTCCGTGCCAACCCCGGGATCGCCCTCGTCGATGCCGGCGCCAAATACTACAAGTCAGAGCGCTGCGACGGGCTGGTCGCCATCGGCGGCGGCAGCTCCATCGACTCCGCGAAAGGCATCGGCGTGGTCGCGGTTCACGGTGGCAGCATCGTCCAGTACGAGTGGGGCAAGGATCCAATCCACTCGCGCATCCCGCCGCTGGTCGCCGTCCCCACGACCGCCGGGACCGGCAGCGAGGTGACGCTCTGGGCGGTGATCACCGACCCTGACCGGAGGATCAAATTCAACGTCGGCGGCACGCCGAACATCGCGTCCTGGGTGGCGCTCATCGATCCGCAGCTGAGCGTCAACCTGCCCGCCGGCGTGACGGCCGGGACGGGCATGGACGCGCTCACGCACGCCATCGAGTGCTACACGATGGCGTATCACCAGCCGTTCACGGATGCCGTGGCGCTCCATGCCATGGAATTCTGCGGCCGCTGGCTGCGGGTGGCCTACGCGCAGGGGCACAACCTCGAGGCACGCTACAACATGAGCATGGCCGCCATGCTGGCCGGACTCGCCTATGGCACCGACTCGGCGGGCGCCGCCCACGCCATGAGCCAGAGCGCCGGCGGCGTGCACGATGCGCCGCACGGCGCCCTCACCGGCCGCCTGCTCGCCCCTGTCATGGAATACAACTACGCCGGCGAACCCGAGCGGTTCGCTCGGATCGCCCAGGCCCTCGGCCTCGACACGGCCAGCAAGACGGTGTGGAAGGCGGCCGAGGTCGCGGTCGAGTACGTCTATCAGCTGACCGAGGACCTCGACATCCCGTCGTTGAACGAGCTCGGCTTCGCCGAGGACGAGATCCCGATGCTGGCGAAGAAGGCGGAGGAAGATTCGCAGACCATCGGCAACCCGCGCGACGTCGACGCCAGGAACTACGAAAAGATCTATGCCCGTGCCTTCGAAGCCGGGCGTCATCGCAAGGTCGCGCGGGCGCTGGCCCACGCCGGATCATAAGCATGTGGACCAACACGCTCAAGCCGTACGACATCCTCTCTGAGGATCAGGTTCAGCAGATCCACGATCATGCGGTGCAGATTCTCCAAGAGATCGGTGTCGACTTCCTCTACCCTCGTGCCCTCGACACCTTCAGGCGCGCCGGGCTGACGATCGAGGACAGCCGCGTCCACTTCGAACCGGCGTTCATCGAGGAACAGATCAAGAAGGTGCCCGAGACGTTCGAGGTGCAAGCGCGCAATCCAAAGAACACCGTCACCATCGGCGGCAACCACATGGTCAACGCGCCCGTCTATGGGCCGCCCTTCATCACGGATCTCGACCGTGGGCGCCGGGGCGCGACCATCGCCGACTTCACCAATTTCGACAAGATGGCCCAGGCAACGCCGCAGATTCATTGCGCCGGTGGCACCATCGTGGAGCCCGAGGACCTGCCGCTCGAGACGCGCCATCTCGACATGGTCTACTCGCATATCCGCTGGACCGACATGCCCTACATGGGAAGTGTGATTTCGGAGGAGGGCGCGCGCGACTCCGTTGAGATGTCCTCGATCCTGTTCGGTGGCCGAGCGAACATCGAGAAGACGCCCGCCCTCCTGGCGCTGGTCAACGTCAACAGTCCCCTGCGCTACGACGATCGGATGCTCGGCGCACTGGTGACCTACGCGGAGGCGAACCAGCCCGTGATCGTGACGCCGTTCCTGATGGCCGGAGCGATGTCGCCGATGGGCCTCGCCGGCACCATCGCGCAGCAGACCGCGGAAGCGCTTGCCGGGATCGCCTTGATCCAATTGATCCGTCCAGGCGCCCCGTGTATCTATGGCTCCTTCCTGACCAACATCGACATGCAGTCGGGCAGCCCGGCTTTCGGCACGCCGGAATCCGCCATGGGAATCCTGGCGAGCGCGCAGATGGCACGACACTATCGGATCCCATTCCGCGGTGGTGGCGCCCTGACGTCCTCGAAGTCACCGGATGCGCAGGCCGCCTATGAGTCGATGATGTGCATGTGGCCCACGGTGATGGGTGGTGTTCACTTCGTCCTCCACGCCGCCGGCTGGCTGGAAAGTGCGCTGCTGGCCTCTTACGAGAAATTCGTCATCGACGTGGAAGCCCTGCGCATGTTCGAGTGGATCCTCGCCAGGGGGATCCCATTCGACGAAGAAGGCTTCGCCATGGACGGCATCCGTGAAGTCGGTCCCGGCGGGCATCATCTGGGTTCCGAACACACGATGCGCAACTACCGGACCGGCTTCTACCGGCCGTGGATCTCGTCGACCGAAAACTATGACCGCTGGCAGCGGATGGGATCGCGCACAGCGGACAAAGTGGCGAACGAGAAATGGAAGCAGCTCCTGACCGACTATAAGGATCCCGGAATCGACTCGGGCATCGATGAACAGCTCCAGGCGTTCATCGAAGTGCGCAAGGATGCGCTGCTCCATGCACCAGTCTGAGCCGGTGGGAGGAAGCCAGTGAAGGTCGTCGAAAAGACACAGACCCTGAAGATGTTCGTCGGGGGCCGCTGGATCGCGTCGGAGAGCGGTGAGACATTCGAGGCAAGGAGCCCGGCGACGGGCGAGGTGATCGCCACCCTGCCGAAAGGCACCCGCGCCGACGCCGTGCGCGCGCTCGAGGCGGCGGCCCAGGCGCGCCAGCCGATGGCGGCACTGGGCGCCTTCGATCGCGCGGCACTACTGCATCGGGTCGCTGACGTCATGGAGGGTCGCCGCGAGGAGCTGGCTCGCTGGCTGACGCTCGACCAAGGCAAGCCCTACAAGGCCGAGGCGCTCGGTGAAGTCGGCGAGGCCATCGAATATTTCCGGATCGCCGCCGAGGACATCAAGCGGCTGGAGACGAACGTGATTCCCTCGATGGCGAAGAACAAGCTCGTCTTCACGCTGCGGATCCCCCGCGGCGTGTACGCACTGATCACCCCCTGGAACTGGCCGCTGACGATGGCGACGGAGCTGATCGCCCCGGCGCTCGCTGGCGGGAACACGATCGTCTGGGCACCGGCAACCTCGACCTCCGCCATCTCGGTGAAGCTCATGGAATGTCTGGCCGAGGCGGACCTGCCCGCCGGCGCGGTCAATCTCGTCACCGGCCCCCCGGGCGTGCACGCGGTCGGCTTCACCGGAAGCGCGGCTGTTGGCGCGGCCGTTGCCCGGCAGGCAGGCCCCAAGCCCCTGCTCCTCGAGCTCGGCGGCAACGGCCCGACGATCATCCTTGACGACGCCGACCTGGAGCTCGCCGTCGAGGGCGCCGCGTGGGGTGCCTTCAGCAACGCCGGCCAGATCTGTCAGTCGAGCGAGCGCATCCTGGTCGACTCGCGCGTCCAGGACGCCGTCGTCGAGGGCCTCGTCCGCAAAGCGGGAGCGATCCGGCTCGGCCATCCGCTCGACGAGGGCACGACCATGGGCCCGCTGAACAACGAGGGCGTCGCGCTGAAGATGGATGAGCATGTCGCCGACGCGGTCGACCGGGGCGCCTCGCTGGTAACGGGAGGACGGCGTGCTGATGGCTTTCCAACCTCGCTCTACTACGAAGCGACCGTTCTCCGCAACGTGTCGCCGGCGATGCGCGTCAGCCGGGAGGAGACGTTCGGTCCGATCGCGCCCCTGATCCCCTTCGACGATGAGGCGGACGCCCTTGCCATCGCCAACGATTCGCCGTATGGCTTGCTCGGCTCCGTCTATACACGGGATATCGACCGTGCCCTGCGCTTCGCGCAGCGGCTCGAGACCGGATGGGTGAACGTCAACGAATCCTCCAATTACTGGGAAGCGCACATCCCGTTTGGCGGCCGCGCCGGGAAGGAGAGCGGCATCGGCCGGGTGGGCGGCTATCGTGCGATCGAGCAGATGACCGACCTCAAGACCATCATCGTCGACGTGCAGGAGCAGTGAGCTGACGACCCAAACCGGCGTCCCCGCCGCCGACGTCATCGCCGAAGCGGAGCGGATTTCGGCCGCCGCCGCGGAGGCGAGGATCGCCGTCAAGCTGGTTGGCGGCGCCGCGGTCAACCTTCACTGTTCGAGTGCCAGACAGGCGCCGCTCAAGCGCAAATACGGTGACCTGGATTTCGTCGCTGCCTCCAAGCAACGCCAGGCAGTGCAGAAGTTGTTCGAGTCGCTCGGCTACCGGGGCGACCGCCGTTTCAACACCCTCAATGGGGATCAACGCCTCCTCTACCTCGACGAGGTGAACGGCCGCCAGATTGACGTCTTCATCGACCGGATGAAGATGTGCCACGTCATCGAGCTGGCCAACCGCCTCGGGCACCAGGGACCGACGCTGACACCGGCGGATCTCCTGCTGAGCAAGCTGCAGGTCTTTGAGGTCAACATGAAGGACCTCGTCGACACGACCGCATTGCTGCTCGATCACCCGATCACGGACCATGACAACGATGCCATCAACGCCGCCTACCTGGCGCGTCTGACCTCCGAGGACTGGGGGCTGCACCGGACCTTGCGGCTCAATTCGGGCCGCGTGCGCGATGCCGTACGAGCGCTCGACGTCGACGCCGGCCGAGTCAGCCAGCGTCTCGATGAGCTATGGGCGCGGATCGATGCGCAGCCGAAATCGCTCAAATGGAAGCTGCGCGCTCGGGTGGGCGATCGGGTCAGCTGGTACCAGCTTCCTGAGGAAGTTCGCCAGCCCTACCAGAAGGCGTAGCACCTCTCGCATCATTGACAGGCCCCCCGCACAGCACGTACTGTTGGCGCAGCAGGCGGATCGACCAGTTTGGAGGGGGCAGCCATTCCTTCGACATCACATCTCAACGAGGAGCTCATCCGCGTCCTCTTCATCGAGGCCGATCCCGCCGTGGCGGAGATGTACCGGCTGAAGCTCGAGCTCGATGGTTACCATGTCGCCGTGGTCGCCGATGATGACCGCGTCCTCGAGGAGGCAGCCCGGACACGGCCGGACATGATTTACATCGATCTTCGCGTCGGGGATGAGCGGAGATTTAAGACGCTGCACCAGCTTCGAACGACCACCGTCACCCGCGATCTGCCGGTGATCATCCTCTCGAACCTCGAAGCGAGCGAGCTGACCGCCCAGGGCTACAAAGTGGACCTGCTGGATTACGTCGTCAGGGCGGCGCCGGATCTCAACGGTTTGAGCTGGAACCTGGAGCAGTGGGCTCGCGCCGGTTCCGGCTAGAGCGGAACCCGCGTCAGGCGACTCGCTGACGCTTTTCGACGTACATCGACCGATCCGCCGCCGCCAGCAGGCCGACCGCGGTGGTGCCGTCTGCCGGAAAGGCCGCCGTTCCGATCGATGCCGAGATCGGGCCGGCGGGATCGTCCGGATTCAGCAAGGTCCCGCCGATCCGCCGGGCGAGCGAGAGCGCGCCCACCTGATCGACACCCGGCATCAGCAAGAGGAACTCGTCGCCGCCCCAGCGCGTGGCCAGGTCCGTCTCACGAAGGTCGGAGCTGAGCACCGACGCCACCCGCTTCAGGACGGCGTCGCCCGCCGCATGGCCGCGGGCGTCGTTGACCTGCTTGAGGCCATCGACATCGAGCATGAGAACGGCGAACGTCTCCGGCGCCACGGCCGCCAGCCGCTGCTCGAGCGCCTGCTCGAAGGCGCGCCGGTTCGCCAGTCCGGTCAACGGGTCGGTTCGAGCCGACGCGGCCAACCGCTCGATCAGTCGCGCGTTGAAGATCGAGACGGCGGCGTGGTTCGCCAGAATCGTGAGCAAGCGCAGGTGGTCGCCCGTGTACTGGTTGATGCCCACTTTGACGTTGACGATGACCCCGATCAGGCGGTCCTCGAAGATCACGGGCACCGCCAGCATCGATTCGTTGGTCTCGCTGGTTCCCGGGATGTGGATCCCCTTGGGGTGGCGCTCGGTATCGCCCACCAGCGCGCCCTGCTTGGTTTCCGCGACCCAACCGGTGATGCCCTCGCCGACCTGGATGGCGAGCGTC
>VBEQ01000082.1 GCA_005881235.1 Chloroflexota bacterium | reverse complement strand
GCCCCGGACACTCTCCTGCAGCTGGCCGAAGATCTGCGGCCGTTCCGGATTGCCGAAGTTCAAGCAGTTCGTGACCGCGATGGGGCGGGCCCCGGTGCAGACGAGGTTGCGGGCCGCCTCCGCCACCGCCGCCCTGGTGCCCTCGTACGGGTCCAGCGCGACGTAGCGCGAATTGCCGTCAGTGGTCAGTGCCAGGCCCTTGTTGGTCGCGGGCACCCGCAGCAGGGCGGCGTCAAAACCTGGGCCGATCACCGTGTTGTCCTGCACCTGGTGATCGTAGGTGCGGTAGATGGGGCGGCGGCTGCGCAGGTTCGGGCTGCCGATCAGGTCCAGCAGGATGGCTTCTGGTTCCTCGACCAGCGGCATCACCGGCGCCGGACGCTTCTCCGCAAAGGCGGCCGCCGGCGTCCGGAGGGGAACGCCGTCGACCAGGGCCTCCAAGGGCACATCCGCGACCACGGTGCCGTGTTCGCGCACCCGTATCCGCGCGGTGCCGGTGATCGTCCCGATTCGATCCGCATGCAGCTCGAAGTGGTCGAAGACCTCGCGAACCGATGCCTCCGCATCCGGCCGCACGACGACCAGCATCCGTTCCTGTGACTCGGACAGCATGACGTCGTAGGCGGACATGCCCTGCTCGCGGCGGCTCACCCGGTCGACGTCGATATCGATCCCGCGCCGGCCGCGGTGAGCCAGCTCGCCGGCCGCACTCGTCAGGCCGGCCGCGCCCAGGTCCTGGATGGCGGTGACGCCATCCAGGTCGTTGAGCTGCAGGCACGCTTCGCAGAGCAGTTTCTCGAGAAATGGGTTACCGACCTGAACGGCGGGGCGGCGCTCCGCCGATCGCTCGTCCATCTCCACCGAGGCAAAGGTCGCGCCGTGAATCCCATCACGCCCGGTGTCGGCACCGACGAGGAGGACGGCGTCACCGGTCCGGTCGGCGCTGGCACGGCGCAACCGCTCGTGGCGAACCAGGCCAACACACATCGCGTTGACGATCGGATTGTCGGCATACCCCTCGTCGAAGTACACTTCGCCGCCAACCGTGGGACAGCCGAAGCAGTTGCCGTAGCCACCGATGCCGGCGACGACCCCGTGAAACAGGTGGCGGCCGCGTCCCGAATCGAGCGGACCGAAACGGAGCGCATCGAGGATCGCGATCGGCCGAGCTCCCATCGCGAAGACGTCGCGAAGGATTCCGCCAACCCCGGTGGCCGCCCCCTGGTAGGGCTCGATGGCCGAGGGGTGATTGTGCGACTCGATCTTGAAGACGACCGCCAGCCCCTCGCCGATGTCGACGGCGCCGGCGTTCTCGCCGGGTCCCTGGAGGACGTTCGGGCCCTCGGTCGGCAGCTGGCGCAGCAATGCCTTCGACGTCTTATAGGCGCAGTGCTCACTCCAGAGAGCGCCAAATATTCCAAGCTCGAGGTCGTTGGGGTCGCGCCCGAGCGCCTGGACGATTGCGTGGTACTCCTGGGCATTGAGCGCCACCGCCCGCAGCTGCTCCGGCTTGATCGCGACGGCCATCAGGCCGGCACCCTGGCCAGGGCGTGGATCGCCGAGCGAAAGATGGCCAGCCCATCATCGCTCCCCAGCAGCGGCTCGCACGCCCGTTCCGGATGCGGCATCATGCCGACGACGTTGCCCCGAGCGTTAGTAATCCCGGCGATGTTGTGGAGTGACCCATTCGGATTGGCGTCGGCCGTGACCCGGCCGTCGGCGCCGCAGTACCGAAAGACCACCTGACCGCTGCGCTCGATCACTTCGAGCGTCTCCGGGTCGGCGAAGAAGTTGCCCTCGCCGTGTGAGATCGGAATCCGCAGCACCTGTCCGGGACGGCTGTCGAGGGTGAAGGCAGAATTGCTCTGCTCGACGCGCAGGTGCACCCATTCGCAGCGAAACTCGCAGGACGCGTTCCGCAGGAGCGCGCCGGGCAGCAGGCGCGCCTCTTGCAGGATCTGAAAGCCGTTGCAGATGCCCAGCACCAGGCCGCCGCGATTCGCGAAGTCCGCGACCGCATCCATGACCGGTGCGAAGCGAGCGATCGCGCCACAGCGCAGGTAGTCGCCATAGGAGAAGCCGCCAGGGAGGATCACGAGTTCCAGGTCGTCGACGCTTTGCTCACGATGATCGACGTAGCGCACCGGTTCCTGGAGCACGTCGAGAACCGCGTGGGCGCAATCCCGGTCACTCCAGGTGCCGGGGAAGACCACGACCCCGGTCCTCACGCGGACGCGTCCCCAGTGGCGACCGGCTCGCCAACCGGCTCGAGCTCGATCCGGTAATCCTCGATGACGGCGTTGGCGAGGAGCTGCTCGGCCATGGCGTCGACGCGCGCGCGCGCCTGCGTGGCATCGGTCTCGTCGAGCGTCAGTACGAGATACTTGCCGGCGCGAACCTCGGTCACCGAGTCGAAGCCGAGCGTGTGCAGCCCGCCCCTGATCGTGAGGCCGGCCGGGTCATTGACGACCGGCTTGAGCGTGACAAAGACCTCGGCCCGATATCTCATGCCCGCGCCGCCGCGTGGCGGAAGGCGAGCCGTCGCATCGCCTCCAGGTACCGTCCGCTGGTCCCCTCGACGACCTCAGGGGGGAGTGGCGGAGCAGGCGGCTGCTTGTTCCAGCCCAACTCCTCGAGGTAGTCACGCAGGTACTGCTTGTCGAACGACGCCTGCGGCCCGCCCGGTGCATAACGGTCGAGATCCCAAAAGCGCGAAGAATCTGGGGTCATCACCTCATCGATCAGGATGACCTCACCGTCGTGAAAGCCGAACTCGAACTTCGTGTCAGCGAGGATCAGCCCGTGCTCGAGGGCGCGCGTAACGCCGAACTGATAAAGACCAGTTCAGCGCGCGAGATGTTTTCGTCATGCCCGGTTAGGGCTTTTGTGGCCGGGGTGAAGATCGCCTGGGGAAGGCGGTCGCTTTCCTTCAGGCCGGCGGGGAGCCGGTCACCAGCGATCGCCCCGGTGCGCTGGTAGTCTTTCCAGCCCGATCCTGAGATGTAGCCGCGAACCACGCACTCGAACATGATCGGCTCTGCCATCACCACCCGCATCGCCCGGTCCCGCAGGCCAGGCTCGGCATCGAGGAGTTCCTGGGGGATCGACTGGTCCCCTCCCATGTGGTTTCGGATCAGATGGGTCGTCTCCGACAACCAGCCGTGCGTGAGCCAGTTGAGCACCCGTCCCTTCTCGGGAATCGGTGTTGGCAACACGACATCGAAGGCGGAGATGCGATCGGTCGACACCATCAGAAGCTCGCGATCGGTCAGCCGGTACGTATCACGCACCTTGCCCCGAGAGTGGAGCGGAAGCGGCAGCGATGTGGTCAGGATGGCGGTCATCTGCCCCCACCCTGCCCTCCCCCGCGAGCGGGGGAGGGGGATGCTACGGCCTTCTCGAGCCCGAGGCGCTCGAACGTCACGTCGAGATGACGAAGGTAGAACGCTGGGTCGAAGAGCTCCGCCAGCTCGTCGGCGGTGAGCCGCTCGCGCACCTCCGGGGTCTGCCCGACGACCAGCTTGAAGTCCTGTCCTCCATCGAGCGCGCTGAGCGCTGCCCGTTGCACGACACGGTAGGCATCCTGCCGGGACATGCCCTTCTGGACCAGCGCCAGTAGCACGCGCTGCGAGAACACCACCCCGCCGCTGCGGTAGAGATTGGCGCGCATGCGCTCGCGGTCGATCGTCAGTCCCTCGAGGATCTCGGCCATGAGTTGCAGCATGTAATCGAGCAGCGTGCAGGCGTCGGGGAAGATGATCCGCTCGGCCGAGGAGTGGCTGATGTCACGCTCGTGCCAGAGGGCCTGGTTTTCCAGTGAGGTCTGCGCGTAGCCGCGCACCACGCGCGCGAGGCCGCAGATCCGCTCGCTCAGCACCGGGTTTCGCTTGTGCGGCATCGCCGAGGAGCCCTTCTGCTCGGCGCCGAATGGCTCGCGCACCTCGGAGACCTCACTCCGTTGCAGGTGCCGGATGTCGGTGGCGAATTTTTCCAGGCCGCCGGCCAGCACCGCTAGCGTGGTCAGGTAGGCGGCGTGACGGTCGCGGGCGATCACCTGGGTGGTGACCGGCGCCACTCGCAGGCCCAGCTTCTTCAGCGACGACTCTTCGACGCGCGGGTCGACGGTGGCGTGCGTGCCGACCGCACCCGACAGTTTGCCCACGCGGATGTCCTCGCGGGTCGTAACGAGACGCTGACGGTCGCGATCGAGCTCATCCAGCCAGCCGGCAAGAACGAAGCCGAAACTCACCGGCTCGGCGTGAATGCCGTGGGTGCGGCCCGCCATCAGGGTGTCCCGCTCCTCGATCGCCCGGCGGCGGATGACCGACGACAGCCGGTCGACATCCTTTAGAAGGATGTCGGCGGCCTGCACCAGCTGCAGCGCCAGAGCCGTGTCGAGAACGTCCGAGGAGGTCAGGCCCCGATGAAGATAGCGGGCGTCCTCGCCGCCAACCGAGTCGGCGAGGGAATCCAGGAAGGCGACCACGTCGTGGCCGACCCGCTCCTCCAGCCGGGCGATGTGCTCGGGATCGACCCGCGCCTGGCGAAGACGGTCCAACACGGTCCGAGGGATCTCATCCAGGTCCGCCCAACCCTCACAGACGGTGAGCTCGATCCGCAGCCATAGCTCGTAGCGCTGCTTTGGAGAGAAGATCTCGCTCATCTCCGGGTGAGCGTATCGAGGGATCAATCGGCGGCTGGTCTCCTTTGGGGTGGCGGGCCGTCGGTGACGGCCTGATTATAACGGCCGTCGCAGGCCCAAAAACGGGTTTCCGTAACCTCCCGCACCGCTGGCGACTTTTGATCTAACGGGGAGTTGCTGGTAAATTGGCCCAACACGTAACCAAGAGGGGCGGCCTCCCGTTCAATCTCCAGCGGGCGCCCTGTGGGGTGCCCTGATGCCGGATTTTGAAGAGCGGGAACTCGTTGAGCGCGCGAAGGAAGACCCCGATGCCTTCGGGGCTCTTTACGATCGCTACTTCCCGCAGATTTACCGCTTTGCGTATTCCAGAGTTCGAGACCAATCCCTGGCAGAGGATGTGACGTCGGAGGTGTTCTTCAAGGCGCTGAGAAATATCAAGCGGTACACCTACTCCGGCCATCCCTTCTCCTCCTGGCTCTACCAGATCACGCTGAACGCGGTCGCCGACCATTACCGCGGCCAGCACGGCGAGGTGGAGCTGGAGGAAGGCGCCAGTCTGCCCAGCGGCGCGCCGAGCGTGGATGACGAGGTCGTGCGCCGCGATCGCAGCCGCCGCGTCTGGTCGGCGATCGATCAGCTGCCCCGTCACCAGCGGGCGGCCATGGTGCTCAAGTTCGGTGAGGACAAGAAGATCGAGGAGATCGCCCAGATCATGGGCAAGAGCGCTGGCGCGGTCAAGCTCCTCCTCCATCGCGCCGTCGAACGGCTTCGCCGCGAGTTGCCGCCGGAATTCGAGGCAGGATTGACATGAGCAACGATCCCGAGCTCGAGGAGCTATTCCAGGACCCGGCGCACCGGGAAGTCGTGGACCTGCTGAAGCTGTCCCGGCCGGCCGCGCCGCCCCTGGATCCGAACTTTCACAATTACCTGCGCACCAAGCTGATGACGGAAGCCCGCCGTACGCTCCAGCCGCAGTCGGCCCGGCGAGGGTTCCCCTTCAGCCTCGGCCCGAAGGCACTGGCGCCGGCCATGGCCGCGGTAGCGGCCGGCTTCCTGGTCGTGCTCGGCATCCAGATCTATCTTCAGAACCAATCTCCCTCGTCCGCCATGGTCGCGGTCGACCTCTCCCACATCCAGAACAAGACGAACGTGGCAACCGCCGAGCCGATCGTGATCCCATTCAGCGGACCGGTCGACAAGAACGCCGTCGCCGACACGGTGGTGATCGAGCCGGCCACCTCGGTGACAAAGCAATGGGTCGGCCAGAACCTGGTGATCATCCCCGATCACCCACTCGCCCCCAACACCACCTATACGGTGTCGCTGAAGGCCTCGTCAGCGCCAAAGGAGTCCAGGCCGAACGTTCAGCCGACGCCGGCGGTCGCGCCATCGCCGGTTGTTGTGCACTTCACCACGGTGCGCGCTCCCGTGCCCCCCGTTAACCCACCCTCGTACCGGAGCCGGAACGTCACCTACGGCCAGGAGAACCGCCTTGCGGATGCCGGTACCGTATTCAACGGCGGCTGGACGCCGACGGGCCAGCTGATCGTCACCCGACCGTCAGGTCAGCCTGGACCGGGCTCCTCCCCGGCCGCACCGGCAACCGCGTCCGGAGCGGCGCCAAAGGCGACCACGGATATCTGGCTGATGAGCGCGCTGGGCACGCCGATCCGAATCCTCGTTCCCGGCGGCAACTTCCCGGCGGCCGCCCCGTCAGGTGGCGTCTTCGCGGCGTGGCAGGTGATCTCCGGCAGCCAGGCCAGTCTCAGGATCTGGGACCTGCAAGGGAACTTGCAGGGGACCCTGGCAACGCTCGACAGCATGCCCGACCGGGCACCGGTCTGGATTGGTAGCGATCGGATCGCCTATGTCACCCAGGGTCGGCTGGTCATCGTTGACTCGCACGGTGGATCGGTCAATACGCGTGCGATCCGAATGCAGCGCGGCAGCGTCGCGGGCTCGCCCCTTGGCACCCTGTTGGCGGTCGAGGCGACTGATGGGTCGTCCGTGATCGACCTGGCATCGGGATCGCGGAACCCATTGCCGGCGGGCGCGACCGGCTTTGCCTGGTCGTCGAAGGGTGACCTGGGGTTCCTCGTCCCGCAGGCGTCCGGCAGCGATCTGTACATCGCGGCCGGCGGCAAGAACGCGCAGCGGATCGCCAGCAGCCCGAGCGGGCAAACCTGGTCCGACCTGAACTGGGCGCCGGACGGAGCCTCACTGCTGCTGGCCAGCAAGCCGGCGGGCGCGAGTAGCTCCGCGTCGCGATTGATGCTCATCAACGTCGATGGCAGCGGCCTGACGACCTTCGCCTCTGAGCAGGAGTACTCGAGCCCCCAGTGGTCATCCCTCGGCGACCTCGTTCTCTTCACGAGGCAGGATGAAGCCGGCGGTCGCGCCTTCTGGACCGCGAGCACCGCGCCCTCGGAATCCGACGCCGCCTCGAAGCAGGCGCTGGCCGAAGTCGACAGGTTCATGCAGGCGCGGCTCAAGGGAGATCGCGGGGCGGCGCAAGAGAGCCTCGATGCCTCCGGACTGAATGCCTACCAGGGCGGCGCGTCCTCGCTGCTCAGCCCGGCCGGCAGCAAGTACGAGCGGTACTATCCGGTCACCGTCCAGCTGACCGGCTCCAATCCCAACACGTTCCTCGTCGGCGTCCGGATCTTCGTTTCACGCTCCGGGGTGCAGCGGAGCTTCTTCGAAGAGCAGCTCACCCTGGTCCTCAAAGATCAGCGCTACCTGGTCGACGCCGTCACCTCGACGCCCGCCGTGCCTCTGGGCCATGGGCCAACCGTCGTTTCGGTCGAGATCGTCCCTGCGGATAAGGGGAGTCAGGTTCGAGTCCGGTTTGACGCGGATCTACGGCCCGAGACGGTGACGACCGACACCATCCAGGTCCGGGGCGTCGATGGCCGGCCGATCATCACGCGGATCACGTTCGATGCTGACTCCCACCTTGCAACCCTGGCCTTGAGCGTGCGACCGGGTGCCTACCAGTTGGTGGTGACGACGGGAGTGATGGACATCAACGGCGTCACCATGGCCGACGAATACCACGCCTCGCTCGTGATCAGCCGCTAACCCTCTCGAGCGAGGACCACGCCGGCAGCAATGGCCGCCGCCACCTCACCCGCGCCGTACAGCGATTCGAACGGTGACGATTGCGCCTCAAACTCCCGGGTCTTTTCGAGCAGGCTCGGATGGTCCTGGATGAAGCTGGTGGAAATCCGGCCGGCGTGGAAGTCCGGCTCTTCGAGGAGCGCACGGTGAAAGGGGATGGTGGTCTTCGGCCCGGTAAGAACGAACTCCTGCAGCGCACGCCGCCCGCGACCGATCGCCGACTCGCGGTCATCTGCCCAGACGATGAGCTTCAACAAGAGCGAGTCGAAGTGCGGCGAGATCTCCTGGTGCGGCCTGATGCCGCTGTCGACCCGCACGCCCGGCCCGCTCGGCGGTGCGTAGCGCTGGACGCGGCGGGGCGTCGGCATGAAATTGCGCAAGGGATCCTCGGCGTTGATCCGAAACTCGATGGCGTGGCCGCGTGGTAGCGGGTAGCCACCCTCCGGGAGCCGCTCGCCACGAGCGATGCGGATCTGCTCGCGCACGAGATCGATGCCGAGCACCGACTCCGTCACCGGATGCTCGACCTGGAGGCGGGTATTCATCTCGAGGAAGTAGAACTCCTCCCCTGAGACGATGAACTCGATCGTGCCGGCGTTGCGGTAATCGACCGCCGCCGCCGCCTTGACGGCCGCCGCCGCCATGGCACGTCGGCGCGACGTGCTGAGGCCAACGGCGGGTGTCTCCTCGAGCAACTTCTGGTGCCGCCGCTGGATCGAGCACTCCCGCTCTCCCAGGGCGACGGTCGTGCCGTGATCGTCGGCAAGGATCTGCATCTCGATGTGGCGCGGATGCTCGAGATAGCGCTCCAGGTAGACGTCCGGGCTGCCGAAGGAGCTTTGCGCCGCTCTTCGGCAGGCTTCGAACGCCGCGGGGAGATCATCGGGCCCCTTGGCGACCCGCATGCCGATGCCGCCACCGCCGGCGGCCGCCTTGACCATCACCGGGTAGCCGATCCGTTTCGCCTCGGAGACCGCGGCCGCTTCGTCGGCGAGCGCGGCCGTCCCCGGTACCACGGGGACGCCCGCGGCGATCATCCGGCGACGGGCCTCGACCTTGTCGCCCATCGCCCGCATGCTCGTCGCCGGGGGTCCGATGAAGGTCAGCCCGCTTTTGGCGCAGGCCTCCGCGAACGCCGGGTTTTCGGAGAGAAAGCCATAACCCGGATGGATCGCATCGGCGCCGTGCTCGCGCGCCGTGCGCACGATTTGCTCCACGTCGAGATAGGCGTGTCGCGGTGTCGGCCCGCTCAGCACCGCCCGCTCCTCGGCAAAGAGAGCGTGGGGAGAGCGAGCGTCCGGCTCCGCGTAGACGGCGACGGTCCGGATGGCCATCTCGCGGCAGGTTCGCATCACGCGAAGCGCGATCTCGCCGCGGTTCGCGACCAGAACCTTGGTGACGCTAGCCAATCGTCATCAACACTTCGTTGGGGGCGACGATCGCTCCCTCTTTGGCGAAGACCTCCCGCACCGTCCCGCCGACCGTCGCCACGATGTCGTTCTGCATCTTCATCGCCTCCAGCACCACGACCACGTCGCCCAGCCGGACGCGGTCCCCGGATTTGACCTTGACCTTGACCACCATGCCTTGCATTGGCGCCTGGATGGCCCCGTCGCCACCGGCGCGTTGCGCCGCTGTTGGGCCCGACGTGGCAGGCACCGCCGCGGTGGCGGGCACCGTGCCGTCGCCGAGGATGCGAACCCGATACGGTTCGCCGTCGACCTCGACCGTGAACTCGCGGGCCGCCGCCTCGGTTGGGGCGGGCGGTCTGGGGACAACCGGAGCCGGCTGGGGCACCTGTTGCGGCTCGGGTGCCGGGGCCGGCGCGGCCGCGGCGGGCGTCTCGGCGCGGTGCCCGGCGGGGCGAAGAATGTTGGGCGCGTCTTCCGGGAACAGGATGTAGGTGAGCACCTGGTCCACGCCGGACGGGTTCAGCCCTTGCTTGCGCATCTCCCGCCGCGCGCGGTCGATCCCCGGCTGCAGCAGGTCGGCCGGTCGAAGCGTGATCGCATTCGATGAGCCCAGCGCGCGTTTGCGGACCTCCGGGTCGATGGGGCCGGGCGGCTCGCCGAACAGCCCCTTGACATAGTCGCGGAAGGGCTGCTCGATGTGCTGGTACCGCTTGTCGCTCAGCGTATTGGCCAGCGCCTGGTTGGCCGCGATCCGATTGATCGGCGCCGCCATCGGCGGATAACCCATCTCCTGGCGGACCAGGAGGAGTTCTTGCAGCAATCGGTCGTAGCGGTCGATGGCATTGCGTTCTCGGAGGTTGCGGATGAGGACCGCCAGCACCGGCGCCGGTAGCTGGTGTTGCAAGACGAGGACATCGTTGCGGAAGGCGATCGGGTCCTGGAACTCGAGATACTCATCGTGAATCTCATCGAAGTACCGGCTCGCCTGGCCGATCACATTGAGGTCGAGACCGGTGTCGTACGGTCCGTCGCGAAGGCTGGCGACCATCGTCTCGGTGGCGGGTTGCGAGGCGCCCCAGGCCAGCGCGGAGAGCGCGGTATCGATGCCGGTCGCCCCCGCTTCGATGGCGGCAAAGTACGAGATCGGCGCCAGCGCCGTCGTGGAGTGGGAGTGAATGGTGACCGGCAACCTGGTCGCGCTCGTGATCGCGGTCACCAGGCCGCGAGCGTCGACCGGAGCCAGGATGCCGGCGACGTCCTCGATCCCGATCCAGTCCACCCCCATGGCCTTCAGGCGGCTGGCGGACTTGACCACGCGCGACTCATCCGCGACCGGACTCGGGCTGTAGACGAGGGCGCCGATCACCCGGGCTCCGGCCTTGCGGGCAACCTCGACCGGTACCTCGAGGTTTCGCAGGTCGTTCAGCGGGTCGAACATCTTGATCACGCGAATGCCGTCTTCGACCGCCTGCTCGATGAAGGCGCGCACCACGTCATCCGGCTGATGGGACTGCCCGAGCAGCGTCTGTCCGCGGATCAACATCTGCAACGGCGTCTTCACGATGGCGGCTCGCATCGCGCGCAAGCGCTGCCACGGATCTTCCTTCAGGGCCCGCACCTGGGCCGCGAACGTCCAACCACCCCAGGCATCGAGGGCGTGGTAGCCGATATCGTCGAGAGTTTTGGCGATCGGCAGCACGTGCTGCAGCTTGAGCCGTCCCTGCACCAAACTCTGCTGCGCGTCGCGCAGCACAGTCTCGGTGATCAACACCTTGGGCATCGCCGCTATTGTATGCCCGGTTTTCAGACCGGTTTTTTCGCCCGGTTCTCCTCTCGGCGCTTGATCAGCTTCTCGCGCGCGACCGCGTCGTTGAGCGCCAGGATGCCGGTCGCCAGGTGCGCCGCGTTTCTCGCGCCGGCCTCACCGATGGCGACCGTCGCCACCGGGATACCAGCCGGCATTTGCGCCATCGAGAGGAGCGCGTCGAGCCCGCCCAGGGCGCCAGCCGAAATCGGCACGCCGATCACCGGCAGCAGGCTCCAGGCCGCCACCACGCCGGGAAGATGCGCCGCGCCACCGGCGGCGGCGATCAGGACCTTGAGTCCGCGGCCTTCGGCCTGCGTCGCCCACTGACGGCAACCCTCGGGGTCACGGTGCGCCGAGCGGACCACGACTTCGTAGCTGATGCCGTAGCTGTCGAGTACTTCGCAGCAGCGCTGCATCGTCGGACGATCTGACTCGCTGCCCATGACGATCCCGACCACCGGAGCGTCGTTCATTGGAGAACCGCCGACTCGATTTCCCGCAGCGCCAGGTCGTGCCGAAAGGCCATGCCCTCGAACCGGATGCGATTGATGTTGCGGTAGGCGCGGTCGCGTGCCTCGCCCATCGAGTCGCCGAGCGCGACGAGTGTCAGCACGCGCCCCCCGGCCGTCTCATACCCACTCGGTCCGGCGCTGGTGCCGGCATGGAAAGCAAAGACGTCGCGCTCGATCGTGCCGAGGCCCTCGATGAGAAAGCCGGTCTGATACGTCCCCGGATATCCGCGCGAAGCGAGCACGACCCCGACGCTCGATCGGGTTGACCACGATGGTCTGGCCTCGCCAAGCGCGCCGCGGGCGGCCGCCTCGAGCAGCGGAATCAGGTCGTCCTCCAGTCGGGGCAGAACGACCTGGGCCTCCGGATCGCCGAAGCGGGCATTGAACTCGAGCGCCTGGATGCCAGACGGTGAGACCATCAGGCCGGCGTAGAGGCAGCCGCGATAGGGCGTACCGTCCTGGCGCAGGGTTTGCACGACGGGGAGCAGGACATCAGCGACAGCGCGATCGACCTCGCCCGGGCCAAAGAAGCGGACTGGCGAGTATCCGCCCATGCCGCCGGTGTTCGGGCCCTTGTCGCCGTCGAGCGCTCGCTTGTAATCGCAGGCCGGGGGAAGCGGTACGACGCGATCCCCATCGACCAGCGCCATCAGCGAAACCTCCCGCCCGTCGATCTTCTCCTCAAGAACAATCCGGTCGGCCGCCGCGCCCACCGTCTTGCGCAGCATCAGGGTGTCGATACATTCCAGCGTGTCCTGCGCATCGCGCGGCATCAGCGTCCCCTTTCCCTGGGCGAGCCCATCCGCCTTGACGACGAACGCGCGGCGCTCCCCACGGACGAAATCCTTGGCGCGGCCCGCGTCGTCGAAAACCTGGTACGCGGGGGTGGCGACCCCGGCGCGCGCCATCACCGACTTGGCAAACGCCTTGCTGCTTTCGATCCGGCCGGCCGCGGCCGACGGCCCGAAGACCAGGCGGTCAATTGCCGTGAGGCGATCGGCGAGTCCGGCGGCGACCGCGGCCTCCTGACCGATCACCGTCAGGCCCACGTCGCGCTCCGAGACGAAACGCACGATCGCATCGACGTCGGTGGCCTCGAAGCCGGTGTTCACGGCGATCGCCGCCGTGGCCGCGTTGCCGGGAGCGCAATAGACCGCATCGGTCAACGGGCTTTGCAGGGCTTTCCAGGTGAGGGCGTGCTCGCGCGCACCACCGCCGACGATCAGGACGTTCATTCCCACTCGATGGTCGAGGGCGGCTTCGATGAGATGTCGTAGACGACGCGGTTGACACCGGCCACTTCATTGACGATCCGGCGGGAGATCTTCGCCAGGACCTCGTAGGGCAGGCGCGCCCAGTCGGCCGTCATCCCGTCTTCGCTCTGCACCGCCCGGACCGCGACGACGTTGCCGTAGGTGCGGTAGTCGCCCATTACCCCCACGCTCTGCAGCGGTGTCAGGATGGCGAACGACTGCCAGAGTGAGCGGTAGAGGCCGGCGGCCTTGATCTCATCGACCACGATCCAATCCGCAGCGCGGAGCGTCTCCAGGCGCTCGCGGGTCACGTCGCCGATGATGCGCACGGCCAGTCCCGGACCCGGAAACGGTTGGCGATGCACCATGTCGTCCGGCAGTCCGAGCTCCGAGCCGATGGCGCGAACCTCATCCTTGAACAGGTAGCGCAGCGGCTCGACCAGTTTGAAACGCAGATCCGCAGGCAGGCCACCCACGTTGTGGTGGGTCTTGATCCGGTGGGCATTGTGGGTGTCGTGACTGGTGCTCTCGATCACGTCGGGATAGAGCGTTCCCTGTGCCAGGAAGTCGACACCGGACAGTGAGGCCGCCTCGCGTTCGAAGACATCGATAAAGGTGGCGCCGATTCGCCGGCGCTTCTCCTCCGGATCCACGATCCCCCGGAGCGCCTCGAGGAACGCGTCGCCGGCGTCGACCGCCCTGAGGTCGATGCCGAGGTGACGGTGCATGACGTCTTCGACGCGCCGCCGCTCGTCGCGACGCAGCAGTCCGTTGTCGACGATCAGGCAGGTCAACTGGCCGGGGATCGCGCGATGCACGAGGGTGGCGCAGACGGCAGAGTCGACGCCCCCGGAAAGGGCGCACAGCACTCGCCGGCTGCCAACCTGATCGCGAATCGCGCGCGTCGCCTGCTCGATGAAGGCCGCCGGCTTCCAGCTGCCGCGGCAGCCGGCCACCTGGTAAAGGAAGTTGCGCAGGATCTCGCGCCCCTGGGGCGTGTGAATGACCTCGGGATGGAAGGCGATGCCAAACCGCCCGGACTCGTCCGCCATCGCCGCGATGGTCGAGTTCTCGGATTCCGCCAGGCGGCGAAACCCGGGGGGCGCTTCCAGGATGGTGTCGCCGTGACTCATCCAGACCGGCAGCTCCGTCGGTAGATCATCGAAGAGCCGGGCCCGCTCCTCGATCCGCACACTGGCAGGTCCGTATTCGCGTTTACCGGCAGGGGCGACCTTGCCGCCGAGCTGGTAGGCGAGCAGCTGCATGCCATAGCAGATGCCCAACACCGGGACGCCGGCATCGAGCGCCGCCGGGTCGCAGCGCGGGGCGGCCTCCTCGTAGACGCTGGACGGTCCTCCCGAGAGGATGAGCGCCTTCGGCGCCCGGTCGCGGATCGTCGCCCACGGCGTGGTCCCCGCGATCAACTCGCAGTAGACGCCGGCCTCGCGAACCCGGCGCGCGATCAACTGGCTGTACTGCGATCCGAAATCGAGGACCAGCACCAGGTCCTGCGCGGCGATCGTGCCCTCCGCGGTCAACTGCTTCCCTCCCCCGCCGGAGGGTAGGGTGAGGGCTTTCGAGGTTCGGGCGACCGCTATGTCCCCATGCCCACTTGCTGGGCTTGCTGAAAGAGCTTGCCCTCGTTCTGGATCGCCGGGGCGATCACCAGCTCCGTCTGCTGGAACTCGCGCAGGTCGCGGGCGCCGCACACGCCCATCGCCGAGCGCAGGGCCCCGACCAGGTTCTGAGTCCCGTCGTCGACGCGTGCCGGTCCCAGCAGGACTTCGCGCAAAGTTCCGCGGCGGCCGACCTTGATGCGCGTTCCGCGCGGAAGGTTGGGGTCAGGCGTCGCCATCCCCCAGTGGTAGCCGCCACCCGCCGCGTCCGTGGTGCCGGCGAAGATGGAGCCGACCATGACCGCATCGGCGCCCGAGGCGAACGCCTTGGCAATGTCACCCCCTACTCGCATGCCGCCGTCGGTGATGACCTGGACGCGGCGGCCACTCTCGTGCAGCCAGGTTTCGCGCGCGGCGGCGACATCACTGGTCGCGGTCACCTGCGGGACGCCGACACCGAGCACACCCCGAGTCGTGCATGCGGCACCCGGACCGACCCCGACCAGGATGCCGGCGATGCCGGTTTGCATAAGCTCCAATGCCGTTTCATAGTCGACGCAGTTGCCAGCGACGACCGGAATGGACAACCCAGCGCAGAGCTTCTCGAAGGAGAGCTGCTCGTAGGAGCGTGAAATGTGCCGTGCCGTCAGCACCGTACCCTGGACGACGAGGCAATCGGCTCCCGCCTCCTGGACCAGCGCCGCCCGGCGGCTGGCGTGCGCCGGTACGCTCGAGACGCCCACCGGAACCTGGGCCCGTTTGACCGCGGTGATCCGCTCGCCGATGAGCTGTTCGCGGACCGGCGCCTGGTAGACCTTCTGCAGCAGGGCGTTGATGTGCTCGCGCGGCGCCTCGGCGATCTCCTGCAGCACGCTCGTTGGGTCTGCGTAGCGGGTCTGGAGGCCATCGAGGTTGAGCACCGCCATGCCACCGAGCCGGCCCATCTCGACCGCGAAGCGGACGTCCACGACACCATCCATCGCCGCCGCCAGGATGGGAACAGCGAGCCGAAGCGCGCCCAGCTGAAAGCTGCTGTCGACTTCCTGGGGGTTGATCGTGACCCGGCCTGGAACGAGGGCGACTTCGTCGAAGCCGTAGGCGCGGCGGGCCCGCTTGAAGCGGCCCAGCTCAACAGTTTCGCCGGCCTCGAAGGCCGAGGGCTTTGCGGGCGCACGCACACTCATCGACGTCGCCTGCGAAACCGTGTCGAGCTCAAAGGGTGTGCGTGTACCTCGATACGGGGTGGTTTTGGGGGATTATAGCGGATGGCTTTGAGCACGGATCATCGGCCTTCGGCGCCGCAGCGCGTTCAAGCGGCTCTCTCTGCCGCCGGCGTCGCGGCGCGCATCGAAGAGTTCCCGTCCTCGACACGGACAGCGCAAGAGGCCGCGGATGCGGTCGGCACCAGCGTGGGCCAGATCGTGAAATCGCTCGTCTTCCTTGGCGGCGGCGTGCCCATCCTGGCACTGGTCTCGGGTGCGAACCGGCTCGATCCCTCCCGGCTCGGGGCTCTTACCGGCCTCGAGATCGGCAAGGCCGACGCCGATGCCGTGCGCCGCGCCACCGGCTACTCGATCGGCGGTGTGCCACCCACCGGGTTCCCCGCGCCCATCCCGACCTTCGTCGACCGCGACTTACTGCAGTACGACGTTGTGTGGGCCGCCGCCGGCACACCGCGGCACGTGTTTCCGATCGCGCCCCAGGACCTGGTGCGCATCACGGGCGGCCGTGTCGTCCAGCTGGCGACCGATCAGGGATAGATGCCGCGGATCGTGGTTGCCTGCGCAACCTTGTCGACGGCGAGCACGTAGGCCGCCGTCCGCATCATCACCTTCTTCTCCAGGCTGACTTTCAGCACGTTGTCGAACGCCCGCAGCATGATCCGCTCCAGCCGCTCGTTGATGTCGTGCTCATCCCAGAAGAACTCCTGCAGGTCCTGCACCCACTCGAAGTAGGACACCGTGACGCCGCCGGCATTGGCGAGGATGTCGGGGATCACGAAGACACCTTTCTTGTGGAGGATCTCGTCGGCTTCCGGCGTGGTCGGCCCGTTGGCCCCTTCGCAAATCACCGTCGCCTTGATCCGGTGCGCGTTACCGGCGTGGATCTGGTTCTCGAGCGCTGCGGGAACCAGCACGGTGACGGGCAGCTCGAGCAATTCCTCGTTGCTGATGAACTTGCAGATCTTCTGGCGTAGCCGGCCGGTGAGCTCTTTCTCGCGCACGACCTCGTCGAGCTCGATACCGTCCTCGTTGAAGCAGGCGCCGTTCGAGTCGCTGACCGCGATCACCTTGCAGCCGGCTTGGGCCAGCAACTTGGCGGTGGTGTAACCCACGTTGCCGACGCCCTGGACGGCGACCGTCGCATCTTCGGGGCGGATCCCCAGGTGCCTCAGCGCCGCCAGCGTGGTGAGCATGCAACCTCGACCGGTCGCCTCCGGGCGACCCTCGGAGCCGCCGATACCCAGCGGCTTGCCGGTCACGACCGCCGGCACGGAATGGCCGGCCTGCATGCTGATCGTGTCCATCATCCAGGCCATGATCTGGGCGTTGGTGTTGACGTCCGGAGCCGGGATGTCGCGATCCGGTCCGATCACGATGCTGATCTCGCTCGTGTAGCGGCGGGTGAGATTCTCGAGCTCGTTGCGGCTGAGATTCTTGGGGTCGACGACGACGCCACCCTTGGCGCCACCGTAGGGAATACCGACGACGGCGCACTTCCACGTCATCCACATGGCCAGCGCTTTGACTTCCTCGCGAGTCACACCCGGGTGGTACCGGATCCCGCCCTTGGCGGGGCCGCGATCGATGTTGTGATGGACGCGATAACCGGTGAACATCTGCACGGTACGGTCGTCCATCAGAACGGGGAAGGTCACCGTCAGCTCGCGCTTACACTCGCGGAGCACCCGCTGCATGTTCGGATCCAGGCCGAGCACCTCGGCCGCGATATCGAATTGACGCTGGGCCATCAGCCACGGATTCGCCTGCTCCGGCGCGACCTGCGCGAAACCGGTGCGCGGCACCGCCTCGATCTTCTGAGCCATTGTTCCTCCTGCCTGTTTGATGCCGGCCGCCGGCCAACTGGGCGCTCGGGCACCCATTACACTACACGGCACCGTGACGCCGCGGATGACTGTCCTGGCAAGCGTTTCGCTTGCGACATTCCTCGTCACCAGCCTCGCGGCAACCCAGTTCCGAAGCCAGCCGCTGCCCCCCTCCAACCGGCTGGCCCGAGACGAGGCGTTGCGCCAGAGTGTCACGCAGCTCGAGGACCAGAACCGGGCGCTCAAGGCCCGGATCCAGGGACTCCAGGCCGGGGTCAAAGCCGGCGAGGATGAGAGCGCTCGCCGCTCGAGTGCCTTTCAGCAGGTGAAGGCCCAGCTCGATGATGAGAAGCTGATCGCCGGGCTGACCGCGCTACACGGCGCCGGCCTGACCATCCTGCTGCACGACGGCAGCGACCCCAACGACCCGGGCGACCGTTCCCTGGGCTGGACGATTCACTACCAGGACCTGCAGGACATCGTCAACGTCCTGTGGGCGAGCGGAGCGGAGGCGATCGCGGTCAA
>VBEQ01000081.1 GCA_005881235.1 Chloroflexota bacterium | reverse complement strand
TCGATTGGGATGGGCTTGCCGGAGACTTCGCTGAGTCCGTAGGTTCCGTGTTCGATGCGCTCGAGCGCTCTCTCTACCTGGGCGAGTTCTTTCCGATCCCGGTCATTTTCGTCAATCTCTGCTTCTCGCTCTGAGATGAGGCTCGCTTCATCCTCAAAATCCCCGACACCGGACTCGTCCCGCACCGTTTCTTGGATGCCTCGTTTGTTGGTTGCAATACGCGACTCGATCGTGTCGCGCTCCGCCTTGAGTCGTTCCTGAAAGCGGCGAATGTCCTGTGAATTCAACCTGTCACTTCCTCCAAATAGTCCACCCCCGCAAGCCAAGGTTACCCGCCGAGATAGGCCTTCTGTACTTCGGGATTTCGGCGTAGGGCAGCCCCGGTGCCGCTGAGCAGGATGCGCCCGGTCTCGACAACGTACGCGCGGTCCGCGATCTCGAGCGCGCGCAGCGCGTTCTGCTCGACCAGCAGAATCGTGACGCCATCGTTGTGGATCTTCTTGATGACGTCGAAGACGGTGTCCACCATTTGCGGTGCAAGGCCCAGCGACGGCTCATCGAGGAGAAGGAGCTTCGGTTGCGCCAGCAGGCCACGGGCGATCGCGAGGATCTGCTGTTCGCCGCCCGAGAGCTGCCCGGCTGGCAAGTCCCGGCGTTGGCCAAGAATCGGGAACTGCTTCATCAATCCCTCGATGTCGCGATGCGCGGAGCGCCCATTGCTCCGCCCCCAAGCGCCCAGCTCGAGGTTCTCGCGGACGGTCAGACGAGCCAGGATCTCGCGGCCCTCCGGTACCTGGATGAGGCCCTGGCTAACGATCCGGTCGGGTGGCGCCGTCGTGAGGTCGAGCTCGCCGAATCGCGCGACGCCCGAATGCGGCCGCAGCACGCCCGACAGTGAATTGAGGATGGTCGATTTGCCGGCCCCGTTCGCGCCAATCAGCGCGACGATCTCCCCCTTGGCCACGCCGAATGAGACGCCGCGCACCGCCTGGATCGCGCCGTAGGAAACCTGGAGATCACGCACCTCCAGGAGGGGAGAGGTGGGTTCGGCCGAGACCGCCGTCGAGGTGGCCGCCACGTCCATTTCCTCCGAACCTGGGACATGCGCCGCCGTCTTCTGTGCCTGGCTTCCGAGGTACGCCGTGATCACCGCGGGGTCCTGCGAGACCGTTGCCGGCGGGCCATCGGCGATCTTTCGGCCGAAGTTGAGAACGGCGATGTGGCGGCAGACGCCCATCACCAAGCGCATGTCGTGGTCGATCAGCAGCACGGTGAGGCCATCCTGGTTGAGCTGCTGGATCAGCGCCCGGACCCGATCCTTCTCGGCCGGGTTCATTCCCGCGGCCGGCTCATCGAGGATCAGCAGATGGGGATTGAGCGCCAGCGCTCGCGCGACCTCGAGCCGTCGCTGGTCGCCGTAGGACAGGGTCGCCGCCTGCCGGTTGCCGAACTTGTCTGGGTCCAAGCCGACGCGCGCCAGCAGTTCGCGTGCGTGCTGCCACCGGCGGCGGTCCTCTTTGAGGAAGGCAGGAATTGGAATCAGCTGCTGCAGGGTATCGTCACGCCGCCGGAGATGCATGCCGGCGAGCACGTTCTCCAGCGCCGTCAGGTTGCGGTAGAGGCGAAGCGTCTGGAACGTCCGCGCGATACCCATGCCGGCGACCGCGTGCGGTGGTCGACGGGCGAGTTCGACGGCCGCCCCCACCCTGCCCTCCCCCGCAAGCGGGGGAGGGGAATTGCTTCCTTTCTCTGATGCAGGCGGGGGAGGGGATAGAAGCTTGATACTGCCGGACTGGGGGCGGATGTAGCCGGTCACGAGGTTGACCAGCGTCGTCTTGCCGGCGCCATTGGGGCCGATCAGGCCGAATATGGTGCCTTCCTCGATTTCCACGGAGACGTTATCAACAGCGTGTACGCCGCCGAACGAACGGTTGACGTTAGTGAGCTGCAGCAGCGCGCTCACGCGTTCTCCAGCGCGTCCACCAGCGCGGCGCGATGATGGCGAGGCCGCCCCGGCCGACGATGCCCTGCGGCCGGAAGATGATGACGAGGATCAGAATGATTCCGTTGACCACGTCACGATAGGCCGCAAACTGGCGCACGATCTCTGGCAGCGCGGTGAGGAAGACAGCGCCAACAATCGGGCCGATCACGTTCGTGGTCCCGCCCACCACGGCGAAGGTGAGGATCTGGATGGTGCGCGTGACGCTGTACTCAGTGGGGTCGACAAAGAAATTGATATGGGTCTCGAGCGCCCCGGCGTAGCCGGCGACGAGGGCGCTGATGACGAAGGCGACCATCTTGTAGGCGGGCACGTTGATGCCGTTGCTGGAAGCGGCCAGCTCGTCTTCGCGGATCGCCGCCCAGGCCTGGCCCAGCCGCGTGTGGGTGAGCCGCCACACCAGGTAGGTCAGGATCGGGACCGAGATCAGGATGGGGACGATACCGCCAAGCGGATCGGCACTCGGGTTCTTCAAGCCCTGACCCTCGCCCGTGATGGGCAGGTTGAGGATCACGCCAAGCCGTAGTGCCTCGACGAAGCCGATGGTCGCGATCGCGAGAAAGACGCCGCGGAGTCGCAGCACCGGCAGGCCAACAAGAAAGCCGATCGCCGCGGCCAGCAGCGCGCCAACGAGCATGTCCACTGGCAAGGGCGTCGGCAGGTAAAGGCTCATGATCACGGTTGTGTAGGCGCCGATCGCCATGAAGCCGGCGTTGGCCAGGGTGAGCTGTCCGGAGTAGAAGGTCACGAAGATGGAGATGGCGAGGATCGCGTTGATCCCGATCTGCGCGATGAGCAACTCGTGCTGGTTGTAGAAGCCAACTGGATCGGTGAAGAGTTGGATGAAGAAATCCACGGCTACCCTACGCCGTCACTAGAGTCGCTCGCGCAGCCTGGCGCCGAAGAGTCCCTGTGGCCGCAGAACCAATACGAGGAACAGGGCCGCAAAGGCCACGCCGGCTTCGATATTGCTACCGAAGCGGACGAAGGCGAAGACCTCGATCAGGCCAAGCAGATATCCACCCAGGACGGCGCCCGGAATGCTGCCCATGCCACCAAGGACGATCACCGCCAGACCCTTCAGCTCGACCTGGTCACGGCCGATGTAGGGACTGATGTCGGAGAGGGCGAGGCCAAAGAGCAGTCCGGCAAGGCCGCCAAGTGCGGACGAGACGAAGAGGGTCGAGGCGAAGATGCGATCGACGTTGATCCCGAGCAGGGTCGCCGCGCGCCGATTCTCCGCCACGGCCCGCAGGGCGCGGCCCACCTGCGTGAAGCGCATGACGTAGCCGAGGACGAGCATCAGCACCACCGAGATGACGAGGATGCCGAGCTTCGTTCCCTCAATGGTCAGTCCGGCGACGTGAAAGGTCGGGTTGGGCACCGTGCCGGTAGGGAAGCGGACCGAGTTCGCCCCATCCTGCCAGAGCCAGCTGAACAGGCTTCCGGACGTGGCCTGTTCGACGATGGCGACGAAGATCAATGCCAGGCCGATGGTGGAGATGAGCGCCGAGATCGGCGGAGCATTCCGCCGGCGGAGCGGGCGCAGCGCCACGAACTCGATGAGCAGCCCGAGCAGGCCGCAGACAAGAATGGCGATAACCGCGGCCGGCAGGAATGGCATCCCGTGGAGCGCGACCAGTGAGTAGGTGACCACGGCGCCCAGCATGAAGACGGCGCTATGCGCGAGATTGAGCACGTCGAGCACGCCGAAGACCAGGGTGTAGCCCACGGCGAAAAGGGCGTAGATCGACCCGATGAAGATCGCGTTGAGGACCTGTTGGGTCAACGCGCCTTCAGCTAGGCGTCACCGATTTCACCAGGGTGAATCCGCCGTTTCCGTCCATCTGGATCACCCAGATCGTTTGCTTGACGTCGTGGTTGCTGGTGAACTGGAAGCGGCCGAGCGGCGTGTCGATGTTGACGGACTCCATCGCGTCGCGAAGCTTGGTGCGATCACCGGGGGTGTCGCTGAAGGTCAGGTTGGCGCGTTTTGCCGCATCGGCGAGGATCAGGATCGCCGCATAACCCTGGGCCGCGAACTGGTCCGGATCGGCACTGTACTTCGCCCGGTACGCCTGCACGAAGCCGGCGTTCGAGGCGAAGGTGTTGTTGATGTACCAGGCGCTGCCGCTTTCGGCGCCCTTGCCCGCGTCTCCGGCTTGCTTGGAAACGACCGCGGTGTTGAAGCCGTTGCCGCCGAGGAACTGGCCGGTGAATCCCTGCTTGCGCGCCTCGATCATGATCTTGGCGGGGATGCCGCCCAGGCTGGTGATAAAGATGACGTCGGGCTTCTTCTGGACGGCTTTGGTGACCGGCGTCGCGAAGTCGGCCGTGGTCTTGCTGAACTGCACCGTGTCGAGTAGCTGGATCCCATAGGAACCGACGGTGTTCTGCACGATCTTGCCGCCGTCTGAGGAGAACTTGTCATCGTTCGCCACCATCAGCACGCCGGTCTTGGGGTGCTTCGCCTCGGAGTAGACCTTGATGTTGGTCGGGATCGCCGTTTCCTCTCCCAGGCTGTCGCGGAAGACGTATTTGCAGGGGTCGGTTTTCGGGTAGTTGCAATCCGGCACGATGTGGATGCCGGTGGTGCTGACCGCGAGGATCGGGATCTTGAAGCTTTCCGCCAGTGGATGGACGGCGACCGCCGAGTTGGAGAGCGTGGGTCCGAGGAGGGCGAGCAGCTGGCCCTGCTGGATGAGGGTCTGGGCCACCTGGGCGGATTGCGCCTTGTCCGATGCGTCATCCTTGGTATCGAGCGAGATCTTGGCGCCGTTCACCCCACCCGAGCCGTTGATCTTCTCCACGGCCAGGTCCATGCCCTTTTGCGAGCTCGGACCGTAAACGCCGCCTGCCCCCGTAATCGAAAGAATCGCGCCGAGCTGGATGGTCTTACCCTGGTATGAGTTCGAGCTGTTCGTTCCGGTCGAACTGGCGCCGCCACAGGCGGCCAGCGCTACCGCAAGCGCGATCGCGATCCCACGAGCCACGGTTCTCATCGAGCTTTCTCCCTCCTTCCCTATCAGGGAATCTGCGCACAGCTTAGCGGGAATCGAGGTAGGCTAGCTAGCACTTGCTCTCGCTCGCCGCCTGGATCCAGGTCGCCGGCGCCGTCCAGCTGGCCATCGGCCTGGCCAACCTGCCCCTCGCAATTCGGCTGCAATACCGGAAAAACCTCGCGGGTGTCTCGGAGATGGTCCGCCAGATCTTCTACGTGCATGCCGCCTACATCGTCCTGGTCGTACTGGGATTTGCTGCTCTCTCGCTGCTATTCCCGACCGATCTGGCAAGCGGCCGGCCGCTCGGCCGGTTTCTGAGCACCTTCCTGGCAATCTTCTGGCTGCTGCGGGTGCCGATCCAGCTCTTCTACTACCCGGCTGAGATCCGACGGCAAAACCGGCTCGCCGACGTTGTCTTCACCGTGGCCTTCGCCTTTCTTACCGTGGTTTTTGGCGTAGCGGCGACGCGATGAAGGCGCTCGCCAGGCTGGCGATCGCCGCTGTCTGGCTCTACCAGGGTGGCTGGTGCAAGCTGGTCGCCCCCAACGAGCGGCACTTGCAGGTTGTCGCCGACGTGCCGGGCGTGGGGCGGGCGCGCGCCCGGAAGGTGCTGGCGATGGTCGGCACCGTCGAGGTTGCGCTGGCCGCCTGGGTGCTGAGTGGGCGGGCGCCGCGCACGGCGGCGGCGGCGCAGACCGCCCTGCTGGGGGCCATGAATGGCGGCGGCTTACTCTTCAGCCGCCGCACGATTCCCGAACCGGCGAACATGCTGACGCAGAACCTCGCGCTCGTCGCCCTGATCTGGAGCACGACGCGTCGGTGAGCGCGACCACCCCGTGGGAGCGCGGTCGCCTCGGGGCTCGCCGCGGCAAGCCTCGTCTGCTCTTTGGACAGATGTATGAGGACTGGGACGTCGAGGCCGAAGTGCTGCCAGCGGCAGGTCGAGTGTTCTGCATCGCCTCGGCCGGCGCCACCAGCATGGCGCTTGCCGCTCGCGGGCTGGCAGTGACCGCGGTCGACATCAACCCGGCGCAGGTGGATTACGTCCACGACCGGTTGCGCGGAGGGGCGCCTCGCGCCGGAACCGCCGACCGGTTCTTTAAGGCCGGCCGCCGCTTCCTCCCGCTGATGGGATTACGCCGGTCAGTGATTCGGCGTTTCCTCGAGCTCACCGATCCAGCCGCCCAGCTCCGCTACTGGCACGCGCATCTCGACACGGCGCGCTTCAAGGCCGCGCTCGCGCTGGCCATCAACCCGCTGGCGTTGCGCGCGATTTACAGTTCGACCTTCGTGCG
>VBEQ01000080.1 GCA_005881235.1 Chloroflexota bacterium | reverse complement strand
TCGCCGCACTCATCGCGGGTGGTTGGTTGCTCTGGCGTCACCGTGGCCGATACCATCTCCCCACTTTTCCACGCCGGAGCGGGGCCCCATATCTCCCCGCTTTTCCACGCCGGAGCGGGGCCCCTTTTGCGCTGCCCGCCGTAGTGCTCGTGGTGGCGCTGGGCATCGGCTACCTGTTCGCGCGCGCGGTCGAGATCACACCGGATGCCTGGCTGGCCCATTACGCAGCCACCTGGGCGGATTGGTCGTTCCACGCCAGCGTCGCCACCTCCTTCGCCCACGGCCACAACCTGCCGCCGCAGAATCCTAACTTTGCCGGCACGCCCTTCCGCTATCCCTTCGCGCCCGACTTCGCCAGTGCGCTGCTGCTCGCCGGAGGCTGGACTGTCCCCGCTTCCCTCGCATGGCCCAGCTGGGCGATGACCGTGCTCACCCTCAGCGGGCTCATCCTCTGGGCGCGCCGGCTCACGGGCGGGATCGCCGCGGGCGTAATCGCCGTAACACTGACGCTGCTGGGCGGAGGCATCGGCTTCCTGTTCTTCTTCGGTGACGCGGCACGGCTCGGGCTGAGCAACGCCCTGATGCACATCGCACACACCTACGACCGCTCGTGCCCGTATGGCTCGCCGCCTGACCCTTCATGCCTCGACGCGACGTTCAACATTCAGTGGTACAACCCCATCCTCTCCTACTACCTCCCGCAGCGCTCTTTCGTCTTCGGCGCGGCCATGGTCATGGCGGTGCTCCTGCTGCTGACGCCGCCGCTCCTCGCCACGCCGTTCTTCCGCTGGCGCGAAACGATCGCCACCATCCGTTCGTCGTGGCCGCGGTGGATGCTGAAGAGCGAGGCGGTCGCCTTCCTGGTCGCTGGCGGGCTGACCGGCCTCTTGCCGCTCTTCCACGTGCACAGCCTGCTGGTGCTCGGCATCGTGACCGCCGGGTGGGCGCTCCTCTTCCCGCGCCCGGCGTGGCTTGGGTTCTTCGCCTGATGGCGGTGCCGGGCGATCCGGGTGCGCCTCCGGAGCTTCAGTATCCGCGGTGGATGATCGGCTGGATGTCGGGCATCGACTTCCCGCCCTGGTTCTGGATCAAGAACACCGGCCTATTCTGGCCGCTGCTCGGGCTGGCGCTGATGAGCCCGCTGGCGCTGCGCGGGCGCACCCGGCTCATAATCGCCCCCTTCAGCCTCGTGTTCCTGGCAGCCAACCTGGCGAGGTTCCAACCGTGGGATTGGGACAACAGCAAGCTTCTGGTGTTCTGGTACATGGCGAGCGCGGTCGCGGTGGGCGCAGTGCTGGTCCGCCTCGCCCGCGCGCACCTGGTGGGCGCCATCGTGGCCGCTGTAATCTGGTTAAGCCTGGTCGCCTCCGGCGTGCTCTCGCTACTGCAGTTCCTCCCTCCGCAGGGGCCGGCCTATGCCTGGTTTTCGGATGAAGACCTCCAGCTCGCCGCGCAGGTGCGCCGGCTGACGCCGCCGCGGGCTGTGTTCGTGACGGGGCCGGAACCGAACAATCCGATCTCTGGCCTGGCCGGGAGGCCGCTGGTCATGGGATACCCGGGGTGGCTGTGGAGCCAGGCGATCAACTACGCCCAGCGCGAGGCGGATATCGCGCGGATCTATCACGGCGTGCCGGAGGCGATCGGGCTGCTGCGTCAGTACCACGTCGACTACATCGTCATCGGGCCGACAGAACGCACGGTCTTTCAGCCGGACGCCAACTACTTCGACGCGCAGTTCCGGCTCGTGCTGCACACCCCGCACTACGACATCTACGCCGTGCACTGAGCCGACTAGAATGCACGCGTGCTGACGCGCTTCCTCATCCACATCGTCGCGTTGCTGTTCGTCTTCTACGTGGTGTGGGGCATTCGCGGCTCAGTTCTTTGGGCGGCGGTCCTCATGGCACTGATCCTGGCCGTCGTCAACACGATCATCCGCCCGGTGCTGCTGATCCTGACGCTACCGGTCACGATCGTCACGCTGGGACTGTTTGTCATCGTCCTCAACGCGTTGCTGTTCGGGCTCTCCTTCGCCGTCTTGCAAGGCATCCTGAACGTGCACTTCGCCCTGAGCCTCGTCCAGATCCTGATCGGCTACCTGATCTACGTGATCGTCAGCACCGTGCTGACGCACGTGTTCTAGAAGGCCCAGTAGCCGCGGCCGAAGGCCAGGCCGAAGACGATCAGCGCGACGAAAGACAATCCCACCAGCGGCAGGTACAGCCATTGGCGCGTGATGCGCCCGGCGAGTAAGAAGAGCGGATACATGCCGAGCAGATATCGGGGGATGCTCAGCCAGAAGGGCAGAAAGGTGACCAGCACCGTGACCACGGTGGCGTAGACCGCGTCCGCCGGCCGCAGTCGCAGCCAGCTCAGCGCCGTCGCCAGGTAGGCGGCGACGCCGCCGGCGATTTCGCCGCCGCCAACGGTGAGCTTTTCCCAGGGGACCCGCCAACTGAGGCTGCGGACCGCACCTTCGAGCCCGAGCCAGGGGGCGGCGAATGAATGCGACCAGTGTTCCCGCTGCACCGTGACGAAGGCGAGCGGGTCGCCAAGGACCAGCAGGTTGGTGAGGAGGTAGGTGACGAAGCCAAGAGCAACGAGCAGCGGTGGGACGACCCGCTGCCAGAGGCTGCGTAGGGCGCGCCCCGCCGCGAGCAGTTCGACCACAAGGAACGGGAGCAGCGCCAGGCCGGTGAGCCGCGCCGCCGAGGCCAGCCCGCCCAGCAGCCCCGCCCAGAGCCAGCGCCGGTGGCGGGCGGCCAGGACGGAGCCGAAGGTCAGGGCGCAGAAGAGGGCCTCGGTGTAACCGACCAGCAAGAAGTAGGCGGTGGGGAAGACGGTGAAGAACGCCGCCGCGCGCCAGGCCGCCCGCTCGCGACCATCGACGCGGGCGATCTCGTAGAGGAGGATGGCGGCGACCACCCCGGCAACATTGCTGATCAGCAGGGCCGCCGTCCGCGCCGGCAATCCGACGGCGGACACCGCGCTGATCAGCGCCGGGTAGAGCGGGAAGAAAGCAATCAGGTTCCGGGCATCACCCGCCGCTTCGTAACCGTGAGTGGCGAGATAGACGTAGTGCCGCGCGTCCCACTGGTCCCACGCCCGGCCGAGCGCCGTCAGGGGGTCGGGGGCGGCGCCGAACTCGATGATTGTCAGCGTGACCAGCACGGCCTTGACCAGCAGCGCCAGCGCCAGCAGGGTCAACCAGGGCCGGACCCGGTCCGCCGGCAGCCCGGCGATCGACGGACTTGGCGTACCATAGCGACTCGACGGCCTGCCGGCCGCGTCACGGAGTGACCTCACAAGCCTGGCTTCCTATCTTCCGGGCCATCGCCGCGGAGATCCGCGCCACGATCCCGCCGCTCGCCGGCACGCCCGCCGCACGAGAGGAGGTCGGCCTCGGTGCGGGTGGCGACCGGACCATTTATCTCGATCAGCTCGCCGAAGACATCGTGGTCCGCCACCTGGAGGAAGCGTATCGCAGCGGCCTGCGCTTCCGGCTGATCTCGGAGGAGCTCGGCGAGCGCGACTTCGGCGGCGAACCCCTGGTGCTGGCCGACCCGCTGGACGGGAGCTTCAACGCCAAGATGGGGCTGCCGTACTATGCGGTCGTGCTGGCTTTCACTGAGGGTGACCGGGTCTCCGATGTCCGCCTCGGCTATGTCCAGAACCTGGTGAGCGGCGACGAATACCACGCCATCGCTGGAGGGGGCGCGTTTCGCCGGGGTGAGCCGCTGCGCCCGGCGCTGCCGGCCTTCGACGGCCGGTCCATCCCCCTGGTCCAGCTCGATGCCCCCTCCGGTGTCGAGCCGCGCGAGCGAGCCGCACCGATCTTCGCGCACGCGGAAAAGGTTCGGCAGCTCGGCTCGGCGGCGCTCAATCTCTGTCACACCGCGAGCGGCGGGGTCGCCCTCCAGGTGACGCCCGCCCCAGTGCGATCGTTCGATCTCGCGGGGCCGCTCCTCATCCTCCGAGAGGCCGGCGGGATCGCCACCGACTTCGACGGTGGGTCGGTCGACTCCGTCTCGGTGCGGTTGGACGCCCGGACCACGCTGCTGGCCTCCCTGTCGCGCCAGATTCATGCCTACGCGCTCGAGCTCTTGCGAGTGAGGGTTTCCTGATGCTCGAGCCGGATCAGACGACCTTCCTCCTGCTTTCCTTCGAGGG
The DNA here is from genome assembly GCA_005881235.1 of Chloroflexota bacterium. GTDB lineage: Bacteria > Chloroflexota > Dormibacteria > CF-121 > CF-121 > CF-13. The sequence continues at coordinate 4,264 of VBEQ01000080.1, read as the reverse complement.
CCCCGACGAGTACTCGCAGGCGGGCGGGCTGGGCGTTCGCGTCAAAGAACTGTCGCGGGCGCTGGCCGAGCGCGGCTTCGAGACGCACCTCTTCTTCGTCGGCGACCCGAAGCTTCCCGCCGACGAGAGCGCGCTCGACGGCCGGTTGTGGCTGCATCGCTGGAGTCAGTGGATCAGCCGCTATCACCCGGTCGGCGTTTACGACGGCGAAGATGACAAAGTCGCGGACCTCAACCGCAGCCTTCCGGACTCGCTGGTCAAGGATTACATCAGGCCGGCGATCGAGCGCGGCAAGACGGTGGTCGTGCTTGGCGAGGAGTGGCACCTGGCGCACGCGATGAGCCTGATCTCGGACGCGCTCTACTTCGCCGGATTGCGCGACCGCTGCCTCCTCCTCTGGAATGCGAACAACCACTTCTCTTTCCACCGCATCAACTGGGGTCAGCTCGCCTTCGTCTGCACCCTGATGACGGTGAGCCGCTACATGAAACACATCATGTGGCGCTGGGGCGTCAACCCCATCGTGGTGCCGAACGGGATCCCCGGCTCGATGATCGCCCGGGTGAGCCAGGCGCAGGTGCGCGCGGTGCGCGCCGCGGTGAATGCGCCGGCGTTTCTCTTCAAGATCGGGCGCTTCAGCCCGGACAAGCGCTGGCACCAGGCGATCGCCGCCGTCGTCCAGCTGAAAGAACGTGGGGTAACAACCCGCCTGCTGATGCGCGGTGGTCTCGAACCCTTCGGCGGTGAGGTCCTGGATTTTGCGCAGCAGCGCGGACTCCGCGTGGCGCCACTGTCCAACCGCATCGAAGATGTCGCCGGGCTGGCGAAGACGCTGCGGGACCATGCTGACGCTGACATTTGGAACGTCACCGCCTTCCTTCCGGATGACCTTCTCCCGGTGCTGTACGCTTCGGCGACCGCCACCCTGGCGAACAGCGGGCACGAGCCGTTCGGCCTCGTCGGCCTGGAAGCGATGGCCTCCGGCGGCGTCGCCTTCGTCGGCGCGACCGGTGAGGAATACGCCGAACCGTTCAAGAACGCGATCGTCATCGAGACCGAGGATGCGGCCGAGATCGTCGCCTACGTCAACCACCTGGCGGCGCATCCGGACACCGCCCGCAACTTGCGGATCGCCGCCCAGCGGACGGCGCGCGACTACACCTGGCAGCGGGTAATCGACATCTTCCTGCAACGCCTCGAATTCGTCGCCCTGAAGCAGGGACTGAGCGTTCCGTCTGAGAGGATAGAAAGCGATGCCTAACAACCTGGTCATCTACATGGTTGCGCACCAGCCGCGGCGCGTCCGCCTGCCGGCACAGCTGATCCCGCGCGGCACCCCGCCGGAGAAGATGGATGCGCTGATCTTCGACGAGCAGATGGACCGGCGCTACTTCGACAAGGTTTCGAAGTACTGTTACCGGCCGGCCACCGAGCTCTTCCAGTCGCTGGTGGACAAAGGCATGAAGATCTCCCTTGGCTTCTCGGTCTCGCTCCTGCTCCAGATGCGACGTTTCGGTCCGGATGTGCTGGCCGGCTTCCAGAAGCTCGTCAGCCACGAGAACGTCGAGTTGATCGCGGTCGAGCCCTATCACTCCTTCATCTTCTATCTGGATATCGCCGCCTTTGCTGAGCGCATGGCGTGGGGCAAGCGACAACTCGAGGAGACCTTCCAGAAAACGATCGCCGTCACCGATACGACCGAGATGTTCATGTCCAACGACGTCTACTTCCAGTTACAGCTGAGCGGTTTTCGGGGCGCCGTCATGGATGGCCGGCCCTGGGTGATGGGCTGGCGCGAACCGACGCACCTCTACCGCTATCCCAACGAGGAGATGCGGCTCTTTACCCGCCACTACGAGCTGAGTGACGACGTCGGCTACCGCTTCAGTAACCGGCAGTGGAACGGCTGGCCACTGATGGCCGACACCTACGCGACCTGGGTCCGCCAGGCGATGGGCGAGTTCGTCTTCCTCGCCTGGGACTTCGAGACCTTCGGAGAGCACCACCGGGCTGACTCCGGCATCTTCCCCTTCATGCACGCGCTCCACGCCGACTTCGTCAAGAACAAGATGCGCTACCTGCTACCGACGGAAGCGATCGCGACCTTCAAGGATGCCCACGAGATGCCACTTCCTGAGTACGGATGTACGTGGGCCGGAGACGGCGGCATGGATTTTTTCCTTGGCAACGAGGCGCAACAGGGAATCTTCCGGCTGATGCATCACATCTACAACAAGGCGAAGCTCACCAAGCACCCGCACCTGATCGACATCGCCATGTGGCTGCTGCAATCGGACAACCTGCACCTCATCCAGTGGTTCTCCAAGGCCGGTGCCCAGGCGGAGGTCTCGGCCTACTTCACTCCCGACGAATGGTGGGAGCTCGGCGGCCTGGGCATCCTTCGCGAACAGCAGCGCGTCTACGTCAACTTCCTGCGCGCCATGGACGAGTACGTCTGAGTCGCGAAATAGCCGCGCGCGGTTACGTGCTAGCGCACAGCGCGACCGGCGCAAAACAGGGATACGGGCAATCCTTGCCTGCTGAGTCTCAGTCCACCTAGAATTCGAAGGAATGGCAGCGAGGGGACTCCGTTGAGTGGCGTCCCGGCCTCCATTCCGACCAGCGACGAACCACCCGTCCTGGTCGCCGACGACGACCGCGACGTCCGGACCATGCTGCGGACGCTGCTCGAGCTGGATGGCCACGAGGTCATGGAGGCCAAAGATGGCGAGGAAGCCTGGAAGTGTTGCGTGGATTACCAGCCGGCGGTGGTCGTCGCCGACATCCAGATGCCCGGGATCGACGGGCTGCAGCTCTGCCGGAAGATCCGCGAGAGCCGCTACTCGCCGGACATCAAGGTGATCGTCTACACCGCCGGGATGGCGACCCCGGAGGAGGCAAAGCAGGCCGGCTGCGACGAGTACTTTCTGAAGACCGACCCCTTGCCGAAATTGCGCGACAAGGTCCGTCAATACGCCAACGCCCGGACGGGGCCGCCAGGGGTCTAACCCCGAATACGAGTCGTATTCGACGGCTGCAAGGTCGACCCGCGCCCCCGGTTATACCGCAGGGGTGCCTTCCTTGCACGTGCCTCCGTTTCCGGCTCTCCTGGCCGCGGCGATCGGCGTGCTGCTCCTGCTGCGGCTCGTCGGCGGCTCCATGCCGTGGGGCCAGTTGACGATCGCCGTCGGGCCGGATGGCCGCCCCATGCGGCCGCGCGTCAAGTGGCATCTGTGGACGATCTGCCGGGGGGAGCCGCCCATGATGTCCGCCGCGCTTGGCTTTATCTCCATCGCGCTCGGGTGCCTCGCCTTCTTCATTGTCGGGCCACAGCTGGCGGAGGCTGTCACGCACCCCGTGGCCCGCTGGCTGGAGTACTCGATGATGTTCACCCTCGCGGCGTCCTTCACGGTCGTCCCGGTCGGCGTCATCGTGCTCGTCCGCAGCGGCCTCGACCTCGCCGCTCGGCGATGCTCGATGGTCGGCGTGGTCGTGGGCATGCGCCGGGACGTGGGACTCTTCGGCCGCACCTACCGCGTCGCCGTGCAGGCGGGCGATCGGGTGATGACCAAGAAGCTGTGGGCGGAAGCCTTCCGCGTCAGTCGCACGACCTTCGACCTGCTGCGCCCCGGCGATCGGATCACGGTCGAGTACTCGCCGCACCTGCGCTACGTCTTCAGCCTGGTGCCTCCGGAACCGCTAAAAAAAGCGGCCGGTTAGCTAGACTCTTTCCCCGTGACGCGCCCGCTGCATGTGGCCTTCGTCTGGCACATGCACCAGCCTTATTACAAAGACGACCTGAGCAACAGTTTTCTGCTGCCCTGGGTTCGGCTGCGCGCCGCCAAGGACTATTACAAGATGCCGGCGTTGCTCGACTCGTACCCCGACCTCAAGCAGACGTTCAACCTGGTGCCGGCGTTGGTGGAGCAGATCCAGGACTATGTCGACGGCGGCGTTGCGGACGTCTACATGGACCTGGCCCGCCGTCCGGTGTCGGGGCTCAGCGCCGACGAGCGGGCCTTCATCACGCGCTGGATGACCGAGTCGAGCCAGATTCGGCGCGTGCGCCAGTATCCACGCTACCTGGAACTGGTGCGCAAGCGGGAGCAGGCGGGCCCACCCACGCCCGGCGGCTTGGCCACGCTGTTCTCCGACGCCGAGCTGCGTGATCTGCTCGTGTGGTTCAACCTGTCGTGGATCGGCCCCGAGGCGATCGAGGGCAATCCGGAGATTGCCGAGCTGGTTTTGAAAGGCCGGTTGTTTT
>VBEQ01000012.1 GCA_005881235.1 Chloroflexota bacterium | reverse complement strand
TCAAACTGTCGGCGCAGCAGGGCATCACGCTCGAGGCCCAGAACAAGCTTGATCTGAAGGGGGGTGCGGGTGCGACGCTTGACGGCGGACCGCAACTCGAAGTCAAGGCGAGCGGACAACTCAAGGTCACGGGCGCGATGGTTGACGTCAACAGCGGCGCCCTGCAGGTGATGTGATGCCAGGACCAATCGTCAACATGAGCGGGACGGTGACCTGCATGCACGGCGGACAGGCGCAATGCACGACCGTCAGTCCGAAAGTGATGGTCGGCAATCAGCCGGTCGTCACCATTCCCGCTTCCTACGTGATCGCCGGCTGCGCCTTTCCGCCGCCACCGGCCGCGAATGGTCCGTGCGTCAGTGGCATCATTCCGTCGGGGAGCACGAAGGTCCTTGCCGGCGGCATGCCGGTGTTGCTCGCCTTGCCACCCATGGCCGGCACCTGCGTGCCGACCGGGACGCCGATGATGATCGCATCGGCCGGCCAGACGAAGGTGATCGCGCAATGAGCGAAGAATTCATCGGCTCCGGCTGGGCATTCCCCCTCCGGACGGACCCGACCGGAAGGATCGCCCTCGTGTCGCGCGAGCAGGAAATCGAGGAGAGCATCCGGCTGATCCTCGGGACGGCTATCGGCGAGCGCCCGATGCGACCCGAGTTCGGCTGCGCGATCCATGACTACATTTTCCACAGTGCCGATACGGAGACCGCCGCCCGTGTCGCGGCGGCGGTGCGGACGGCGCTTCGCCGATGGGAGCCGCGCATCGAGGTGCGCGACGTTCTCGTCAGCTTCGACACCGAGGACTCGAGCATCCTCTACATCGACATCCGCTATGCCGTCGGGGAGACCAATGATCCCCGCAACCTGGTCTTTCCCTTCTATGTGATTCCGCCGGAGACGAGTTGATCCACTTCAAATCTGCAGGAGGAGGCTGAGCGATGGCACTTCCGGTCCCAAACCTCGACGATCGGCGATTCCAGGACCTCGTCGACGATGCCAAGCGCCTCGTGCAGCAGCGCTGCCCGGAGTGGACCGACCACAACGTGTCGGACCCCGGCGTCACGCTGATCGAGACCTTCGCCTGGATGACCGACCAGGTCCTCTATCGACTCAACCGTGTCCCCGAGCGCAACTACATCAAATTCCTCGAACTGATCGGCGTCCGGCTCTTTCCCCCCACTGCCGCGCGAGCGGCGATCACCTTCTGGCTCGCCGGGCCGCAACCGGGGACCATCCATATCCGTCCCGGAACCCAGGCCGCCACCGTTCGTACCGAGGCCGACGAGGCGATCGTCTTCACGACGATCGGCGACGTGCCGATCGTCCCCTGCACGCTCTCACGGCTCGCGTCGTCGCTCGCCGGACAAAAAGAGGTCAGTGACCACACCGATGCACTGGAGGCGCGCACCTCGTTCTTCTGCTTCGACAAGGTGCCAAAGCCGGATGACGTCCTCCTGGTCGGCCTCTCGGAGTCGATCCCCTCGTGCGCCGTCACGTTGCGCTTCAGGTGCGATATCGAGGGTGTCGGCGTCGATCCCGAAAACCCGCCACTGGTCTGGGAAGCCTGGGATGGCTACGCGTGGTCATCATGCGAAGTCGACCGGGACGGCACTGGCGGCCTCAACCGGGACGGCGATGTCGTGCTGCACATCCCAAAGAGCCACACCGTCTCCGTCATCAATCAGCAGCGCGCCGGATGGTTGCGGGCGCGCGTGCTCAAGCCTGAACCCGACCAGCCGACGTACAGCGCGTCACCGATCATCAAGGGCCTCACGGCGTTCACCATCGGCGGCACGGCCGAGGCGGTCAACGCCGAGCTGGTGGAGAACGAACTCCTCGGCGCGTCGGAAGGGGTCCCGGGACAACGATTCGCCCTCAAGCACCGGCCGGTCGTCCCGGGCGGCGCCGCGAACATCCTGGAGGTAAGCGGCATCGATGGCTGGCAGGAATGGAAGCAGGCACAGCATTTCGTCGACAGCACCGCGGACGATCGTCATTTCGTGCTGGACGCCGTCACCGGTGAGGTCCAACTCGGCCCGGGCGTTCGCGAGCCGGATGGCGCCTTCCGCAACTATGGCGCGGTGCCATCCAAGGGTTCCCGGCTCCGTCTGCGCTCCTACCTCATCGGGGGTGGCCAGAAGGGAAACGTCGCGCGCAACACGATTACCGTCCTCAAGTCATCGATCCCGTACGTGTCCAGGGTTCAGAACCGCCGGGCGGCGGAGGGCGGCGTCGACGGCGAAGACATCGAGGCGGCCAAGGTACGCGGCCCGATCGTGCTGCGCACCCGCGATCGAGCCGTCACCATGGAGGACTACGAACATCTCGCGCGCGAGGCGGCGCCCGAAGTCGCGCGCGTCCGATGTGTCACTGCCGGCGACGGCGCGGATGCCGGTGGCGTGCGCATCCTGGTGGTGCCGGCGGCGGGGAGCAACGACGGCCGGCTGCGGTTCGAGCAGTTGGTGCCCGCCGAGGAGACGCTGCAGCGCATCGCCCATCGCCTCGAGGATTCCCGCGTTATCGGCACGCGAGTGCTCGTCGAGCCGCCGGTCTACCGCGGCGTGACGGTCGTCGCCAAGCTCCGGCCCCGCCCGAATACGAACCCGTCGCGGTTGCAGGCGGAAGCGCTGGACGCCCTGTTTCACTACTTCCATCCGATCATCGGCGGTCCCGATCGCAATGGCTGGCCCTTCGGCCGGCCGGTCCACGTCGGCGAGGTCTACTCGGTCCTGCAGGCTCTGCGCGGCACCGAGCTGGTCGAGGACGCCCGGCTCTTCGGGGCGGACCCGGTGACGGGCCAGCGCGGCCAGGCCGTTCAGCGCCTCGCTATCGAACCTCATGCCCTGGTCTTTTCGTACGAGCACCAGGTGCTGGTGGAAGGCGCATGATCGCCGAGGCGCCGAGCGTCAACGACAATCGGCGCGGCCTGGTGCGGGCGCTGATCAGCCCCCATCCGCTGGCCGACGCGCTGCCGGCCCTCTTCCAGGAAGACGGCTTCACGCAGCGATTCATGTCCGCGTTCGATGCGGCGCTGGCGCCGGTCTTTGCCACGCTCGACAACCTGCCCACCTATTTCGATCCCTGGCTGACTCCGCCCGACTTCCTGGAATGGCTGGGGAGCTGGTTCGGGCTCGCCCTCGATGACAGCTGGTCGGTCGAGCGCCGCCGCGCCGTGCTGGCGGGCGCCTTCGACTTCTATCGCATGCGCGGCACGGTCAAGGGGTTGAAGGCGCAGATCGAGACCCTCACCGGGGGCACGGTCGAAATCATCGATACCGGCGGGGTCGCGACGTCGACCACCGCGGGCGAGGCGCTCCCCGGCTCGCCGAACTTTGCCCTGATGGTTCGGGTCGCTGTCGACGACCCGGGCGCCATCAATGCCTCCCGGCTCGACGCGCTGGTCGCGGCCGACAAGCCGGCGCACGTGACGCACAAAGTGCAGCTTGTCAAACGATCGAAAGTACCGGATGCTGTGGAGGTGACAACCGCGTGATCGTCTGTAAGCAGTGCGGGCACCACAACGAGGACAGCGACACCTTCTGCGGGTCGTGCGGGAAATTCCTGGAATGGACCGGGGAACGCGTCGTCATCGCCCAGCCGGAGCCCGAACCGCCGGCCCCCGAACCGGTGCCGGAGCCGGCCCATGTCGGCCTGATCGACCGGGTCAGGCACGCCGTGGGGATCGAGGAGTCGGCGCCACAGCCAGCACCGCCGCCCCACGTCGACCCGGTGCCCGCCCCGGTTGCCGCAACAGCGCCCATCTCGGCGGCCGCCTCGCCTCCTGAACCGCAGGTCGTCTGGACCGTCCCGATCACCTCCGCCGCGCCAGCCGCGCCGCCGGCGCAACCCGCGTCGCCGACCGCCGCTCCAGCGACCCCCACCCCGGCTCCCGTGCTCATGGGCGTTGGCACTCCCGTCGCTCCGGTGCCACCCGCCCCAGCAACGGTGGGCGCCGATGAACCGATGTCGCGGCGGCCGACGTCGGTCGCGCCGACCGTGACCCGGCCGCGCCCGGCGGCGCGCACCATGGAAGCGCCGACTCGCCGGCATCCCGGCGACCTCATCTGCGGCCAGTGCGGCGAAGGGAACGACCCGGTCCGCCACTTCTGCCGCCGGTGCGGCAACTCGCTGGACGAGGCGATCGCGATCCGCTTGCCATGGTACCGTCGCTTCTTCAGCCGGCTGTTCGGCGTCCGCACCCGTGAAGCAGGCTGGCGGCCGCATCGGGTCGGCCCCCCCAATGTCATGGGTTTGGTGTGGCGGATCGTCCGCCTCGCCATCGCGGCCCTCATCGTCGTCGGGTTGCTGGCATTCCTCCTGGTGCCGTCATTCCACAACCTCGTCGTCGATCGCGTCACCAGTACGGTGACGACCGTTCGCAAGGCGGTCTTTCCACACTTCGACGCCGTCTACGCGACGGGTGCCTCGGCCAGCACCTCGACCGCCGGGCATCTCCCGACCCTCGGGATCGACAAGTTCAACAACACCTACTGGGCGGCGCAAGCAAAAGACCCTGCCCCGTACCTCAAAGTGAGCTTTCACGATCCGGTCGACCTCGCCGAGATCGGTTTCGACTCGGGCGCCGCCGGCACCGCGGCCGCTGACGATTTCCTCACCCAGCCGCGGCCGCACAACGTCCACCTGGTCTTCTCCAATGGCACGACCAAGGATCTGACGCTGAAGGACGAGGATCCCAAGGTGGCGAAGAACGCGCAGTTCTATCCGATCGAGGCCAAGCAGGTCACCTTCGTCGAGATCCACATCATGTCGGTCTACGCCACCGCGGGTGCGTCGCCGTCCTCGGTCGCCCTCGCCGAAGTCGAGTTTCGGGTCCGGGATTAGGCGCGCGAGCTGGCGGTAAGGCCGAGCTCTTCGAGCACGCGCGCGTAATCGCGACGAGCCCGGCTGGCCGCACCCGGATCGCCGGCCCGTTCACGCGCCTGGATCAATAGCTTCCAGAGCGGATCGTGGAGTCGGTCGACCCAGAGGCCGGTCGCGCAGGCGTTGGCCGCCGCCGCGGGATCGCCCTGCTTGAGCAACAATTCGGCGAGACCTTGCGCCGCCTCGAGCGCGCCGGCGCGAAACCGTTCGCGCGGTTCGATCGCCCACTCGGCCGGACCGTCCTCGGGCAAGAGCTCGCCGGCATAGAGTTCGAGTGCCTGCTGGAAATGCGTGATGACGGCGTCGACCCCGCCGCGGAGCCGCGCCACGCGTGCCGCAGCCAGTGCTTTGGAAAACTGGACCAGGTCTACCTCGGCGTCCGCCTGGATCGTGAGGCGGTAGGCATCGCCCTCCCGCAGGAGGAGCGACGACCCGCCGCGACCAACACCGGGCTCGAGCCACGACCGAAGGGAGGAGACGGCGACGTGAAGATTGCGCGCACCGGTGTCGGCATCGGCGTCCGGCCAGAACGCGGTTTGCAGGACCTCGCGGTGCACGGGATTGCCCGCGTGGACGGCCAGCAGCCGGAGCACGGCACGCACGCGCGGCTTGATGGTGGTCAGGTCGACCGGGCGTCCCTTGATGGCAATGCTGAAGCCGCCGAAGCAGCGAATGCTCAGCGACGGCACCGAGCGTCCGACCCCGATGGGAATCACGTTCTCCGGCGCGGGCGCGGGGGCGGCCAGCGGCGCGAGGCTGCATTCCTCTTGCACCGAGAAAGCGAGGCTCTGATACTCGGCGGCGCGCTCAGGCTCGATTTCGGCGAGGGCAAGGTACGGGAAGTAGCGCGCACCGGGCGTGCCGCTGTAGCGCGCGAGATTCTCCGCCTGGAGCGCCGCGTCGCGCGCCTCGGGGGCGCCGTTGCGCGCCAGGCCCAGTGAGACGAGGGCGCGTGACCAGGCCTCCAGGACACCGGCGCCGAGCTGGCGAAAACCATCGGTCGCCTGCTCGAGGGGCGGCACGGCGTTTTCGCCGGCGTAGATCGCGGCCCACCCGATCATGAAGCCGATCAGCGCACTCCCCCACCGATCGCCGTCGCGGTCGCAGGCGGCCCGCAGCCCCTCGGCCTCTCGCGCACTCCCGGGCCGTTGCGTCAGCACCAGGGCGGCGCGCGCGAGCCGCGCCACCCAGCCCAGCCCGAGTGTCTCGGCGCGTTCGGCCGCTTCCTCGATGTCAAAGACGCCCTGTAAGTCACCGCTGAGGAGCGCGGCGACACCGGCCCAGAGCCGGGCTGCCGTCGCCAGCGCCGCCGTGGCGTCGCGACTGTCGGCCGCCGCATTCAGGTGGCGCCGCGCCTGGTCCATCTGTCCGGCTAAGAGGCAGACGACACCAACGGTCAGCTTGCCGGTCGCCTCCGGCAGCTGGGTGGCGAGTTGCTTGGCGGCGAGCGGGTCATGCGCCACGGCCTTGTGGAGCAGACCAGCCCAGTCATTGCCGGGCATCGGTGCCGGTTCGAGCCAGCCGGCCAGGGCCTTGCGCTCGGACGCACAGATCAGTCCCGCCTCGCTCGACCCGAAAACGCGCTCGGCTCGGTGGTAGGCGTCGATCGCCTCCCGCCAGCGGCCTTCGGCCCGGTGACGCCGCGCGCTGCCGAGCATCAGCCAGGGATCCTGGCGGAGCAGCGCGGGCGGCAGCGCGTCGATCCACGTGTCCGGTCCTTCGAGTAGCTCCCCACCCTGGTGATGGAGCATGCGGTCCACCGCCTCCCAATCTTCGCCGCGCGAATACGCCTGTACCGCGTCGGGGAAGGCGCCGTTCGCCTCGAGCAGCCTCCCGGCACGCCGGTAGGCGGCGCGTGCCTGGACCTCACCGAGCTCTTCCAGGAGCACCTGTTCCAGGTGGGAGCGCAGCACTTCGTGATAGCGGTAGCCACCGCGGTCATCGGTCGCCGTGGTGAAGATCTGCCGGCGCTCGAGCTCCTCGAGCACTTGC
>VBEQ01000011.1 GCA_005881235.1 Chloroflexota bacterium | reverse complement strand
GCCGCCCTATCCGCTCGCCAATCGGCGGCGCGCTGGCGACCGCTCTTGCTCGGCGCCTCGGCAGCAGGCCTACTTCTCCTCGGCTATTTCGGTATCTTCTCGGTCGGGCTGCCGCTGCTGGTTGCCGGAGCCTTCGCTCTGGTCAGCCTTGTCGGCACGCTCAGCCTCGAAGGCGGTCTACCGGCCGGTTCGCGTAAGGCGGCCGCCGCTGGGATGGCGGCGGCAGGCGCCGTCCTGGCAGTGGTCGTCCTGCTGGCTGGCTTCTTGCTGGCTGAGCGTGCGATTCGGTGTCCGGCCAGCGGAATCGAGAGCGGTAGCGGTCCCGGCGTCCTGGGCGGCTCCTACGAATACAGCTGCAACAACGGCAAGCTGACGATCTCGCGCTAGACAAGGTGGCCGTCGCTCACGACGGCCCGATGGGGGCTTGCCAAGCCCAAAAACCAGCGATATAGTTGTTGTGCCATGAGCACCGGTTTCGTGACGCGCAACAAAGTGCAGTCGCTGGATCGGGCGCTCGAGATTCTAAAGCTCCTGGGCAGCGAGCCAGAAATGCGGGTCACCGACCTGGCGCGCCAGCTCGAGGTCCACAAGTCGACCGTCTTCCGCCTGCTGTCCACGCTCCAGGAGCACGGCCTTGTCGAGCAGAACCCCAGCACCGAGAAGTACCGCCTCGGATATGGCCTGGTGCGCCTGGCGGGCTCGGTAGTTTCCGAGCTCGACCTCGCTCGGGTCGCCCGCCCGGTCTTGGAGGAACTCGCGCTGCGTACCGGCGAGACGGTCAACCTGGCGATCCTCCAGGGGAGCCAGGTGGTGAACATCGATCAGATCGCGGCGCCCAACCTGGTCGTCAATGTCAACTGGGTCGGCAAGCAGACGCCGCTCCACGCCACCTCGAACGGCAAAGTGCTGCTCGCGTTCCTACCTGAGGATGAGCGCCAGCGTCTCCTCGCCGGGACGCTACCCCGACTGACACCTCGCACCATTACCGACCCTCGCACACTCGAGAAGCAGCTCCGCCGCGTCGTCGAGGAGGGCTACGCGTTCACCCTCGAAGAGCTCGAGCTCGGGTTGAATGCCGTGGCCGCCCCGGTGCGGGCCGCCGACGGACGAGTCCAGGCGGCGGTCAGCGTCGCCGGGCCCTCCTATCGCGTCACGCCGCAGCGACTGAGCGACCTTGGTGATTTGACGAAAGAGGCGGGCGAGGCCATCTCGCGACGAATGGGCTACATCCCAAGAGGAGGCGAGGCATGAGTCGGGAAGAGGAGATTCGACAAGAACTGTTCGACCACACGCTCAACGGGCACGCGCCCGAGGTGAAGGTCCTGACTGAGGAAGCGCTCAAGCTCGGCATGGATCCGATGGACATCCTCTTCAAGGCACTGATTCCGTCACTGGAAGAGGTCGGCCGCCGCTTCGAGAAAGGTGACTTCTTTGTCCCCGAAATGCTGATTGCGGCGCGCGCGATGCAGGGAGCCCTCGTAATCCTGCGGCCGCTGATCGCGGAAACCGGCGCCAAACCGATCGGAAAGTACGTCATCGGCACGGTCAAGGGCGACATCCACGACATCGGCAAGAACCTGGTGATCATCATGCTCGAGGGGGCCGGCTTCGAAGTCGTCGACCTCGGGGTCAACTGCCCACCGGAGAAGTTCGTGGAAGCGGTGCGCAGCAACGAACCGCACATTGTCGGCTTCTCGGCCTTCCTCACCACCACGATGCCGATGTTCAAGGTGAATATCCAGGCCTTGGAGAAGGCCGGCCTGCGCGACAAGGTCACCGTGATGGTTGGCGGGGCTCCCGTCACCGAGGAGTACGCGAAGCTCGCCGGCGCCGACCACTACGCGCCCGATGCCTCCTTCGCCACCAGGATGGCCAAGCAGATCGTCGGCGCGGCGCAGGCCGCTGAGAACGCAGCACTGACTCAGGCGGTCGAACTCATCGACAAGACGCTGCGCAAGGGATAGCACGATGCGCGTCATCGAGCGCCTCGTGGTCGCTGTGGAGAAGCCGCTGAAGGAAGCGGTGTGGGACTGCCGCATGTGTGGACAGTGCATCCTGCATTCGACCGGCCTCAGCTGCCCGATGCGCTGCCCCAAGAATTTGCGTAACGGCCCCTGCGGTGGCGTGCGCGCCAACGGCAACTGCGAGGTGTATCCCGACAAGCGCTGCGTCTGGGTCGAAGCCTGGGAGGGCTCGCGGCGCTTGCCTGTCTTCAGGGATCACATCGAGCACCTGCAGAAGCCCGTCGACTGGCAGCTGCAGGGCACCTCCTCGTGGATCAACCTCGTCAGTGCTCGAGACGGCGTCGCCCCCAAGGGTTGGGAGGCCCATGCCGGCTCCTAGCCGCCTCGCCGGACTGCTGCGCGACGGCCGCTTCGTGGTCACCGCCGAGCTGACGTCCACCAATAGCGCCGACCCCGAGGCGACCTGGCGGTTGGCCGAGGTGCTGCGGGGATCGGTTGACGCCGTCAACTGCACCGACAACACCGGCGCGCACGTCCACATGTCGTCGCTGGCGGCAGCGCACCTCCTGGTGGAGAAAGGAATCGAGCCCATCATGCAGCTGACCGTCCGCGACCGGAACCGGCTCGCCCTGCAGGCGGACCTGCTCGGTGCCGCGGCGCTCGGCATCCGCAACATCGTGTTGATGAGCGGCGACGACGTGACCGCCGGCGATCACCCGGAGGCGCGTCGCATCTACGACATCGATTCAATGCAGCTCATCGAGGTCGCCGCGGGTATGCGCGACCGCGGTGTCTATCTGAGCGGGCGAAAGCTCGAACAGGCCCCGTCCTTCTTCATTGGCGCCGTCGAGAATCCCTTCGCGCCTCCGCTGGAATTCCGCCCGCTCCGGCTCCAGAAGAAAGTCCGGGCCGGTGCCGATTTCATTCAGACGCAGCTGGTCTTCGACGTGCCGCTCTTCGCACGCTTCATGTCGATGGTGGGCGACCTCGGCCTGCGGGACAAGGTCTTCATCATTCCCTCGATTGGCATCCCGCGTTCGGCTCGCGGTGCTCGCTTCATGCGCGACAAGGTCCCGGGATTGCACGTGCCGGATGCGATCGTCGACCGGCTCGAGAAGACACCGCCCGCTCGCCAGTCCCAGGAAGGCATCCAGATCGCGGTCGAACTCGTCAAGGCTGTGCGCGAGATTCCCGGCGTGGCGGGCGTCCACCTGATCGGGATCAAGTGGGAGGAGGGCGTCGTGCAGGTCGCCGAGGCCGCCGGTCTCCTCCCGAGGCCAACCATGAGTCCGCTGGCGACCGTCGGCGGAAGCCGTTGATGGAAACTATCCTTCGTTCCCGCTCGCGCGAGATCGTCATCTCCAGCGACCGGCCATTCGTGATGATTGGCGAGCGGATCAACCCCACGGGACGCAAGGTCCTGGCTGCCGAGATGAAAGCCGGCGTGATGGATCGGGTCAGGTCGGACGCCATCGCCCAGGTCGAGGCCGGTGCCCAGATGCTCGATGTCAACGCAGGCGTGCCGCTGGTGGATGAGCCGGCGCTGCTGGTGGCGACGATCAAAGCCGTCAGCGAGGTGACGGATGTGCCGATTTGCATCGACTCATCCGTGATCGAGGCGCTCGAGGCGGCGCTGGCCGCCTACGAAGGCAAGGCCCTCGTCAACTCCGTCACCGCCGAGGACGAGCGCATGGACCGGATCCTGCCGGTCGTCAAGAAGTACGGCGCCGCCGTGATCGGCATGAGCAACGACGAAACGGGGATCACGATGGTCCCCCAGGAGCGGGTCGAGATCGCCCGCCGGATCATCGAGCGCGCGAAGTACTACGGCATCCCCGCGGAGGACGTCATCATCGACCCGATCGCGATGACGGTCGCGGCCGATCCGCAGGCTGGGCTCGTCACGCTGGAGACCATGCGGCTGATCAAAGAGCAACTCGGGAACAACATGATCTGCGGCGCCTCCAACGTGTCGTTCGGCCTGCCAGACCGGCACATCCTGAACGCGGCCTTCTTCCCAGTTGCGATGCACGCGGGCTTGACCTGCGCCATCACCAACCCGTTGGTGCCGGAAGTTCGTAAGGCCGTACAGGCCTCGGATCTGCTGCTGGGTCATGACGAGTACGCCATGAACTGGATCTCGGCCTTCCGCGCGGAGCAGAAGAAGGCGGTACCCGCCGGATGATCCAGAAGAAGCTCGAAGTCGTCTACAGGCCGTTCGACAAGGCAACCCGGGTACCACCGGGGACGACGTTGTTCAGTGCCGCGCACTGGATCGGGCTTCCAATCGACTCCACCTGCGGTGGCCGCGGGACGTGCGGCAAATGCAAGGTCCAGGTGCTCGAGGGCGGCGCGGAGATCACGATTGCCGACCGAAAGCAACTGAGGCCGAGCGAACTCGAGGCGGGCTGGCGACTCTCGTGCCAGGCGAAGGTCTACGAAGACACGACGGTCACGGTCCCCGAGCTCCTCCGAGTACCGAAGGCCGCCACCATGGGCGTCAACCGGCTGGTGCTGCTCGATCCCAACGTCCGGAAGGTGTTCGTCGAGCTGACTGAGCCCGACCTTGAGGACCAGCGCAGCGATATCGAGCGGCTTCGTGACGCACTCACCGCCGAGGGCTTCGATATGAAGGCTGACCTACGGGTCCTGCGCACCCTCCCCGCGCTGCTTCGCGGAGCCGAATTCAAGGTGACGGCCGTGCTGGGCGGCGATCAGCTGATCGCGGTGGAAGCGGGCGATACGCGCGAGGAGAGTTATGGTGTCGCCTTCGACCTGGGAACCACGACCGTCGTTGGCACGCTGATGAATCTGCGGACGGGAATGGCCGAGGCCGTCCGGTCGACGCTCAACGGCCAGGCCCCGTTCGGCGCCGACGTCATTTCCCGGATCAGCCACGGCATGCAAGGCGATGAGGCGAAGGCGGAGCTGCGCGAGGCCATTCAGCGCACGATGAACACGGTCCTGCAGGAGCTGTACGAATCGGCCGGCGTTGCGCGTGAGCGTGTCTACGAGACCGTCGTCGTCGGCAATGCGACGATGCTGCACCTGCTACTCGGCATCGACGCGACGCCGATCTCGATGATGCCGTTCACGCCCGCATTCCGCGAACCGCTCTACCTTCCCTCCCGGGAGGTCGGCCTGGATATCCACCCGGGCGGCTATGTCCAGACGCTGCCCGTGATCGGCGCGTATGTGGGCGCGGACATCGTCGCGGGCGTCGTAGCCACCGGACTGGCCCGCGAGGACAAGCTCCGCGTCTTCGTGGACGTCGGGACCAACGGCGAGATCGTGCTCGGCTCGGTCAAGCGCGTCCTTTGCACCGCGGCGCCGGCCGGCCCCGCGTTCGAAGGCAGCCAGATCCGATGCGGCATGCGTGCGACCGACGGCGCCATCGAAGGCGTGACCCTGAGCGACCGTGTCGAGCTCCAGGTGATCGGCGGCGACATCCCACCAAAAGGGATTTGCGGCTCGGGCCTCGTCGACACCGTCGCACAGCTTCGGCTCGTCGGTCTGCTCGACGCCGGCGGCAAGATGCGCAGCCGGGAAGAGGTCCCCGAGCATCCCCTCTCGGACCGGCTGATCACGATCGAAGGTGTGCGCGCCTTCCTCCTTGCAGAGAACGTATACCTGAGCCAGCGCGACGTTCGCGAGCTGCAGTTCGGCAAAGGATCGATCGCCACCGGCATCAAGGTGTTGATGGACGTGATGGGAGTCACGGTGGCCGACCTGGACGAGGTCCTCCTCGGCGGGTCGTTCGGCTCCTACTTGAACCCGGAGAGCGCGAAGATCATCGGCCTGGTCCCGCCGGTCGACGTCGATCGCATCCTGTCGGTGGGCAACACTGCGGGCGAGGGCGCCAAGATGTCGCTGCTCTCCTTCCGCGAGCGCCAGATTGCTTTCGAGCTACCCGACAAGATCGAGTACGTCGAGCTGTCGGGGCGGTCGGACTTCAACGACTCGTTCATCTCCGTCCTGCAGTTTCCCGAGCTGGAGACCTTGCGATGAACGACATTGCCCTGCTCATCTGTGGCGCCCTTGGCAAAGAGGTCAAGACGATCGTGGACGAGCACGGCTGGGATGTCGACATTTATGGCGTGCCCGCCATGCATCACTTCTATCCGAAGAAAATCGTCGAGGCCGTGGACCGCAAACTGGAGCAGCTCTCGGTCGCCTATCGCCAGGTTGTGGTCGTTTACGGCGATTGCGGCACGGCGGGCGCGCTCGAACCGGTCCTCGAGCGCTACGGGGCGGTCCGGGTGCGCGGACCCCACTGCTACGAGATGTTTGCCGGCGCCGATTTCAATCGGATCACCGAGGAGCGTCCGGCCACGTTCTTCCTGACCGACTGGCTGGTGCGTAACTTCGAGCGCGCGGTCATACGCGGGCTGGGCCTCGACCGCTACCCGGAGCTCAAGCCCGTCTACTTCCAGAATTACACGGACCTTCTCTATCTCGCCCAGTTTGTGGACCCTCGTCTTAAGGAAAAGGCACAGGAGATCGCGACCTATCTCGGGCTGCCGCTCGAGGTGCGACACGTCGGATTCGGTGACCTGGAGACCCGGCTCGCCGAGCTCGTCGAGGCTGCGTGATGGCGAAGTACCAGGTGATGTTCTGGAAGCACATCCCGGCACAAATCAAGGCCTGGGACGAGAGCGGCGAGGTGAAGCGCATGTTGCCAGACCGCTTCCAGGCGGCGATCGACGCCTTCGCGATGAAGGACGGATCGACCGAGATGGATTCGTACCTCGAGGCGTGGCGTTGGGGCGATACGGAGGAGCGGGCGGGCTCGGCGGAAGAGGTCGCGAACACGCTCGTCAAGGAACTCGATGCGGCGAACCCGAGATCGAAGCTGATGAATCCAGCGCAGGAGGAAGCATGAGTCAGGCAGCAAAGACGCTCGAAACCATTCAGCCTCACAGACTGCGACCGGTGTTGGAGGTTGGCAGGGAATTCGGTCTGCTGGACTCGGAGATGATCTCCTACGGCCCGTACAAGGCCAAGATCAGCCTCGATGCCCTGAAGCGCCTCGAAACCAGACCGGATGGAAAGCTGGTGGTCGTCACCGCGATTACGCCGACGCGGGCGGGCGAGGGCAAGACCACGAGCGCGATCAGCCTGACGCAGGGGCTCGGACGAATCGGGACCAACGTTGCGCTCTGTCTGCGGCAGCCCTCGACCGGGCCGTTGTTCGGCATCAAGGGTGGTGGCACCGGCGGCGGCATGGCGCAGATCGTCCCCATGGAGGAAATCAACCTCCACTTCACCGGTGACATCCACGCCGTCGAGGCGGCGCACAACCTGCTGGCGGCCGTAATCGATGCGGCGATCTTTCACGGCCAGCTCGAAGTTGGTCCCAGCTTCATCACCTGGCCGCGGACGCTCGATGTCAACGACCGCGCGCTCCGCCACATCGTTACCGGCCTCGGCGGCGACGAGCACGGCGTGCCGCGCGAATCGAGCTTCATCATCGCGGCGGCCTCGGAGATCATGGCCATCCTGGCGCTCGCCAGCGATCTCGGAGACCTCCGGCAACGGATCGGGCGGATCATCGTGGCGCAGCGCAAGGACGGCAGCTTCATCACGGCGGAGGACCTGCGGGTCGCCGGCGCGATGACGGTGTTGCTCAAGGACGCGCTGCTCCCCAACATCGTGCAGACGATGGAGGGCCAGCCGGCGCTGGTACATGCGGGGCCGTTCGGCAACATCGCCCACGGCAACAACTCGTTGCTGGCCGACCAGATTGCCCTCAAGCTCGCCGATGTCGTCGTCACCGAGGCGGGCTTTGGCGCCGATCTCGGCCTCGAGAAGTTCTCGCACATCGTCGCCCGTTACGGCCACCTTCGGCCGGCCGCGGCGCTGGTGGTCGCGACCGTGCGCGCGCTGAAGTCGCACGGCGGCGTGCCGGTGGCGAAGCTTGGCGTTGAGGACCTCGACGCCCTGAAGCGTGGCGCCGAGAACCTCGCCGCCCACATCGACATCGTCAAGGCCTTCGGCATGCGGGCCGTGGTAGGCGTCAACCGATTCCCGACCGACACCGAACGCGAGCTTGACCTCCTGACGCAGATCGCGAAGGATTTCGGAGCCGATGCCGCCGTTGTCAACGATGGCTTCGGCCACGGTGGCGAGGGAGCCGTCGAGCTGGCCGAGGCGGTGCTTGGCGCGACGAACAACGGTAGTAACTTCGCGCCGCTCTATGCGCCTGACACGCCGATCCGCGAACAGATCCAGACGCTGGCTCGGCGTCTCTATGGGGCGGCGGATGTCGAGTTCCTGCCAGAATGCCAGAAGCGCATCGACTGGCTGACCGAGCGCGGCATGGGGATGCTGCCAGTTTGCATGTCGAAAACGCATCTCTCGCTCTCGCACAACCCCGCCCTAAAGGGCCGGCCGACTGGCTTCACGCTGCCGGTTCGCAACGTGTATCCGTCGGCTGGGGCCGGCTTCGTCGTGGCGCTGGCGGGCGACATTCAGTTGATGCCTGGACTGGGAAAGGAGCCGGCCTACACCCGGATCGACATCGATCGAAATGGCAGAATTAGCGGACTAACTTAGTCTTAGCGACAAGCCTGCTCGAATGGGGGTGCGCGTGGTTCCGGCCGTCTTTTTTGGATATCCCTCCAAACCATCAATGCGCGCGGACACTATCCGCGAAGGTTCAGGCATCCTCCAGTCTCAAGGAGTGCTCCGCGCGATACGTTGGGAGGCAGTCCAGATCGCCGGTCGGTACGTCATAGATCAAATCCAAGCGGCGATTAGGGAGGCT
>VBEQ01000010.1 GCA_005881235.1 Chloroflexota bacterium | reverse complement strand
ACTTGCTCCTCGTTGTAGCCGTAGACCACGTGGTAATAGCCGGGCGTGCCTGCGCGGCGGGTCTTGCCCCGGGTCGTGGTGGCACCGGTCTCGCGCTGGAGCTCGAGCGCGACATGCTCGGCGACGTGCCCCATCCAGGTTCCGTCGCGGAGGCGCTCGATGAAGCCGCCCGGGCGGTGGAGCGAGCACCCGTGGTCGTGAAGACCCGGCAGGAGATCGATCAGTGCGTCATTGAAGGCCGGTATGGTGTTCGAGGGCCAGTGCTCGAGGGAACCGAGGTCGACGAGCAGGCGGATCGCCGGGTCGTACGACCAGTAGTTGGGGCCGCGCAACACCTGGCTCTCGAGGATCTTGAGATCGGGCTTTAGCGGCGGTTTCTTCTCGACAGGCTCGTGCTTGGCGTCCTCGTCGCGCTCGACTCGCGTCTCGATGCGCGAACGGCTCACTCCGACGCCTTTCGATCCTCGAGACGGCGCACCATCTTCTTCACGCGGCCCTGCGCCAGCCGTGCGATGTGCTCGTTCTTGGCGACGAGCAAAGGCAGGACGCGTCGTGCGCGCAGGTCGAATCGATAACCCGCGGGGAGTGAATGGAGGCGGGCGTTCGAGACCATCATCGGCTTGTGTCCCGTCGTCTGGAATGCGTCGGTGATCACATCCGTCCCGTCGACGATCGTCACCGAGCCGCGCCCGATGACTTCGAGGACGTCGTTGGCGTCGATGATGGCCGCGGTGTCCTCGTCGAGTCCGAGGCCGATCAGTGAGGGGGATTGCGCCACAACGGCGAGAAGCCGCCCGAGGCGCGTGCGCTGCTCGAAATGTTGGTCGACGACGACGTTGACCAGAAGCCCGAGGCCGACGGAGACGTTGGCCATTCGGTATTTCGGAGTGGCGCCCGAGCTACCGAACGCCATCATGTGCGTGGCCACCGCGCTCGCGCCGGCGGATGTGCCGGCGACCACAACGCCGCGGCCGTGGGCGTCGAGAATGGCGGCGCCGAGCCTGGTTCCCCCGATCACCGACGAGAGCCGGAGTTGGTTTCCGCCGGTCATGAAGATGCCGGTGACGTCTTTCAGTGGCTCGATCGTCTTAGGGTCGTTCGCCTCTTCCCGGGTTTCGGGGCGGAGCCCGATGACCTTCGCGGCGCCGGCGCGCGTAAAGACATGCCGATAGAGGTCCGTCGCCGCGTCGCCGAGGGAGGAGGCGGTGCTGATGACCGCGATCCGCGCCTGGTCGCCGCCGGCAAGCTCGACGAAGCGCGCAAGGATGACCCGTTCGCCCAGCTTGTCCTCGGCGCCGCCAATCACCATGACCGCCCCGACCGGGCCTCCGTCAGTGGTGGGCGCGAGCCGCTGCGGGGCCGAGGCGTCGGTCATTCACGACAGTGTACTGGCGGCCGTATTGCGGCGCTTCGAGTTCTTTTGCGAATTCTTATATGCTGGGTGTCACATCGTCCGAAGGCGGTATTCGCGGTCGGCGCACACGAGATCGGCGTAGACGTGCCGACTATACAAGAATCGTAGAATAGCGATATCAGGTCGTGAATATGATTCAGTCAAATACGGCTCCACCGGAGCGCCCCCTTCCCAACCGAGCGAAGTCACGCCCGGCGAACGAGTTGCTGCCGCGTGTCCTGGAAGTGTTGCCGGTCGGGGTCGCGCTGTTCGAACTGGACGCGCAGGGGTTCAGGTTCCGTTACGGCAACCAGGTGTTCGCCCGAGTGCTGGCCCTCGATCGAATGCCGGCGGACGGGCAGCTGGTCGGTGAGGTTTTCAACCGTGCGGAGCACGACGCCGTCATCGAGCTCTTCAGGCTCGTACGCGTCAGTCGCGAACCGCAGAGCTACTTCACGGCGGAGGGTGGGCAGCCAACCAACCGGATCCTGAACATCGATGCCTATCCGCTCCTGAGGCTGGGTCGCGTCAGCCATGTCCTGGTCCTGGCCGAGCAGACGCAGGAAAAGCTGGAAGCCCGGCACCGACAAGAACTCGAAGCGAACCGGCTGCGCAAAAAGGCGGACCAGCTCGCCAGTTTGGAACAGGCGAAGTCGGAATTCCTGCGCCTGGCGTCGCACGAGCTTCGTGGACCGGCCGCCACCCTGGGCGGCTACCTCTCGATGATCGAAGACGGGTCCCTGGGGCCGGTGCCGCAGCGATTGCGGCCGGTGCTCCCGATGTTGCGGGCGAAAGCCTTCCAGATCAATCTCCTCGCCAATGAGATGGTCGAGGCGGCGCGGCTCGAGGATGGCCGGGTGCAGCTGAAGCGCAAGCGGATCGATCTGAGAGAGATCGTGCGTCGAAATGTCGCCACGGCAGAGACGACCGCCACGCCGCGGCATCGTCTACGTTTCGACGATCGCATCGGCGGCGAGCTCTGGGTGCTCGGCGACGCCTTGCGGCTGGAGATCATCATCGCGAACCTGCTGGACAACGCCGTCAAGTACTCGCCGAAAGGGGGAGACGTCACCGCGCAATTGTCGATGTCGGGCGATGTCGCCGTGCTCAAGGTCCAGGACCAGGGTATCGGTATCGCGGCCGAGGACATGGATCGGCTGTTCGTGCGCTTCAGCCGCGTGAACACCCTCACCGACGTTCCCGGCACGGGGCTGGGCCTCTACCTGGCCAGAGAGCTGGCCCGTCTCCACAAGGGCGAGATCGTCGCGGCATCGACACCCGGTGTGGGGAGCGAGTTCGTCCTGAGACTTCCCGTTGAGCCCAGTAACAAGTAAGGTCCCCGATCAGCTGACCCTGCCGGCGCTGCGCGAGGCGGCTGCCGGTTGTCGCGCCTGTGACCTCTACAAGACAGGCACGCAAACCGTCTTCGGCCAGGGCGCCGAACACGCCCAGGTCATGTTCGTGGGCGAGCAGCCCGGCGATCGCGAGGACAGGGAAGGAAAACCGTTCGTCGGCCCCGCCGGACGCGTGCTCGACGAGGCGCTCGAGGAGGCGGGCATCGACCGCAGGCGTGTCTATATCACGAACGCCGTCAAGCACTTCAAATGGAAGCCCCAAGGCAAGCGGCGCTTGCACCAAAAGCCGAATGCCGCGGAGATCAATGCCTGTCGTCCCTGGCTGGATGGCGAAATCGCAGTGGTGAAGCCGCACCTGCTGGTCCTGTTGGGTGCGACCGCGGCCCAGGCGCTGCTCGGCCGCGACTTCCGCGTGAGCGTGCAGCGCGCCCAGCTCATGGAGCGGCCCGGCCTTCCACCGATGATGGCGACGGTGCATCCGTCATCGATCCTGCGCGCGCCTGACGACGAGACCCGCGAAATCGAGATGCGAGCGTTTGTCCAGGATCTCAAGCGCGTCGCGCAGCACCTGCAGCGCTAGGTCAACGCCAGAGCAATCGCCACAATCCGGCGCGTCCGAGCGCCCGTCCTACGATCTTGTTCTTCGCCCGGCGCGCGATCCGGCGCGGATTGCCCGAAGCCAGCGTCGAGACGTCGTTCGCCAGCCGAGCCGCCGCGTACATCTGCGAGACCAGCCCGCGACGCCTCATTCGAAGACCTGGCCGAGCAGGCTGGTCGCATCACGCTCGAGCTCGCCGCGCTCCGCCTCGTGCGCTTCGATCACCTGGAGAAGTTGCCGCGCCTGGTCGGGGTCGCGGAGTCCGAGCACGAGCCCGAGCGAGAGCCAGTAGTCGGCGGTTTCGAGCAAATTCGCGTGGATGTTCTCCGGGGTCTCCGCAAGGACCTCGCTCATCGAGTCGATCAACGCCCGACCGTACTGGGCCCATTGCGCATCGTCGGAAGCTTTCATGGAAACAGGGTAAACTGGCTACCGCCTTCGCGGGGAGGTGGCAGAGTGGTCGAATGCGAGCGCCTGCTAAGCGCTTGAGCGGGTGTTTCCGCTCCCCGGGTTCGAATCCCGGCCTTCCCGTACCTCAACTGCATGCCAACGCCGGGAAGCGATCAAAAGTATGACGACGCGAGTTGGCATGCTGGCGGCGACTTCCCGTCCGACCTGCCCTACTCGCAAGGCGGCGTCCATATGGCCATCTTCCTTGCTTGGCTCATCCGCCGAGGGTTGTATAACCCGGAACTCTTTGAAACCGCTGATGTCGAAATGGTTCGGCGGCAGGGCGTATCGATCCTTGGCCTTCTAGATCGATTTGACGAAAAGCTGGTCGCTGAAGAACTGAGCAGTAGGAAACGCTTTCGCGAGGTCCTACTATGGCTCACCGCAGGGCGGCGACATCCCCCCGTACCTGCATGATTACCAGCAGACATTAGGTCCGGACTGCCAAGTCTCTACCACGTCGCGCCGAGCTGGGAGAACTACGCCAAACTCGAGCCAATTATCGACAAGCGTTATCGGGAATGGGTCCCGAGTGGTCGACCGACTCAGCCAGCCGGCAGCCACGCTCGCGTGCCAACCAGCAGGCTGCGGAATGTTCTCGCCTGGATCATGGGTATCGTTTTGTTCGGCTTTGGCGCGCTATTCCAATTGGCATGGTTCCTGGCCTGGCTGCATCCCTAAAGACCGCCGGCCCTTCTAGCTCGGCGAAACGGTCAGAGTGCGGCTGGTCCAGATGTACATATCTGGGAGTCCGTTCATGCCGAGCGTCTGATTGATCTCGCCGATGTGATACGCGTCATGCGTCAGGAGACGCATGAGGACACCCTGACGCGTATGAATCTGAACCCGCCCGTTTAGCTCTCGGCGGAACTCGTCCTGGAGCATCGCCGGCGTCCATCGCTCGAGACAATCCGCGACGATCGTCCAGGTCGATTGGAGAGCGAAGACGAGCTCGCTTGCCACACGTGGGTGGGTAGGGTCGTCTTCCCAGCCCTCGCCGCTCGGATCGTTGAACGGCGTGCGTTCGGCACCAGGCTCTTTGAAGATGTGGCAGAGCCAGTAGGGACGGACCCCGGCGGTGTGCGCGGCGATGGCCCAAATCGGCCAGAGATGGGGCGCGGCCCTCAGCTGGAGCTGTTTCGACGAGAGTTCGCCGATCCGCTCCACCAGGCGCTCCTGGGCAAAACGCCATCCATCGTAGAAAGGTGCAACGCTCTCGGATGGTGAGATCATGCCTCGCCTACTTTAGCGTCGACGAGGGCCATCAGCGTCTGCGCGTCTTTGATCGCGTGGCCTTCCATGTCGTTGTTGAAATACACGAACACATCCAGGCCAGTGCGTTGCCATTCGATCACGCGGTCGGCCCACGGCTGTAGCGCTCGCCGGCCATAGCCGAGGCTTTTGGGGGGCAGATGCATCCTTACATATGTGAAGTCGCTGGTGATCTCGAGCGACTTGGGCATCTTGGGATGGTCCGGAATGCAGAGCGCGATCCGGTGCGCGCGGAGCAGCTCGAAGACCGCCGGCACCAGCCATGAATCGTGGCGGAACTCGACGGTAAAGCGAACCTCCTTCGGCAGCATGTCGACGAAACGCCCGAGGCGCTCCAGGTCGAGATGGAAGTTGGCCTGCAGCTGGAAGAGGATCGGTCCGAGCTTCTTGCGCAGTCCGAGGGCAGCGTCCACGACCAACTCGATGGACTTCTGTTCGACGGCCAGCCGCTTGATGTGGGTGACGTAGCGACTGCCCTTGACGGCAAAGAGAAAGCCGGGTGGCGCCTGCTCTCGCCAGGTTTCGAAACGCTCTCGCGGCGGCTGCCGATAGAAGGAGTTGTTGAGCTCGACGGTGTCGAAGTGCTGCGCGTAAAAGGCGAAGTGCTCCCGCGCCGGCATCTTCTCCGGATAGAAGCGCTTGCGCCAGTGTGGGTACGACCAACCCGAACAGCCCATTCGGACATCGCCAAGCATTTATAGGCAATTGTGAGGAAGATCAGGGCGTTCAGGCGGCGGGGACGCTATCGGGCGCGCGTGCGCGGTAGTAGTCGTAGACGGGCGGGATCGCCAGCAGCCGGCTGTCATCCGACCGCGACAGTTTCCATCCGCCCTCGTGCACCATCCAGTGGTGCCGATGACAGAGCAGGATGAGATTCGAGAGATCGGTCGCGCCACCCTTGATCCAGTGGACCAGATGATGAGCCGCGCTCCAGGAGGCCGTGCGCTCGCAGCCAGGCCATTGGCAGTGCTGGTCGCGAGAATTCAGCGCACGGCGGGTCGCGCCGGAGACGACTCGAACCGCTCGGCCGACGTCGACCACCACGGATTCCGGACCAAATACGACTCTCGCTATGTTCGCGTCGCACGCCAGTCGCTGCACGGTCACCGACGAGATTGGAGTGGAGAACTCCATGTCCGCGGCCGGTGATCCTTGAAGTCCGCGCAGTGTTTCGAGTGTCGTGGTGACCTGGAGATGTGGGCGCTGGCTCGCGTGCTGTGGCACGAGCCCGGCATCGAGCGAATGAAGCGACAGTTCGACGATGGCGTCGCCCTGACGATGCTCGAGGGACCGATCGTCGCTCTCGCCCATCGGCTGAGCGAGCGGTTCGAGGGCCGTCCGCAGGGCGGCGCCGCCGACCGGGTCCAGCTGACCGCTGATTTGGACCGACCCGTCTTCCCACACGCTCAGCTGCAGGCGTCGTTCCTCCACCGCAACGCGATGTTCCTGCTCGACGCTCTCGCGGTCGAGCGCATGCCGCAGGCGCTGGCAGTAATGCCAGAGCCGTCCGGCTGACGATTCCCGAGCGTGCGCGAGGAGGTCATCTTCCGGGAAGATCGACTCGGGAGCGGTACCCGAGAGCGTGCTCGCCGTGCGCGCGATCACCGACAGGTGGGCGAATCCAATCTCCCCGACGACCATCGCCTGCGCGCATTTCGCAATCCGTGGTAGCTGCTCGCCGACACTGATGGAGTCGTAGGATGCGCCGGTCTTCATCTTGCAGTTGTGCCGGATCCACTCGCCGGCGGTCGGAGCATCGAGGCGGTCCGCCGTCTCACTCTCGCGAAACTCGGCTGACAGCCGTGCCGCTTCCTTCGAGAACGCCAGGCTGAGGCGATCGCGTACGTAGCCGAGTCGCTTGAGCCTGCTGGTGATGTCGCTGGACGGTAGGTCGCCAACAAGCAGGTCCAAGTATTCATCGGTGTCGCGGCGGAGTCGCTCGCTAACAGGACTGCTGCGGGACGGCGCTGCGACGACGCTCATCGGGGTTTGCAGAAGAGCGGGGAGGTCCGCCACATACGCAACTCCACCTGGCGTCGCGCACGGCGGAGCCGGCCGATCCTGGCGAGCTCGTCGTCAATCCGCTCGTTGGTGAGACGGATGTGCAGGTCAAGGCCTCGGGCCAAATCCTCGAGCGGGTAGCTGGTCTTCGGTGACATCCCCCCAACCCCCATCTTCATCATGAGTATTATACGAACATATGTTCGTATGCGTCAAGGGCTTTATCGACTAGCAAACGAGGTGAGAGAATCCCCTTCGTGGTAACGGCCATCGTGCTGATCGAGGCGGAGCGGTCGGCGATCGCCAAGCTCGGGCCTGCGCTCGCCGATGTCCCAGGCGTCGCGGAAGCGTACTCGGTGACCGGGGAGTTCGATTTCGTGGTGATCGTTCGCGTCAAGAACCACGAAGAGATCGCTGACGTCGTGACCTCG
>VBEQ01000009.1 GCA_005881235.1 Chloroflexota bacterium | reverse complement strand
CACCCGATGCGTCATTGGCCGGGACCGAAATTGGATTGGGCTACGCGACCGGACGCGAGCCGACGATCTGGATGACCAACGGGTCAAGCACGGACGCCGTCAAGACGGTCGCTGACATCCGCGCTCGCTATCTGGATGGCTGGGATTTCGGGACCGCGCAACATCCCGGAGTGCGGATCCATATTCCGAATAGCCGGACGGAAAAGATCCTCCAGGCCTCCGAAGTGTTCGTGCGTGGACGGGAGAGCGCGTAAGGCCAATGAATTTCGCTCCAACCGTTCTCTTTCGCAGGCCCTGAACAGGGTCCGCCGCATGACCTGAGATTTGCGGGCGATATACCCGCATGGTGCGAACGGCTCGCGTCACCGGGGCCTTAGCTGCCCTCATCTGGCTGGTCGGGACACCGGTGGTGGCCATCGCGTCGGTGCCATTTCCCTCAGACGCCGAATACCTACTCATGGGCCTACTCGCAACACTCCTCGGACTCACCCTGACACCGGTGGTACTGGCCATTGGAGAGCCGATGCCATCACACAAGAGAACTGCCGTCCGACTCAGTGGGCTGTTGGTATGCATCGCGCTGATCCTTTCAGGCGTGGTCTTGTTGGTCGCCGTGCAAGGTTGGCTTGACGAAGGCGTCGCCCATCAATCGCCAAGCGTGGCGATCACTGCCTTCATAGCGCTTTTTGTTTGGATTGGCTTGGCGTCGTATGCCTTACGAGGACCAACGACGATCGAGCGATGGACGTTCCGGCTTGGTCTAATTAGCGGCGCGGGGTGTGCCGTGCCAGTCCTGATCGGGATCGTGATGTTCTACTTCGCGAAGGACTTTGTTTTTACGAACGCCACCGTCCTCCCCATTTTGCTATTCGACCTGCTTGTATGGGCATCACTGCCAGCCTGGCTGACGGCCGTCGTGTTCGGCATGTCGCCGGAACATCAATCTAGCGAATCCTGAGTGATCGTCGCTACGCCAATGTGACGGTCTCGCCGAGAATGCCCTCGATAGGCGCTCCGTTGCGGCGGTGTACCCGAACGATCGCTATGTTGTCGGGGGGTTCGCCTTCAAGGAGGACGGCTCGCTCGCTGACGCTGAGCTGCAGGCGGAATCGGCGGCGGTCGTCACTGAACTCCAGCTCACTACGTTTTGCTTCGCCCGGGTAGACGTCGAAGCTCAGCGGATCCCAGGCGCGCTCGTGCGCGTACTGGAGCTCCGGACCCATCGGGATGACAGCACCCGACCGCACAAATAGGGGTAGCGCGTCCAGTTCGGCCTCGTAGGTGATCCAGCGCGCGCCATCGAATTGCCGATCGGTCCAGTAATCGAACCAGCCGCCGTCCGGCAGGTAAATCTCGCGCGAGCCGCGCGGCTTGAACATGGGCGCGACCAGCAGGTCCGGTCCAAGCAGGTATTCGTCGTCGACGTGCCAGGTGGCCGGGTCCGCGGGATAGTCGAAGACCAGCGGTCTCGCTAGGGGTACACCCTCGGGCGCGCGACGCGCCGCCGCATATAAGTAAGGAAGGAGCCGATAGCGCAACTGCGCGTACTTCCGGAAGATCGAGAGCGCGGGCTCGCCAAAGGCCCAGGGCTCGCGCGGCGCGGTATGCCCGTGTGCACGGGCATGCGAGAACAGCAAGCCCATCTGCGACCACCGAACATAGAGTTCGGGGCTGGGCGGGTCGGTCAGCGTCGGGATCCCAAAGAAGCCACCCATGTCGAAGCTGGCGAAGGCCGCTCCCGAGAGGATCCAGCTCAAGGCGCCGCGCAGGCTGGCGGCCATATCGTCGAAGGTGCAGCCAGGATCGCCGCCCCAGTGCACCGGGTATCGCTGCGACCCGGCGTATCCGGAACGCCCCCAGATGAGACCGTAGCCGTGGACCTCGTTCGTCGCCTCGAAGACGGCCCTCTGGTAGAGAAGCGGATAGAGGTTGTGCAGCTGCTCGGCCGATGTGCCGTCATGAGGCACAGCGTCCGCGGGCATGTCCTCGGCGAAGTCGGTCTTGATGACGGCAACGCCCATCTCCAGCAGCCGCCGGTTCTTCGCCTTGAACCATTCGACGGCCTCCGGGTTGGTGAAGTCAACGGCGGCGCTCGGCTTGGCGAAGCCGTGCACCAATGCAAGGCCCCCACCCTGCCCTCCCCCAGAGGGGGAGGGAGAAACCGTCTTGCTTTTCAATAGGAAACCCTTTCGCTCGCCTTCGGCGCGCATCTCGGACTCGAGCGGCACATACGGGCTCTCCCAGAGGCTCAGGCGGAATCCCATCGCCTTCAACTCGGCGATCATGCCTTTCGGATCGGGAAAGGCCGACTCGTCCCACTCCAGGTCGCCGTGGTGTCCCTCGTGGTAGCGCATCCAGTAGGGATCGATGTGAATGACATCGCAGGGAACGCGCTCCTGGCGCATCCGGCGGGCGACCTCCATCACTTCATCGCGGTTGCGATAGCCCCAGCGGCTGATCCAGAAGCCAAACGACCAGTCCGGCGGGACGGCCGGGACGCCGGTGAGCTGGTGGTAGGCGTGCATGATCGGCGCAATACCATCGCCGATGATCAAATAGGCGCGCAGATGATCCGCGCGCGCGGTTGCCTGCCAGGCGGCGACCGATGCCTGGCCGAGGTCGTAGTAGAGAGGCCCAGTCATGTCGAAGAAGACGCCATAGCCTTCCGAGCTCAGCAGTAGCGGAACGTTCTTGTACGCACGGTCGCTGCGGACGCCAAACGCATCGACGGTCCAGGACGCGAAAGCCTGGCCGCGTCGGTTGAGGGCGCCAAAATGCTCGCCCAGCCCGAAGAGCGCCTCCTCGGGCCGGAGCCCGGCTGTCAACCAGCGCAAGCCGCGAGCGTGCCCGGTCGGGAAATGGTGGTAGCCCCCGCGGATGTCGCGATCGTTGGGTTCGTCGAGAAAGCGCACGGTGCCCGCCGCGTCCTTGAGGCGTAGGCGGAACGGAGCGCGATCGACCTCGAGGGTTAGCGCCGACGTTGCGACGGACCAGCCGTCGGCATTTTCAGCCATATTCGAGTCGGTGGCGGATGGCGCATCCTCGACGAGGAGCCGGGATGGCCGGGTCGCGCCAGGCCCGAAGTGAAGCCGCACCATGTTCGGCGCCACGGGTCGGATCTCGATCGGAACCGCACCGCCACGGTCATCCTCCGCGGCCAATTCGACCCCATCACGGCGCGCCCGCGCGCTACGCACGCCGGCGATCGCTCGGGGATCGCGCGGGGCAAAGTCACTCGCTGGCCGGGCCGGCCGCGCCGTTACCAGCCGCGCTGGATCCACTCGTCCAGGTGAGGCCGTTCGCGGCCGATCGTGCTGGGCTTGCCGTGACCGGGGAGCACCTGGGTCTCGTCAGGGAGCGTGAACAGCTTGCCGCGGATGCTCTCGATGATGGTCGGGAAGCTGGCGTAGGGATTGGCGGTGTTCCCGGGGCCGCCGGGAAAAAGCGTGTCGCCCGAAAAGAGATGTTCACCGCTGAGCAAGCAGATGCTGCCGGGCGTGTGACCGGGCGTGTGAAGAGCCACGACTTCGTACTCGCCGAAGCGAAAGCGCTCCCCATCCTGGACGCGATGGTCCGCCTTGATCGGCATCATCGATTCATCGGCCTCGTGGCAGGTGAAGCGCGCGTGGGTCTGGTCGCGCACCGGCTTCAGCGCCTGGACGTGGTCGGCGTGGCCGTGGGTCGTGAGGATATGGCTGACGCGCAGGCCCTCGAGCTCCTTGATGATGCGCGAAGCATCGTTCGCCGCGTCGATCAACAACGCCTCCTTGCTTTTCGGATCGCTGAGCACGTAGACGTTGTTGTCGTAGGGGCCCACGGAGAAGCTCGTGAGCTTGTACACGGAGTCAGTCTACGCAGCGGCGCTACCTAAAATTGTCCGTAGTGGCCAAACAGCGACGGATCGGCATGCACATGCGCACGGGCCGCGGTCTCGACAAAGCCGTCGAGACCATCAAGGCGCTGCAACTCGGGACCGTGCAGATCTTCACCGACAACCCGAGCGCCTGGCGCTCGGCACCGGTGGATCCGAAGGCGACGGCGTCCTTCAAACAGGCATTAGAAGAATTGGACGTGCGGCCGGCCATGTCCCACGCGATGTACCTGATCAATCTCGCCGGGCCCAACCCCAACTTTCAGAAGAAATCGCGGGCGGCACTCATCGCCGAGCTCGAGCGGGCCGAGGCATACGGCTGTCAGTACGTCGTGACGCATGTCGGAAGCCACATGGGCGAGGGCGCCCAGGCGGGCATCGACCGCGTGGTCGCTGCTCTCGACGACGTACTCAGCAAGGCCGGCGGCTCGGCCATGGTCCTGCTGGAGACGTCGGCTGGCGGCGGCGCCTACGTCGGCGCCAAGTTCGATGACCTGGCCCAGATCCTCGGCCGGTTACCGCAGCATGCGGAGCGCCTGGGTGTCACCTTCGATACCGCCCATGCCTATGCCTCGGGCTACGACGACGCCGGCATGGACGGGATGCGCACGACGCTGGATCAGCTGACCAGGATCATCCCGGCGCAACGAATCCGCGCCTGCCACTGCAACGACACCACCGTCACCCTGGGCGGCAAGGCCGACCGGCACGTCAACATCGGCAAGGGCAACATCGGGCTCGACGGCTTCCGGGCATTACTGAACTACGAGCCACTGGCCCATAGCGCCTTCGTGCTCGAGACCCCAGGCGAGGAGATGCTCGAGGGCCGGGAAAATCTCGACGCGCTCCGCTCCCTGCTGTGAGCGCCCCTCTCGAGGCGGTCCTCTTCGACTACGGGCACACGCTCATCTATTTCGATGAACGGCCCCACGCCACGCTGGTCGATGCCTACGAGAAGGTGAACCGGCTGCTGGGCGACAAACTGAAGCGCGAGGTCCCGGCCGCCCAGATCTTGATCGAGAAGGTCTCCCGCGCGGTGGACGATGAGATCCAGCGCGACTATGCCGCCGGCCGACCGGAGGAGGTCGAGATCGCGACCATCTACGACACCGCACTTCGTGGACTCGGCCTGGAGCTGGAGCCGGACGTGATCGAGCAAGTCATGGAGCTCGAACAGGAAGGCTGGCTGAACAGCGTCCATGTGGGGCCCGACGTCATCGCGACCCTGGAAGCCTTGCGCGGCCACGGGTTGCGCCTCGGCATCGTCTCCAATGCCGCCTACCGGCCACGCCTGATGAAGCAACAACTGGCCGCGCTTGGTCTGGCCGGCTTTTTCGACGCGGTGAGCTTCTCCTCGGAGGTCGGCGTCCGTAAACCGCACCCTGCCATCTATGCCGACGCCCTCCGCAAGCTGGGGAGCGATCCTTCCCGGACGCTTTTTGTTGGCGACCGCGTGCGGGAGGACGTACAGGGGCCGCAAGCGCAGGGCATGCGGGCGGTGCTGTCCCGGGAGTGGCGTCAGGAGGACGACCCGGGTGTGGCGGATTTCGTCATCCAGCGGCTCGGTGAGCTCGCCGCAATCGTTGATCGTATCGGCTCCGGGTCGCGCGGGGCCGATACCTATAATGAGGTGACGTCGCGCGAGTAATTCTTCGCGGTTGGGGTTTTTAAGAGGATAGGTGGGGCGGTGGACTTCCGCGATTATCTGAGGCGCAAGTGTCGGGAGCAGAACATTTCGCTGCACCGCCTCGCCGTCCGTTGTGACCTGAACCAGATCTACTTCTACCAGGCCGTCAACAAAAACAAGGAGAACCCGCCACCATGGGTGCTCCGGCGGGCGGCGCCGCACCTCGGCGTTACCTACGTCGAACTGCTGATTGCCGCAGGACACCTGACCGAGGACGACCTGCGCGAATATGGCACCCACCCTCCCAAGCCACCCGAAAAAGAGCGCGAGAGGGAACGCGAGAAGGTGCCGGTCTAGCCGGTCGCTAGGTCGAGCTGGACCCGCCGCCGGTCACGAAGTTCGAAAAGTGATAGGTGAGGGTCCAGGTGAACTGCGTTGTGCTCATATCGATCTTCATCTGGTGCATCAGGGAGTCGCTGGATGCGATCCAGACCTCCACCTGGATGCCGGCATTGGTCAGGACCGCCTCGTCCTGGGGCGTCACACCGCTCTGCGCGTCGGCCTTGAGCTGGCCGACGTACTTGCCGGGGTCGACGGTCAGGGAGAAATGATGCATGGCGATCTGGTCCATGGTGATGTCGCCCAGGTCGTCTGAGGCGCGGAAGGCGTGCGCGAACTCGAGGTTCGCGATCGGATCCATCCCCGGCGCGACCTGGCCTTTGGAGTTGCCGGTGACGTCCTTCCAGGCAGGGCCTTGAGCGGGGTACTGGACATAGTCGTGGCCGCCCTCGATCCGCTCATTCATGGCAAGGATCGCGGTCTGCCCGTTGGCCGCCGGGATCTCCAGCTGGAGGCTGAGGTTCTCTTTGTGCGGGTAGATGAGGTCGCCCGAGCCGGTGACCTTGACGCCCGCCACGCCGTTGAGGACGAGGATGCCGTTCAACGACAGGTGGACGCTCTTGAGGGCCTGCATCGCGTCACCGCTCTTGCTGATGACGGGTCCGGGATCCAGTGGCGGCGGGGCCGGTTGAGGCAGAACCCCGTTCAGAACACCACCTTTCCAGATCAGGAGGATGGACGCGACCGCGACAGCCAGGCTGATGAGTCGACCCATCGACGAGGCAACGGCATGTGGCGAGCTTCCTTGCTAGGAGAAGCGCGGCCCGCCGGAAGGAGGGGTTGTCGTTGGATCCGAAGAGGGGGGACGGGGATCAGGGACGCCGGCGGGCCTAGCCAGCCCCGGGATCATAGCAACGCAATCCGGTCGCGACACGCCATATACGCGCTCGTCACGCGCTTGTTACAGCGCACCTAAGATAGGCCCGTGCAACGGGTCGTGATGCATGTCGATCTCGATGCGTTTTACGCCTCTGTCGAGCAGCTGCGCCGCCCTGAACTGCGAGGCAAGCCGGTGATCGTGGGTGGCGCTGGCGTCGACGGCGAGCGAGGGGTGGTGGCGGCCGCCTCCTACGAGGCTCGACCCTTCGGCGTCCGTTCGGCTATGCCACTCAGCCGGGCACGACGCCTCTGCCCAAACGCGGTCTTTATCCCCTGCGACTTCCCCGCCTACCGTGAGGCGTCGAAGTCGGTCTTTGCCATCCTCGATCGCTACTCGCCGCTTATCGAGCCGATCGCGCTGGATGAGGCCTACCTGGATCTCACCGGGGAGGACGCGCTGATGGGCCCCGCGGACACCGTCGCGGTCCGACTGCGAGACGAGGTCAAGACGCGCTGCGGTCTCGATCTCAGCATCGGAGTTGCCAGCTGCAAGCTGGTCGCCAAGGTCGCCTCCGAGCTTCGCAAGCCGAGGGGCCTGGTGGTGGTCCCGCCCGGCACGGAGGCGTCGTTCCTCGCCCCCCTGCCATTGGGGAAGCTCCCGGGCTGCGGCCCGGCCACGGCGGTCCGGCTGGAACGAGTCGGGGTTCGCACCATCGGTGACCTCGCCGCGCTTCCAGACCCGCTGCTGGGTGAGCTGTTCGGCCAGTACGGCCGCCTCCTCGGATCTCATGCGCGGGGCATCGATCCCAGCCCCGTGCTGCCGCCGGGTGATCCGAAAAGCATCTCGCG
>VBEQ01000008.1 GCA_005881235.1 Chloroflexota bacterium | reverse complement strand
CCTTTACCTGCGGGATCGGGAACGCGCCGCTATGGAAGATGGAGGCGGCCAGTGCCGCATCGGCGCGTCCCACGGTCAGAACCGCTTCGAGGTCTTTCGGGTCGCCGGCGCCGCCCGACGCGATCACCGGGATCTGCACGGCGTCGACCACCGCGCGCGTGAGCTCGAGGTCATAGCCGGCCCGCGTCCCATCCGCGTCGATGCTGGTCAACAGAATCTCTCCGGCACCCCGGTGCTGCGCTTCGATCGCCCAGCCGACCGCGTCGAGGCCGGTCGGCGTCCTGCCTCCGTGCGTGAAAGCCATCCACCCATCCCCGGCAACTCGCTTCGCATCGATCGCTACGACGATGCATTGCGAGCCGAAGGCGCGCGCCGCTTCCGTGATCAGCTCGGGCCGCTGCACCGCCGCCGTCTGGATCGAAACCTTGTCGGCACCGGCGCGCAACAGTGTCCGGATCTCATCGACCTCGCGGATGCCCCCACCGACCGTGAGCGGAATGAAGACTTCATACGCCGTCCGCTCGACAAGATCGACCAGCGTTGCCCGGCCCTGCGGAGTCGCGTCGATATCGAGGAAGGTGAGCTCGTCCGCCCCCTCCTCGGAGTAGGCTCGGGCCAGCGCGACCGGATCGCCCTGGTCTCGCAGCTGCTGGAAGTGCGTCCCCTTCACGACCCGGCCGCCGGCGGTGTCGAGGCAGGGGATGATCCGCTTGAGCAACATGTGGACCGGGCTACGCGGCCGCCTCCACCTTCGCGAAGCGCAGGAACTTCTCGAGCAGGCGCAACCCGGCGGTTCCGCTTCGTTCGGGATGGAACTGCACGCCTACAAGGCCCTGGCGGGCGATCGCGCTGACGAAGGGCACGCCATGGGTGGTCTCGCCGGCAACGACCGCGGGATGGCGAGGCAGGACGACGTAGGAGTGCACGAAGTAGAAAGCCTCGCCCTCGATGCCTTCCAACACCGGGTGCGGCCGGACGTGTTCCAGGGTGTTCCAGCCGACGTGGGGGAGCTTCTCCCGCGTGTTCAGCCGCTCCACCGTGCCGGGAAGGATACCCAGGCAGGCCGCGCCGTCCTCCGCGCTCCACTCGAAGAGCAGCTGCATCCCGAGGCAGATCCCCAGGAATGGGACCCCGTCACGAATGGCCGCAATCACGGCCTGGTCGAGGCCGCGGTCGCGGAGGCTCGCCATCGCCGGCGCGGCCGCGCCCACGCCGGGAAAGATGATGGCTCCTGCGCGAGCCAGCTCCTCCGGCGTTGCGGCGATGGTGGCTCTCGCGTTGAGTCGTGCCAGGGCATTCTGAACGCTGCGAAGGTTGCCGGCGCCGTAGTCGATCAGAGCGATCATTTCGTGCTCGCGCTCTGTCCACGCAGGGCTGGATCGACGGCACAGGCCTGGCGAAGTGCGCGAGCCAGGGCTTTGAAGGTCGCCTCGGCCAGGTGGTGGTCGTCACGTCCCGACGCGACCACATGCAGGGTCAGGCCACCGCGTAGGGCAAATGTTTCCAGGAAGTGGGGGACAAGCGTTGCCGGCAGCGAGCCGATCATCTCGGCGCGCAGGGGGAGATTGATCATCGCGTAGCCACGGCCGCCGCAATCGATTGCGACGGTCGCGAGGCTCTCATCGAGCGGTACGATGGCATCGCCAAAGCGGGCGATGCCGGACCGATCGCCCAGCGCTTCCGCCAGCGATTCGCCCAACACCAGGGCAACGTCCTCGACTGTGTGATGCGCATCAACCTCCAGGTCGCCCCGTGCGCCCACCTCGAGGTCGAGGCGGGCATGCACGGCCAGCGCGCGCAGCAGGTGGTCGAGAAAAGGAACGCCGGTGGCGACCTCGGCGGCGCCGCCTCCATCGAGCTTGAGGCGCACCGACACGTGGGTCTCCTTCGTCTGCCGCTGCCGGGATGCCGAGCGTTCAGCCGGCATTCGGTCTCCATGCGGCCAGGGCCTCCACGAGGCGGGCGTTCTGCTCGGCGGTTCTCACGGTGATGCGCATGTATGCCGCCAGCGGTGAACCGCTGGGAAACGTCCGCACCACGAGTCCGCGATGGAGGAGCCACGCCGCGGCACCCTCGCCGGCGCGGACCAGGAGAAAGTTCCCGGCTGAAGGGTGCACCTCGAGACCGATGCGGACAAGCTCGCCGTAGAGCGTTTCACGGCTCGCGACGATGCTCGACACACGCTGGACCATTCCGCGCTGGTCGCGCAGGGCGTGCGTACCCAGCGCTTCCGAGACGACACTGATGCTCCCGGGCGGCCGGACACGGCGGAGTGCGGCGCTGATCGGCGCCCCGGCGAGCGCGTAGCCGACGCGCACGCCCGCCAGCCCGAACGCCTTGCTCAGCGTGCGCACGAGCACCAGGTTGGGAAAACGCGCGATCAGCCCGGTGGCGGTGACACCGGAAAACTCGAAGTAGGCCTCGTCGACCGCGACCACGCCGGGGGATCCTTCGGCCAGCTTCTCGATGAAGCCGACCGGCAGAAGCTCGCCGGTGGGGTTGTTGGGATTGCACAGCCAGGTGAGGCGGGCGTGGGCCGACGCTTTTAGGAACCGGTCCTGGTCGAGATCGAGGCCGGCCGCTGGTACGGCGTTGACGCGGCCGCCCGCCATCTCGCTGACGATCCGAAACATCGCGTAGGTGGGCCGCGACAGCACCACCGGATCGCCGGCCCCCACATAGGCTTTCGCCAGCATGTCGAGGATCTCGTCCGCTCCGGCACCGACCGTGATCGCGTCCGCCGGCGCCCAGGTATAGGCCGCCAGCGCGTCGGTGAGCATGGAGTAACTCGTGTCTGGGTATTCGTTGAGCGCCAGCGTTCCAACGTCGCTCAGTGCTACGCCCGGCCAGGGCGACGTGTTGGTGTCAAAGCGGACCACGTCGCGCTCCGGCACACCCGCCTCGCTCGCGATGCGTGCGCTGGGTGGCTCCCACTCGTACGGCTGCATGTGCAGGATCGCGCCGCGGGGCCGCGGACCGTCGAATCTGGGGAAGGAGGCGGAGCCCGACCGCCGGATGCGGACCGATTCTTTGTGGGCAGATAGCTGCTCCGCCGCGGCGATGGCGTCGACCACGGGCTCGAGCTCGCGCAGGCCGTCGCGGTCCAGCGACTGTCCTTGCATGGTTCGCCCAAAGGCGTCGACGCCGAGCGCGCTGAAGGAGCGGCTCGCGCCGCCCGTCGGGAGCACGTGGTTGGCCCCAGTCGCGTAATCACCCGCCGCGGCCGGGGCGTAGGGGCCGAGGAAGACCGATCCAGCGGCCGAGATGCGCGTCAGCCACCGGTCGGGCTCGGCGCAGGCGAGCGTCAGGTGCTCCGGGGCGAAGTCGTTCGCGAACGCAACCGCCGCCTCCATCCCGATCGCGCTCAGCACGAGCACCTGGTCGGCGAGCACGCCGTCTAGCAGTCCCCTGACGTCAGTGGCGATCGCTGGATCGGTGCTGACCAGGATGGCGCGCGCGTCGGCAGCGTGCTCTGCCTGGGCGCGCAGATCGGCCGCCACCCAGGCAGCGGGCACCGATCCATCGGTCAGGACCAGAATTTCCGACGGCCCGGCGGGCATATCGATGGCGACGTCGCCGAACACGGCCAGCTTGGCGGCGGTGACGAAGGCGTTGCCCGGCCCGAAGATCTTGTCGACCCGGCGCACAGACTCGGTGCCGTACGCCATGGCGGCGATCGCCTGCGCGCCCCCGACGGCGTGGACCTCGGTCACGCCCGCGAGCCCGGCGGCCGCGAGCACCGCAGGGGCAATCTGCCCATCGCGCTGCGGCGGAGAGCACATGACGATCTCTTCGCAGCCGGCGAGGCGGGCCGGGATGGCGAGCATCAGGACGGACGACGGGTAAACCGTGCGCCCGCCGGGCACGTAGAGCCCGACCCGGCGCAATGCACGCCACTCTCGCCAGACGCGCACGCCCCGCATGACGTCGACCGGCTCCTCGCGGAAGCGTTGTGCGCCGTGAACCGCCTCGATGTTCGCGGCCGCGATCTCGAGCGCGCCTCGCAATCCGGGGTCCAGATTGTCCAGCGCCGCGCGCACGGCCTCGGTGGTGACGCCGGTTTGCTGGAGGCGCACGCCATCGAGGCGCTCGGTGAGGTCGAGCAGTGCCGCGTCGCCGCGCTTTTTGACGTCGAGCAGCAGCGCCTGGGTCTGCACGCGCACCTCCTCGGGCACCGGCGTGCGGGTGACGAGCGATCGGTAGGCGGCGGTGCCCGCTGCGGGCAGCGCGTCGACCGCGATCATGGGATGAGCTTCTCGATCGGCATCACGAGGATCGACGTCGCCCCTGCGGCCTTCAGCGGGCCGAGCAGCGCCCAGACCGCGTCCGCGTCGACCACGGCGTGGATCGCGATCATCGCCGGGTCGGCCAGGGGCATCACGGTCGGCGACCCCATGCCGGGGATCACGTTCTTGATGAGTGGTAGCGCATCCGCGGGGGCGTTCATCATCACGTACTTCTTGCGCCGGGCGGCGATCACGCTGGCGAGCATCGTCTCGAGCTGACGCCGGCGCTCGGATTTTTCCGGGCTCAGCCGGGGATGGCTGATCAGCTGTGCTTCCGATTCGAGGATCGTCTCGATGGAACGCAGGCCGTTGACCGCGAGCGTGCTGCCGGTCGAGACCAGGTCGACGATCGCATCGGCCACGCCGAGCAGCGGCGTGATCTCGACCGCGCCACTGATCTCGATCAGCTCGACGGCGACATTCCGTTCCTTGAAGAACCGAGCAGTGGTGCGGGGATGCGAGGTGGCCACCGGACGGCCTGCCAGGTCGCGCAGCTGCTGGAACGGTTGCTTATCGGGAACGGCCACCCGCAACTGGCAGTGACCAAAGCCGAGCGCCATGCTCTGGCTGACCGGGCTGCCCCGCTCCTCGACCAGGTTGGAACCCGTGATGCCCAGATCGACGACGCCGTCCCCGGTGTACTCCGGGATGTCCTCGGCTCGAACGAAGAGCAGGTCGAGAGGGTAGTTGTCGCAGGGCGCAAAGAGGCGCCGATCGTCCGCCTCGAACTGGTAGCCGGCCTCGCGCAGCAGCGCGATCGCCGGTTCGGCAAGCCGACCTTTGTTGGGGATCGCGAGGCGCAGCCGGCCGTCGATGAGCCCGGAACGGCCGTTCACTTTGAGCGCGCCTTGCGCCGGTCGAGCAGCAGCCGGTAGCCACCGGTTCCGAACCGCCGCCAGGAATTGATGCGCGTGATGGTCGCGGTGCTGGCGCCGGTACGCTCGGCGATGTCCGCGTAGTGGACTCCCTGGTCGAGAAGCTTGGCCACCTCCCAGCGGTGCGAGAGGGTGTGGAGCTCCGGGATCGTGCACAGGTCCCGAAAGAACCGCTCGGTCTCCTCGAGCGACTTCAACCCGGCGATCGTCCGGAAAAGATCCGTGGTTGCCGGGGTAGTCCAGCTCTGCGGGGGGCGGCCCGATTTCGCTCGAGGTGGCGAGGTCCGGGGCCGGCGCTTTAACATGTTAATATGCTAACACGATGACAGAACGGCCGGCGCCGGGCGTGCCAGTCTGGTGCTGATCATCCCGGCGATCGACCTGCTCGGCGGGAACGCGGTACGGCTGGAGCAGGGCGATTTCGCCCGCGTGACCGATTTCGGTTCCGACCCGATCGCGCTCGCGCTGGGGTTCGCTGAAGCCGGTGCTCCCTGGTTGCATGTGGTCGATCTCGACGGCGCCCGCCTCGGTCACTGGTCCCACCTGGACCTGATCGGCGACATCGCGGCCGCGGCCGGGGTGCCGGTGCAGGCGGGAGGCGGCGCTCGCGACCTGGGGCAGGTGGAGGCCGCCCTGGAGCGGGGCGTCGCCCGCGTGATCGTCGGCACCGCGGCGACCGAATCGCCTGCGGTCGCGGCGTCATGGGCCGCCCGCTTCGGTCCGCGCCTGGTCTTCAGCCTGGACACCCGCGGTCGACGCGTGCTGACCCGGGGGTGGCGCCGCGAGTCGTCCCAGGACCCCGCCGCCCTGGCCGAGACGCTCAGGGATGCCGGGGCGCAGCGCTTCATCCATACCGACACCGCCCGCGATGGCACACTCGGCGGGCCCGACCTCTCCAGCCTCTCGCTCCTCCTTCCCGTTGGAGTTCCGGTGCTCGTCGCCGGTGGAGTCGCGACCTACGCCGATCTCGAGGCGATCCGGGATTCGGGCGCCGAGGGCGCGATCGTCGGCCGGGCGTTGCTCGAGGGAAAGATCGAACTCGGCGCTGCGCTCAGGTTATAGGCCGGGCTAGGGCCGCAACGGCGCTCCTGGGAAGGGCACGCCCATCACCGACAGCTTGGAGTTGGTTCCGCCGTCCGTCAGCGAAAGGTTCGTCATGTAAACGGCGCGCTCGTGAAAGACGAGGCTGGCGGGAAAGTCCAGATCGTGCTGACCGACGCCGTCGTAGCGCGCGATCAGCCGGCCCTCGGGCGATAACACCTGAAGCTCGCCAGGCAGGCCGGGCGCCGGATGCTGCGCCGAATTTGCGGTCACGTAGAGGTTCCCCCGGACATCGAACATGATGCCGTCGGCGCCGTGCAGGGCTTCGGTCGTTCCCTGGGTGGCGTCGATCGTCTCACCGGAGGCAAACAGCTCCAGACTCCCCGCCGTGCCGTCCTTGAGCACCGGGATCCGATAGATCTTCGCGTCGGCGGTGGTGGCCACGTAGAGGAATTCCTGGTTGCGGTCAAAGGCGACCCCGTTGGCGCCGAAAGGCGGTCCCGTACCGGGCTGCGGGGTCAGCCGCGGATCCTGCTTCCAGACGCTGGGCGTCCCATCGGGCGCGACTTTGAAGATGACGCCCTTAAAGGAATCAGAGATATAAATGTTGCGGTGCCGATCCTGGGTCAGGCCGTTGGGCGCCTGAAGCCCGGACGCGACCACCTGGACCGCGTGGCTGCCGGGGTCGACGAGCAGCAAGCGGCCATTGCCGGGTGCGCCGTTGGCGAAGTCGAGCACGTAGAGACCCTGGCCTGCTTCAAATAGCTCACCGAGCAGCGACGCGACCCCAGCCGGACCGGCCGGCACCGGGATGACGTCGACCAGGTCGCCGCGACGATTGACCACGCAGATGTTGGCGACCGGCTGGAACGCGAAGGAGGCGGCGTAGACATTGCCGGTTGGGTCGACGGCGATCCCCTCCGGGTTATGGCAGCTCGCCGCCAGCGGCGGCCCGAAGTTCTGGACGACCCCAACGTCGGTTGGCGAGGCCGCCGACGCTGGGACGGCAAGCCCAATGGCGATCGTAGCAGCGGCCAGCAATGTCAGTCGGCGCATGGTCCATCCCTCCAGGATTGATTGCAGCGGTCCGAACCCCTCGATGTCATTTTCTCCAGCCCCCTCGTACGCCGTCAACGTCGTTCTCGGACTCCAGCCTAGACACTCGCCGATTCGGGTGCTATACCTTCCTTGGCAGGCGGATCGGCTAGTCAGACGGAGGTGCGTATGAGGCGCAGGGTTGCGGTCACCATCAACGGCACCAAGCACGAGCACGAGGTCGAGCCTCGATTGCTGCTGGTGCACTACATCCGCGATGTGGCGGGCCTCACCGGGACCCACGTGGGTTGCGACACCAGCAATTGCGGGGCGTGCACCGTTGAGCTCGACGGCCACAGCGTGAAGTCCTGCACGATGTTCGCGGTGCAGGCGGACGGGACCCAGATCACGACCATCGAGGGCCTCGCCCAGGGAACGACGCTACATCCGCTGCAGCAGGCGTTCTGGGACGA
>VBEQ01000007.1 GCA_005881235.1 Chloroflexota bacterium | reverse complement strand
ATGTAGGCATCGAAGGCGTTGCCGTCCTTATCCTTCGCCGTCGCGTGCCAGGCCTTGCCCTGCGGGAGGTTCTCCTCGCCCACGTACTTCTGCTCACTCGCCCCGGCGAAGGCGTTGGGATCGATGCCCGAGGTGCTCTTGGTCGCCACCCACTTGGGTGAGGCGGGGGTCATCCCGTAGTTCGTGCCGTCGACCGAGATTTCGAGGATGGCCACGGCCTGCCCGCCGACGTTCGTCGTGAACTTGAAGCGGCCCGCCAGCTTGGGTTTGTAGACCAGCGCGCCGTCCCCGACCAGTTCGACGGTCGTGCCGTTATCCGTGATCTTCCCGGTGACGGTGAAGTGCGCGTCCTTGAGATCGGATTGCTGCGGCTTGGCCAGGACGTCTTTTGCGGTGGGGGTCGCCGGCGTGGGCACGCCGCATCCCGCCGCGAGCGCGGCTACCCCGAAGACCAACAGCAAGCGGCGCACGGCCTGCTTAACCCTGCACCACCTGGGAGGCCGGGGGTGCCGTGATCGATTCGCCGGTGTTGTACTTGTCAAAGCTCAGCTTCAGCGCATTGCCCTGCTGGGTGATCTCGTATTTGACCGGGTAGCCGTCCCGTTCGCGAATCCAGCCGTCAAACTGGTTGCCGTCCTTGTCCTTGGCTCTCGCGTGCCAGGATTTACCGGCCGGCAGATTTTCCTCTCCGACATAGGCGAAATCCGAGGCGCCGGTGAAGCTGTCACGGCCGAGGCCGGAGGTGGTCGTCTTGGCGGTCCACTTGCCGTTCCCGGGCACGACGAAGGTGTAGTCGACCCCGTTGATGGAAATGTCCTGGTAGCTCACCTTCTGCCCGGCCACCGTGGTCTCGAATTTGAACCGGCCGGCGCCAGGGTTCTTGTAGACCAATGCCCCATCACCCTGGACGTCCACGGAGACGCCGCCTGGCGTCGAGCTCACGAACTTGCCGGACACGACGAAATGCGCGTCGTTGAGGTTGGTATGAAGCGGCTTGGAGAGGATGTCCTTGGCGCTCGGAGGCCCGAGAGGCGCACCGGGTCCGCCGCAGCCGGCCAGCAGGCCAAGGGCCGCCACCGCCATGGCGATTCGAATCAGTCTCGCGACCACTATTGCTGGATGTCCGATGCGGGTGGGGCGCTGACCGTCTGCCCCGTATTGAAGCGATCGAACGTTGCCGTGAAGGTGGATCCCTGCATCGTGCTCGCGTACTTTAGCGGATAGCCGTCCGATTCCCGTACCCAGGCCTCGAACGGGTTGCCGCTATCGTCCTTGGCTTTCACGTGCCACGCCTTCCCCTGGGGGAGCGTCTCCTCACCCAGGTAGACGGCCGCGCTCCCTTTGAAAGAGCTCGGGTTCGACGAGTTGGTGCTCGCCTTGACGGTCCAGCGCGGGTTGTCGGGCGAGAGATCGTATTCCTTCCCCCCGATGATGATCTCCTCGAACTTGAGGGGTTGGCCGGCGATGGTCGTCTGCATCGTGAAGCGGGACGCCTGCTGGGGCTTGACGATGACGATCCCGTCACCGGTGGCGTCGAACGTGGCGCTGCCGCTGACGATGTGGGCCACGAGGGTGAAGTGACCATCCCGGACGTTCGCGGTATCGGGTTTGGCGAGGATCTCCTGCGCCGTCGGCGGCTTGGCGGGCCCGCCTGCGGTATTGCTGCAACCGGCGACAACCAGCACCGAGATCGGGAGTACGAGCCAGGTAGGCGCTTTCACGGCGCTTATCGTAGCGTCCGGGTGCCGATCCTTAGACGATGTCGGTGTCCTCCACGGCGACGCTGCCCGAGGGAAGGCGCGGCGGAGCGATGATCTCCTGGATGATGAAGACAATATCGATCAACTCAGCCGTACGCGTTCCGGGCTGGAGCCGCTCGATCAGCCGCGGCCGCAGCCGAGCCAACCCTTCCAGCTGCTCCCGCAACTGCGCGAGGGCTCGTTCATAGCCGTCGGGCACGGTGCCGACGCCGTCGAGATTCAATTCCTCCAATTGGTGGAGGAGGTCATCGGTCAGCCGCCGCGGTTCAGCGAGCCGGGCTCGCCGGCGCAGCTGGTCGCGCCGATCCGCCTCCCGGATTTCC
This sequence comes from Chloroflexota bacterium, assembly GCA_005881235.1. Classification (GTDB taxonomy): domain Bacteria; phylum Chloroflexota; class Dormibacteria; order CF-121; family CF-121; genus CF-13. Next base: position 5,236 of record VBEQ01000007.1, on the reverse strand, counting down.
CGGTTCGCCGATCCCAGTGGTCCGATCACTCGCGCCTCCCCTCAGAAAGGTCTTCGCGAAGTTCTTGTACCACCAGCGGCGTCATTGTCAATTGCTGAACTCCGATCGCAATTGATCGGGCAAAAATTAGCCCAGGTTGGACTAGCGCCAGGCCAGCTGGCTGCGTTCTTTCCAGTACCGATCGGGGGTCTCAGCCAGCTTCGAGAGCGCAGCGAGCTCATCCGGAGACAGCTGCAGGGCGAGGGCCCCGACGTTGCTTTGCACTTGCGCTGGCGTGACGGCACCGGAGAGGACAGTGTCCACCCAGGGGTTGGCGAGCGCGGCGGCAATGGCTTGCTGATCGCGGTCGGCGAGCCGGCCGTTGGCGAGCGCCTCCTTGATGATTACGCCCCAGCCGGCCTGATGTGCCTCGGCGAGCGCCGGACCGGCGGATGGTTCCAGGAGATTCCATGTCGCCTGCACCGACTGGAAGGGATTGACCCCATCGACGTTGACGTCGAGGGCTCGGCGGATCACCTCGGCCTGCCGCGGGCCGCTGACCGACACGCCAATGGTGAGCCCGCTCGCCCGTAGCGCGTTCAGCTCGCTCAGAACGGCGCGATCGTCGAGGACGCCGCTCTCGAGCGTCGCCGAATGGATCTGATAGAGGTCCAGGTACTCGCCGAGCAGTCCGCGGCTCTCTGCGATTTGCCGTCGGAGCGCGGCGAGCGAGTGATCCTTCACCTCGTGGACGCGAGCATCGATCTGCCAGTCACCGACGTAGGTATAGCCCCACTTCGACCCCACGGTGACCGCGTTCGGTGGGAGCCCGCGCTCGCGCAGCCAGGACGCGAGGAAACGCTCCGCAAGGCCGTAGGAGCGGGCGGCATCGAAGTAGCGGACGCCGGCGTCATAGGCGGCGCTCAAGACCTCGTGGGAGCGACGCTCGAGCGCGGCCATACTGCGATCGCTGCCGAGGTCCGTCTCCCGATCGAGCGTGATGTATCCGGGACGACCCAGGGCGGCGAGGCCGAGCCCGATCGGCGTCACCATGAGCCCGGCGGAGCCAAGCGGGCGCAGCTCCATTCCGGAGGCTACGGTTGCTCGAGGATCCGTGCCTTTTCCTTTTCGAACTCGGCTTGCGAGAGCACGCCGGACTGCCTCAACTCACCGATCTGTCGCAACTGCTCGTAGCGATCGCCGCCCAAGGGTGAAGACGCCGCCCCGGACCGATTGGGCGCCGCGGTTCGTTGCACGTGGTCGAGCGTGGCGGCGATGTCGGACCTGACCACGGCGCCGTTGATGTGGGTCGCAAAGGAGACCGGCTTCTGGTCGATGGTCTCAACCACGATGGTGGAGAAGCCGATCGCGTGCTTCGATAGCTTGACGCTGCGCACGTCGGTGAGCCAGAGGCTGACGGCGGAGCGGCCGGTCAGGTCGCTGGGGCAGACGAGCCGCTTGGTTGTGAGGATCAGCGGCTTGATCGAGAGGCCCCAGTCCTTCGACGTGCGGACCACGAATTCGTCGTCATCGAGGCGGGCCCCAGCGGGCAGTTCCACGTCCGTCATCGAGATCGACACGGGGAAAGACGCCTGCAGCCGCGCAAAGGCGGCACGGCGGCGGCCCTCGCGTTCGGCGGCTTCAACCACGTTAGCCGGACACCTTTTCCATCTCACGCGCACCTAGCGCTGCCGCAGCGACGGCTTCGAGGTCGCTCTCGATCGAGGCCTCGACCGCGGCGATGACGGCGCCCTCCACGAAGGGCGCGTTGCTCAGCAGGACCCGGCCCTTCCCGTCGGCGAGTTGTTCGATCGCCATCTGCGTGCTCAGCACGGCGCTGCCCAGGTCCACGAGGACCAACACGCCCTCCGGTCCGCGGACCTCCTCGATCGCGGCCAGGATCGCGGTCGCGTCGGTGCCCAACCGTCCGTCCGCTGTGCCACCGGCCACCGCGATCTTCACCTTGCCCTGGGTCATCTGGGCAGCGAGCTCACGGACCCCTTCCGCGAGCTGGCGGCTGTGCGAGACGAGCACCATGCTAACCGTGCCCATAGGCCCTCGCCAGAATCTCCAGGGGGTGGGCGGAGGTGGCGCCGGCGCCGTGCTCGACCTGCATGCGACACGTCTCGCAGTCCGCGAGCACGTAGTCACTGCCGGCGGCCTTGACCGCTTCGAAGAGGCGGCTGCCGATCTTCATCGAAAGATCGTACTTCTCGACCTTGACGCCGAACGTCCCCGAGATGCCGCAGCATCCTTCGTCGACCTCTTCGAGATTGACGCCCGGAATCAGCCGCAGCAATCGCATCGCGGGATAGCCGATCCCATGGGATTTCAGGTGGCAGGGCGCGTGGTAAAGCAGGCGCATTGGAACGGTCTGAAAATCCGTGTCCAGCTCGCCTGCCTCGTGAAGCATCCAGAGGTACTCCATGATGTCGTAGGTTTTCGCCCCGAGACGCTCCGATCCGGGGATGTCGAGCAGATGGCCGTAATCGTGCTTCAACATCAAGCCGCAGGACGTGGAGCTCGCCACGATGTCCATCTCCTCGGCGACCGGGGTCAGGTTCCGGACATTCTGCTGGCCGTAGCGGCGGGCCAGGTCCATGTTGGAGTTGACCACCGCGGGGATGCCGCAACACTGCTGATGCGGCACGACGACCTCGATCCCATTGCGCTCGAGAATGGCGACCGCCCGCTCTCCCAGGCGCCGGTCGTTGTAATTGACCCAGCAGCCGTAGAAGTACGCCACCTTCCGTCGTGACTTTGTGGGTCGCGGGTGGCGCTTGAACCAGCGCTCGAAGGTCAGCCACTGATACTTCGGCAGCGGCCGGCGGCGATGGATCCCGACGAACCGCTCCATCAACACGCGGAACAGCGGGTTGCTATTGCCGAAGTTGGCGAGCGGGGCGGTCATGCTGCCCAACTTCCCGAGAAGTCTCGTCCGCCCGAGCACCCAGTCGCGTAGGCTGCGGCCTTTTTCTCGTGCCCCCTTGTTCTGGGCACGCCGGATGTATTCCTGGATGCTGACCTGCGACGGACAGGTCACCTCGCAGAGCTTGCATCCGGAGCAGAGATCGAGGCCCGGGGTGACGGCCGCCTCCTGCGGCGATCGAAAGCGTTCCGCGTCCGGGCCGAGCGCCTTGGGACCGCGAAAGATGTCGGTGGAGCGAGCAACGGGACAGACGGTATTGCATGCGGTGCACTTGGTGCAGGCCTCGACAGAGGCTTCTTCTTCGACGGTATCCGTCATCGGCTCGAACTCTTCGGTGATCATGCGGCCAGCGCCTCTCGCGCCGCGCGGTATCCGGTAGCAATCGCCATCCCGCCTCGCGACTTGGTCCCCGTTGGATCGTATCCCGCCATCGCGCCCCCGGCGCAAAACACGTTCTCTGCGAGCGGCCTGCCCTTTTCGTCAGCCGGCTGGAGCCGGTCGGTGAGGGCGTAGCCGACCTGTTCGAACGGTTGCGTGGAAAACAGCGACTCCGCGGTGCGATCCGTGGGGACCTTGTTCCACGCGATCGCTTGGTGGAAGAAGGGATCGCGTACGGTGTGAACGCCGGCGCGGAACGCGCCGTCGACCCAGTCCTCGAGGGCCACCACGTAGGCGGCGGCTTCGACAGGAAGCTCGTGGCCCGCCGCTTTGAGGAGGATGCTGCGGCAGCGTCCGTCCGTGACCTCCGCCGCGTGTGCCGGCGCCGCCCAGATGATCTCGATGCCGGCCTCTTGCAGGTGCTTGCGAAGCCGGTCGAAGAGCCGGAGCGCGATGACGGACGGCGGGACCGTTGGAATCTCGAAGATCGGGCGGCCGACGGCCCGCTGAAATGCGGCAAAGGTCTCGTTGGGCGTGGTCAGCCCCAGCACGCCGGGCACGCCGACGCGGACCGTGTCCCCACTGAGGCGCTCGCGCAGTTGAGCGGCAACCGCGTCCCGGAAGCTGGCGTCTTCGAAGCTGCGGGCGAGATCGATCGAGGTGAAGAGGCGGTCGGGGCCGTACCCCGGCGCCGTGACGCGAACCGCCGACACATCGGCGGCGCTCCACTGGCGTTTGAGGTTGGATGCAGCCAGTTCGGGCGCGAAGTCCTGGTACCCCGTGAATCCGCAGAAGACGATCGGTTCCGGCCGGCTCAGGTCTCCGGCGGTCATGCTGGCCGGGGCGAGGCAGCACGGCTTGGGCGTGCCGGTGGCAGTCGGCAGCAGGAAGTTGCGGTTGAGCGCGCCTTCCCAGACAAGGCCGGCCTCCTTGAACCACTCGAGCATCAGCCGCGCACTGGCCTGGACGGCATCGATGCCGGCGCGCGCATAGGGATGGGTCGGTTCGCGGGCGATCAGCCGCGCCACCGCCCCGCCCGGGTCGGCGACCGGCTCCGTGGCGTCCGCCGTCGGATACCCGAGGACGTCAACGGTGGCAAACAGAAAGTAGAGAGAGGAGAGGCCCGGCCATACAAGGACCACCTGGCGCCCCGACTGCTGGATCGTCCGCGCGGCGGCCAGCGCGGAAAGCCCGGTGCCGATCACGGCGACATCGGTTTTCATCGTTTACCAGCCACCTCGGCGGGTTGTGCGCCATCGCCCCCTCCCCGACCCTCCTCCGCAAGCGGGGGAGGGAGATTCCTGCTCGGGTGAGGGAGCGGCGACTTCATCAGTTCCCGGTCGAGGTTGTAGAGCTCCATGTGAAGACCGGTCGTGACCTGCATGTTGCGCAGCTGACTCCCCCAGAACACGTGGCGAACGCCACGCCAGCGCGTCTCGAGAAAGTCCGCCATCGCCCGGGTGGCGCTCGCACCGTCGAGGCCGCGGTCGCTGACCAGCCGCGCCGCCAGCCGGTAGGAGCAGATGGCGGCCTGACATGGGCCCATCCCCGAGCGAGTCCGGCGGCGGACGTCCTCCAGGTCGCGGACCGCGGGGTCCTTGAACCAGGGTGCGACGTCCTGCGGCCGCACCAGTTCGCACTCGCAGAGTAAGGGCTGCAGGGGCGACTCGTCACCGTGCGGCTTGGGAACACCGAGCACCGATGGACGGTGGCGCAACTGGTCGAGGGGTTCCTCCCGATCGTTGAGGGGCACCTCGGCCGTGGTGCACGGGGTGCTCACGCCGAGGTGGTGGGCGGCAACGTCGACGACCCGTTCCGCCATCAAGCGATAGGTCGTCACCTTGCCGCCAACGATCGAGGTGAAGCCCTTGACGCCGTCGCGCTGCTGGTGGTCGATGACGGCGAAGTTGCGGCTCATCTCGCGGCCTTCGGCTTCCGCCCCCAGGTCGT
>VBEQ01000006.1 GCA_005881235.1 Chloroflexota bacterium | reverse complement strand
AATGGCGGTATCTTCCTGCTCGATGACTTCGGCCGCCAGGACTCCTCGCCGCGCGCCTTGCTCAACCGCCTGATCGTCGCGCTGGAGCGGCGGATCGACTACCTCACGCTGGCGGGCGCGGGCATGGCGGTGGGCGCGCCCTTCGAGGCCATGGTCGTGTTCAGCACCAACCTCGAGCCGGGATCGCTGGTCGACGAAGCGTTTCTCCGGCGCGTGCGCTACAAGATCCACGTGCCCGATCCGACAGCGATCGAATTCCGGCAAATCTTCGAACGGGCGTGCAAGGAGTTCGAGATCGTGTTCAACGAGGTCGGCTACCAGTACGTGCTCGACCGGTATTACAAGCCGTTCAAGCGCCCGCTGCGAGGCTGCCAGCCGCGCGACATCCTCAACCAGCTCGACGAGGTGGCGTACTTTCTGGGCCGGCCCTCGCGGCTCGAGCCGGACCTGATCGACCTGGCCTGCCGCTCCTACTTCGTGCAGGCATAAGCACGCGGGCGGATCAGCCGCGGTTCTGGTTGTAGAACTCGACCTGCCAGCGCCACTCCTTGCGGTCGTCGGCGTTCCACCAGCTCTTGAGGATGCCGGCCTCGCCGCCGGGAAGAAGTACCACCCGACCGATGTCCTTCTCTGTCGGCCAGCCATCTTCCAGCGTGATGCTGGTGCCGCGCCGCACGAGGAAGCTCATCGGCCCGGGCTCGTGGCGCTCCAGCCCGTCGCCGGTCGCAAGCACCTTGCCGCTCGCATCGCGGACCGTGACCTGCAATTTTGGTGGCGCGGCGTGAACCAGCAGGCGGTCGCCGGCATCGGCGCCGCTGATGCGGCTCCGGGCAAACGGGAGTCCAGTCGCCCCGGGTCCCGGCAACCAGAGGTCCCAGACCTCGATGCCGTCGCTCATGCCATCCAGCTCGCGTCGCGCATGACATCGCGGCCCTCGAGTTCGTCGTATCCCCGGTAAGCCTGGATCCGAGTCGGTCGCAGGCGGAAGAAGAACCAGCCACGACCGACGTCGCGAGGATCCCAGCCGACGGCGCCGGCAAAGCCGCCGGCCAGTTCGGGCGAGTCCTCCACGGCGGAGCGTTCAACGACGTCTGCATCGATCATGATGGCGTCCGACGGCGATCCACCCGCCAGCCGCACTGGTCGGTTCGTGTTCATGTTTTGAGCCGTGCGACTGGCGCCCGTCGTGGCGATGACCAGGTGGGTGCCGTCCCACCAGCCTGATACCGGGATAAGGTGGGGCCGTCCATCCGGGTCTGCGGTCGAGAGCCACATATCGTCGTGCTGGTTGAGCGCGGCCAGGACGTCGGCCTTGCGGGTCTTGGTGTCACGCATAGCGCCAGACTACCCCCAGACGCAATGACACCCGGGATTGCTCCCGGGCGCCACTGCAGGAGGCGAGGCGTTCGAGGTTAAGAGACTGTCAGGCGCGGACCTGCTTGATGAGGCGGTCCTGCGCCTCGAAGATGATGTCCTGAATGTCGAGGGCGCTGGGGCCCGATTGGTCCATGCGGTAGGCGAGTTGGGGATCGACGGCTTCGACGATCTGGCGTAGGCGGGCTTGCATTTCGATCGGGACTTCCATCATGTCGCTCTCGAGCAAGCGTTCCACCTGTTCGAGCGCCTGGTAGAGCGAGTACCGAAGCGTGCGGCGGGCGGACTCTTCGCGGCGTAACTGGTTAAACCATTGGTCTTGCTGGTTGATCATCCTGAGCGTATTTCTGAGCATGGTCTCCCCCTAGCTCACAAAGAGCGCCGGCACACTGCGTGCCGTCCGGCGTCTGCCGCCGCCGGTAGTTTCCCGTTCAAGCGCGTGAGCCTTGGTCCGCTACCTCCCCCTAAATGTGGGGCTTGACGATCCGATCCAGCACAACATATAGGTTTGCCGCATTCTATGCCCGGCTTTGAGCCGCTGTCAAGCCAATAAAACCGCAAACGATAAACATGGAACTCTTCCCGTGCCGCCGCACTCCTTGACTTGACCCCTCTCCCCAAGGAACCCGATGTTCGATCGAGCGGGACATGAGAATACGACCAGCTGGTTAGACCCGTCCAGACGGAACATTTGTTGCGGTACTTTTTCCACCAGCTGCTCACAGGCAGTGCAAAAGTCCTGTGGATAAGCAGTGCAGGACGTCACGTCTGCGACCGCCTCTCGTACTTTTTCAGGGTCCCCGTCAGCGCGGAGGTGAGGTCAATGCCCAGGTAATTGGCCAGCAGGATGACGATGAAGAGCACATCACCGAGCTCATCAGCGGCGGAGCCGGACGCGTCCTTGGCGGCACGTGGCTTGTCGCCGAATTGAAAATTCAGCTCGCGGCCGAGCTCACCGACCTCCTCCGCCAATCGCGCATATTGCGAGAGGGGTGACCAGTAGTCTCCGCGTCGCTTGATCCAGGCGTCGATGAAAGCCTGCATCGCGGGGAGATCGGCGGGGACCGTGCGGCCGTCAGTCACGGGTCAGATGGCCGGCAGACGTTGGCGCACGATCAGGGCCTCGTGAAAGAGATCGCCGACCTCGAGCAGCCGGTCGCCGAGCGTTTTGATCGTCCACCGATCGGGTCGCAGCTGCGGATCATCGAGCTCCTTCCAGGTGATCGGCGTCGAGACGGGCGCGTGCATCGCGGGCCGGACCGAGTAGGGACCGGCCAGCGTCTTGTTGATCACGTTCTGCGTGTAGTCGATGCGGATCTTGCCGGTGCGGCGCTTGACCTCCCAGACCTCGGTGACCTTGTCGGGCATCAACTCCGCGATCGTGTGAGCTAGCTTGGCGACGAAGTCGCGGCTTTCCTCCAGGGTGTAGCGCCGCTCGATGGGGATGTAGACGTGCAGCCCACTCTGGCCGGTCGTTTTCAGCACGGCCTTCAGCTTGAGGTGGTCGAGCGCGCTCTTCACCACCTTCGCCACCGCGATCACATCGTTAAAGGTCGCGCCCTCGGCCGGGTCGAGATCCACCACGGACCAATCGGGGTACTCCGGTTTGTCCACCCGTGAGTACCACGGATGCATATCGATCACCGCATGGTTCGCGAGCCAGGCCAGCGTGGCCACCTCCTCGATGAGGATCCAGTCTTTCAGGCTTTTCTGATCCTGGTAGCGAAAAGTGGGGATCCATTCGGGAGCGTAATCCGGCTTGTCCTTCACCCAGTAGCTCTTGCCATGGATGCCATCCGGGTGCGGGTTCATGGAGAGCGGCCGCCGGCTGTAGTGGGGAATCATCACGGGCGCGACCTGGACGTAGTAGCGGATCAAATCGCGCTTCGAGTAGCGGTCCTCGGGGAAGAGGAGCTTGTCCAGGTTCGTCAGGTGTACCGTGCGCCCACCGATCTCCCAGTTGCCTTCTTTCTTGATCGCATCCAGCGCCTCGAGCTCGGCTCGAGTCGCCCCGCGGATGGTGGTGCCGAGCTGCTTCGCGATTTTAGCCGCCGCCCGACTCAGCGGCGTATCGGGGATGTCTGGAGCCGCTGCCTTTCGGGGTGCCGCCGCGGCGGGGCGCAACGTCCGCGTTGATGTCTTTCTGGCGACCCGGGCGCGCGAGGCTGCGGCGCGAGCCGGGGGTTTCGGCGTGGCCGCGACAGTGGCTTTGGCCCGCGCCGTTTCACGATCCGTGTCGCCGGGGAGTTCTCGCCGGACCTCGCGCGGATCCACGTCATCGCGGAGTCCGAGGAAGACCGGCTGGCGCATGACGCCGTCGCGCGTCCATTCGCTGAACTTGACCTCGACGACCAATTTCGGTTTCACCCAGGTGGGTTTCTCATTGGCGTGCGGTGGCGGTCCGGCGAAGGGCGGCGACTTGACGATCAGCGGCTTCATCAGTTTGTAGAGCTCGGCGAGGGTCTTTTCGTCGAACCCGCCGCCCACGTGGCCGGTGTACACGAACTTGCCGTTCTCGAAGACGCCGACGATGAGCGCGCCGAAATATTTCCGGCTGTTGCGTGGCGCGGTGAAGCCGCCGACGACGACCTCTTGCTGAAGGACGGCTTTGATCTTCAGCCAGGCGCTGCTGCGCACTCCCGGTTGGTAGGAGCTGTCACGCAGCTTGGCGACGATCCCCTCCAGGTGATTCTGCTGGGCCGCCTTGAAGAACGCCTTGCCTTCGCCGAGGACGTGTTCGGAGTACTTCAGCAGCGAGGTGTCGACAAACAGGTTGCGGAGAAGCCGCTTTCGGTCCTCGAGCGGCACTTTGAAGAGCCGCTGGCCGTCGGCATAGACGATGTCGAATACGACGTACTGCAGGGGTCTCTTGTCCCGTTCCCGGTTCTGCAGTAACTGGAAGGACGGACGGCCCTCGTCGTCGAGGGCGACAATCTCGCCGTCGAGCACGGCCTGCTTCACCTTGACCAGCCCACTGATCGCCTGCAGCTGCGGATATTCGTTGTCGACGATCCGGCCGGAACGGGTCTGGAGTGAGACCTTCCCGTTGTCGATGAAGCTGATCAGCCTGATGCCGTCCCATTTGACTTCGAAGAGCCAACGGTCGTTATCGAATGGTTCATCGACCAGCTGCGCCTTCATCGGGTCGAGGCTTTTGGGCATGGGGCTTTTTTCGGCGTTGGCGAGGTTGATCAGTCCGCCCTCGCCCTGAGCACGGCTGCTCGACCACACGGCATCCTTCCCCTGCTCGATCTCCTCTTTGGTGCGTCCCGTCTTCACGGAGGTGGTGAATTTCTCGATGTCGAAATTCGGATCAGCCGCCTCATCTTTCTTCTTGATCAGCAACCAGTCTTTTTCGGAACGGGTGCGCACCAGGGCATAGCGTCCGCGTAGCCGGACGCCGTTGAGACGGAACTTCACCTCGCCCCGTTTGAGCGACTCGGCCGGCGTGCTCTCCTCGAGCTCAAAGGTGCCCCAGTCCCAGATCATCACCGTGCCGCCGCCGTACTCGCCCTTGGGGATAGTGCCCTCGAAGTCGTAGTAGCTGACCGGGTGGTCCTCGACATGGGCGGCGAGGCGCTTTTCCGCGGGGTTCAAGGTTGGTCCCTTGGGAATGGCCCAGCTGACGAGAACGCCGTCCATTTCCAGGCGGAAGTCGTAATGGAGTCGGGTCGCCCAGTGTTTCTGGACGACGAAGCGGTTCTGGCCGGTAGGCTCGGGGGTGCCTTTCGGCTCAGGCGTTTTGCTGAAGTCGCGTTTGCGCTGGTACTCGGCGAGCGAACGGGCCATCGAATCCAGTTTGCCAGAATAGTTTGCGATGGCCTCGAAGCCACGGCCCGCGGTGCATGAGCCAGACGCGGCCGCCATGCAGCATCTCATCACGCATCGGCGCGAGCTGCACGCCGCACCGGAGCTGAGCTTCAAAGAAATTGAGACCGCGCACTATATCGCCGAGCGGCTCGATGCGCTGGGGGTCGACAAAATGACGAAGGGCGTCGGCGGGACCGGCGTGGTGGCCGACATCCGCGGAGAGCGGCCCGGGCGAGCGGTGCTGGTGCGCGCCGACATGGACGGCCTCCCGCTCACCGAAACGGCGGACGTGCCGTTTCGATCGAGGCGCGCCGGCGTCATGCACGCCTGCGGCCACGACGTCCACTTGGCGATCGCGTTGGAGCTCGCCCGCACGCTGTCCCAGCGCCGGCACGAGCTCCCGGGGATGGTTCGCTTTGCCTTTCAGCCGGCCGAGGAGCAGGCCGGTGGCGCCAAGCCGATGATCGACGCCGGCGTCCTCGAGGGCATCGACCGCGTGATCGGGCTGCACGTGTGGTCGCAGCTGCCTACCGGCCAGGTCACGGTGCCGCCGCGTGTCGTGATGGCGAGTGCCGACATGTTCACGCTGATCATTCGCGGAAGAGGCGGTCACGGCGCGCAGCCCCACCTGACCGTCGACGCGGTCGTCATCGCAGCCGAGGTGGTAACCGCGTTGCAGACGCTGGTCAGCCGCGAGGCGTCCCCGATGGCGCCGGTGGTGATCACGCTGGGCAGCGTGCACGGCGGCTCCGCCGCCAACATCGTCGCCGGCGAGGTCGTCCTCCAGGGCACGCTGCGGACGTTCGATGCGGCGTTGCGGCGGCACCTGCTGGAGCGGATCGCTCAGGTGGCGGAAGGGATTGCCGGCACCATGCGAGGCAGCAGCGATTTCCGGCACGACTCGGGAACGCCGCCGACCATCAATGATCCGGCGATCGCGAGCCTGGTGAGTGAGGCAGCCATTGGCGTCGTGGGCAAGGACGCCGTGGTGCCGATGGAGCCGCTGATGGTGGGGGAGGACTTCGCTTACTTCCTCGAGGCGCGTCCAGGCTGCTTCTTCCTGCTGGGCGGGGCGCCAGAGGGAGCGCCCGTGGTCCACCACACGCCCGAGTTCCGGATCGATGAGCGCTGCCTGCCCATCGGCCTCCAGGTCATGACCGCAGCCGTGCTGCGCCTGCTACAGCCCGATTAGAACTTTGGCTTTCGCAGACTGGGACGGACGCTGAAGCCGATCAGGACCAGGCTGGCGACCAGGGCGAGCAGCATGCTCACCCAGTTGATGGGAAAGCCGGCGACCGCCGCCAAAAGCCCCAGCGACGAAGCGAGCAAGGTGACCAGGCCGAGCATGCGGATGAAGCGGTAGATGCCGCTGCGGTAGGGGAGATAGATACGGGCACGAAAGCCCCGCAGGTCGCGGGGCAGGTCCAGGTCAGACGTCGACGATTCGGCGAGGTTCTTGGCCAACTCCGACTGATATAACGGGGCACTGCCTCCATACCCGTCACGCCGCCGTTACAGTCGGCTGCCGGGAGGATGACGGGTGGTGCCCACCTATAATTTCGAGCGATGCCCACGGCGCTCCGGGACGCGCGCACGGTCGAGCAGGCGATGTCCGGCCAGTTCGCGTTCTGCTTCCCCAGCACCAGCCTTGCCCAGGCGGCCAGGATGATGGCGCAGAACCGGGTCTACGAACTGCCCGTCATCGTCGACCAGCGCTCTCTGGGCTATGTCTCCTATCTGGACGTCCTGCAGCGCTACGTGCGGGCGGAGCTGGGTGGGCGGGCGGCCGATATCGTGCGCACGCCGCTGCCGGAGGTGCGCCCGGAACTGCCGCTGGCGGACGCGGTGCGCGTGCTGCGCGACAGCGGGCGGCAGGTGATCCTCGTCACGACCTCTTCCGGTATGCCACTTGGGGCCCTGACGGCGCGCGACGTCGCGTTCGCGATGGCGGCCGCCTGATGCCGACCCTCAGCCGAGTTCTGCAGCCCATCGGTCCGACCTGTCCCGCGGACGTGAGTGCGGCCGATGCCCTCAAGCGATTGACAGCCTCGGGCGCCGACGCGCTCCTGGTGGTCAAGAGCGGTACCTTTGTCGGTCTCTTCGGGCACCGGGAAGCCCTCGCCGCGTTCGCCGATGGCAGCGGGCCTGTTGAGCAGTACATGCGCAGGCCGCTGCCGGGGCGCAACGTCGCCGACTCGCTGGAGTCGGGCGCGGACATCATGTATCGGGAGGACACGCCGATCGTCCTCATGACCGAAGACGAGGGGCCGCTCTTC
>VBEQ01000005.1 GCA_005881235.1 Chloroflexota bacterium | reverse complement strand
GATCGCCTTCCTATCGATTGCGCTGGTGATCAGCCAGATCGCCGGCGCGCACTGACCATCAGCGAGAACCCGGCCTTCGGAGAAGCACGATGGCGGCCGCGACCGCGACGGCCCAGACCGGGGCCATGGTGATGATGAAGGGACGAATCGTGTCGCTGTTCGAGTGTGACACCCGGTCGAACGCCAGGAAGACCATGACCGTGCCATAAAGCAGAAGGATGAACGCCACGATCACCGCCCACGTCACGCCTGGCCGGGTTGCCACCTACTTGGACAGGAGACGGTCGACGGAAAGGCGACCGGGGCCGGTGAGGCACAAGCTAAGTGCGACGGTGCCGAGCAGCAGCGAAAATTCGTAGCCGCCCTGCCCGTAGAAGCCATTTTTCCAGTGCGCCTTGTAGGTGGCGACGCCCATATTGAACGCCACCGCCAGGGCCGCGGGCCGGGTGAAGAGGCCGGCAGCCAGCGCCACTCCGCCACCGAGCTCGGCCAGACCTGATGCGGTCGCGGCGGCCTCGGGATTCGGAACGCCCATCTTTTCGAGCGCCGTCACAAACCCGGGCCCGCTGCGCTCGACGGCACCCGGGTAATTGGGCCCCATCGTCTTTGCGAGCAGTGGGTGTGGGTGCTTTCCCGGGCCGCCGAACAGCTTCGGATAGCCGTGCGCGAATAGCGTGACGCCGGCGACGATCCGCAGCAGCAGCAGTCCGAGGTCTTGCATCAGGTGCGCCCTGGTGAGAGCGTAGCGGAGACTAAGGACGTGATGCTGCGACGAAATCAGAAATCCCGGGTGGCCGTCGCCGTCATCGCGATCGTTCTCGTCGCGTTCGCCGGTCGCCTGCCTGGCCCTGCTCTACATCGAGGAGAGTGGCATTCCCCTTCCCGTGCCGGGCGATTTCTACGTCGCCTTCATGGGCCGGCTGTACGGCCACTCGCTGTCCGGCTGGCTGGCCGCCTGGCTCGGCATCATCGCCGTGGTGGTCGCGGGAGCGAGCAACCTCTACTGGCTCTCGCGCCGCTGGGGGCCCAGCGTTGCTGCACCATCGCCGCACCAGCCGAGTGCTGCAGCTCGACCAGCGTTGCCTGGAGGAGGCGCGCCGTTGGTTCGATCGATGGGGAGCGTGGGCCATCATTTTCGGGCGGCACATCCCCGGGTTTCGGATCGTCATCACGGTGATTGCGGGGACGATGGGCGTTCCTTACCGCATCTTCGTACCGTCGGTCGCTGTCTCCACGGCGATCTGGGCGGCGGTCGGAATGTGGCTCGGTGCGACGCTCGGCGAGACCCTGGGCAACGTCCTCTTCAATCGGAGCGCGCTCTACCTGCTCGGCCTGTCGCTGCCCGTTGTCGCCCTCGCCGTCGTCGTGGTTCGCGTCTGGCGCCGCTGGGGTCTCCGTCGCGCTGTGTCAGCATGAACCGATGAGTGAACCGGCGACCGGCCGTCGCTTGATGGTCAGTACCGTCGACTATCACACCGCCGGCGAACCGTTTCGCATCGTTAGCGGCGGCATTCCGTCGCTGCGCGGACGGACCATCCTCGAGAAGCGGCGCTATGCGCTCGACCACCTCGATGACATCCGCCAGCTCCTCGTCTTCGAGCCGCGCGGGCACGCGGACATGTACGGCGGGTTCGTGACGGAGCCGGAAGATGGGGGCGCCCAGCTCGGCGTGGTCTTCTTTCACAACGCCGGCTACAGCACCGCGTGCGGCCACGGCACCATCGCACTGGTGACATGGGCGATCGACGCCGCCATCGTCCCCGCCACCGACCGGCTGGTCGAGGTCGTGGTCGACGTGCCCTCGGGCCGCCTGAAAACGGTGGCCACTATGCAGGATGGGCGGGTCCGATCGGTGCGCTTCCGAAACGTCCCGAGCTTCGTGCTCCTCGACGGTCTGACGGTGACCGCCGGCGGCCGGCAAACTGAGCTGGCGGTCGCCTTCGGCGGCGCGTTTTATGCCATCGTCCCGGCGGACCGCTTCGAATTGCCAATCGAGCCCGCCTTCGTCCCTCGTTTCATCGAGCTCGGCCGCGAGATCAAGGCCGCCGTCGAGGCCGAACGGGAGATCGTCCATCCGCTCGAAGCGGAGCTCACCGGGATTTATGGCGTGATCTTCACCGCCGAAAACCGAAACGTGACCGTCTTTGCGGACGGCGAGGTCGATCGCTCACCATGCGGCAGCGGGACCTCGGCGCGCCTCGCCCTGCTCGACCAGCGCGGCGAACTGGCCCGCGGCGCCACCTTGATGCACGAGAGCATCATCGGCGGCCGCTTCGCGTCGAGCGTGGTGGGCGAGGCCCGGGTCGCGGACTATCCGGCGGTCATCACCGAGGTCGAGGGAAGCGCGCACCTGACCGGCTACCACCAGTTCGTGCTCGAGGCCGACGACCCGATCGGTCTTGGCTTCCTGATCCGCTAGCGGGCGGCGACGATCTTCACCGCATCCACGATGAATTGCACGGCGATGGCGGAGAGGAGCAGGCCCAGCACGCGAGTGAGGAGCTGAATCACGGAGGGACGAAGGAGTCGGGCGATCTGGGCAGCGAGCATCAGGCCGACCGCCACCACGACGACCACGGCGATGATGCCGAGAAGAACGCCCAATCGTCCCGGCGCGTCCTCGTAGCGCTTGGTGAGCACCATGACCGCGGCGATTGCTCCCGGTCCGGCGAGCAGCGGTGTCGCCAGCGGCACCAGCGCCACGTTCGCGGTAGCCGCCGGCGCCATCTCCTCGCCACGCAGCATTTGCAGCGCGACCAGGAGGAGCAGCAGACCGCCCGCGATCGTGAGGCTCTCTACCGAGACGTGCAGGTAGTCGAGGATGAGCCGGCCGAAGAGCGCAAAGACGACCACCAGTCCGCCGGCGGCCGCCGCCGCCTCGAGCGCGGCGCGCCGGCGCCCGCCCGGTGTGCGACCTGAGGTCAGGCTGATGAAGATTGGTGCGCTGCCGAGGGGATCCATGATGACGAGAAGCGTGATGAAAGCCTCGGCGAACGCTCGCCAATTCATGCCGTCAGCCTAGCGTCCGCCAGGCATAGCATGAAAGGGATGGCGAAAAAGTCAGAGGACCTCCTCTGGAAGTTGGCAGAGAGCGACGAGGTCGATATCGAAACCCGGCGCGACGCCAAGTCGCCACTCCACCGCACCACCATCTGGATCGTGCCGACGGAGGACGGCATCTACATCCGTTCCTACAAGGGGAAGAAGGGTCGCTGGTACCAGGAGGCCATCGCGAACCCGCATGTCACGATCCGCGTCGGACGGCGCAAGGGGGCGGCGCGCGCCGAGCCGGAGCACAGCCCGCTGGTGATCCGCGCCGTCAATGCCGCCTATCGCAAGAAGTACGGTGAGCGCTGGCCGGAGGAGACCAAGGAAATGTTCAAGCGCTCGATTCTCCCGACGACGCTGCGACTAACCCCGGCCTGACATCCGGCGGCGGACCAAGCTCCTTGGCATCGGCCGGAATCGGAGAAGGATCGTGACAGCGTGCACGATCGAACGCGGTTCCGGATGGCACGAGCCTCGTGTGTCCCACGTCCTTAACAACTTTTCCAATCACATCGAGCATATCCGCGGGGTTGTTGATGATGAGCGGCTTTGCCCGCTCGAGATCGTCAGGACTTCTCACTGTGATTTCTAGATCACCGGTGCCGTAATGATCGATGGTTCGGACATCCCGCAGAAAGCCGGCCGCCGAAGGAACGCTTTCGGGTCTCACCTTAACGTACACAGTTAGCTTGTCTGTACCTACCTCAACCCAAGCAAATGTTAGAGATAGGGTTCAACTTAACAACCCCTGTGGCCGCCGGCTGTCTGACAGACTGATCGGATGGAGGGCAAAAGCCAACTGCAAGATCGCAACGTAGCGGCCGCGCTGATCAAAGCCGCGGCTTCGCCGGCCGATTTTGGTGCGCAATTCGATCTCGGTCTTGCGTACCTCCTCAACGAAATGTTCGAAGAGGCAATTGAGCCCTTCGAACGGGCTTCGGAACTCAGACCCAACTCCGTCCCAACCCTCAATAACCTGAGCGTGGCTTACACCAGGGCGGGCGACGGTGCAGCAGCGGAACTTGCCGCCCGGACTGCGCTTAGCATGGATCCTGACTCAGCGGGCAGTTACCAATGCCTGGGCAATGCGCTCCGCCGGCGGGGTGATCCCCATGGTGCAATCGACGCGTACCACGAGTGCCTTAGGCGGCAACCTCATGATATGGACACCCATCACAACCTTGGCCTCGCCCTTGAGGAAGCCGGGCGTCTGCGCGACGCTCTGCATGAACAGGAATTGGTGCTTCGTTGGCGGCCGCGGGACATGCTCGCGCTTATCCAGGCAGGCAAAGTCAACGAGAAGCTGAGCGAATTCGACGCAGCACTACGAATGTTTCGACGCGCGTGTGAGGTCGACCCGACCTCAACGAGAGCCTGGGAATGCCTTGGATGGCGCCTGCTGAAACTGGGACGTCAGGGACAGTCGCCGGCCAGCTACGAAGAATCAGTGACCGCATTCCAACACGTGGTCGAACTCGACCCGGACAGCGTCATGGGCAATCTCAACCTTGGTGCTGCACTTCTCCTCTTGAACCGGCCCGCGGACGCACTGCCGTACGCTGAGCGCGCACACCAACTTGCACCTAACAGCGAGGACGCGATCGAAAATCTCAGGCTTGCACGAGAGTGCTCCTCAGGTTCGGAGCCGGAAACGGGCTAAACACTCGTGTAGCCGGCGGCGAAACGCGGCTGTGACGCTAGCGCGTGTCGTAGGGCATCAGTAAGGCCGGATCCCAGCGCTGGCTGGTGGCTCCCGCGATGAAGGTGGACTCGGCGAAATCGAGGATCGCCTGGCGGGGATCGGCGCTGCGGCGCACCGCCTCATAAGGCAGCATGAACTCGCCGAGCGTCGGGCTCCAGGCCGCCGGCGTCGGGCGCAAGACCGCGGCCTCGATGCCTTCGGGCTTCGGATAGGCGTAGGCGAAGAAGGCCGGCTCCCGAATCGTCGCGTTGCCTGGCCAGAACCCAACACAGCACTGCTCGGCATCGCCACCCACGCGCCGGATGATCCCCGCCCCCTCCGGAGGTCGTACCGGCCGGCCGGAGTACCGCGCCAGCGCGAGGTCAAACGTCCCCCACCAGAAGGAGACCGGGCTGGTCCGTCCGGTGAATCGCCCCCGGTGTTCTTTGAGAACCAGGTCAATGCGCGCCAGCAGACGCCAGAAGCGATGGGCCCACTCCGGGTCGTATGCCGCATGAACCGTGTCTTGCGGAAACGGGATAGGGTTGTCGACCTCCGATGGCACGATGGTGATCGCCGGATCGATGCCCAGGGCGTGGAGGCGGCCCATCAATTCGTGATAAAAGTCGGCAACCGGCCGCGCCTCCAGCGCGACACGCTCGATGCGCCCGTCGTTGACGGCCACGATGACCTCGTGGTCGATCAGGTCGGCATCGATCGCGAAACCGGCGCCCCCGCTCCAGATGGGCGATGTCGTCAAGCCTCGTGCCGTCAGGTAGAGGGGCACGTTGGCCCATTGCGGCTCCCGGCGCGTCAATGCCAGGCGCACCTTGCCGATGACCTGCAGCTTCATGTGCAGCGTGTCCATCGTGGGGGCCCAGGCGTCGTAGGGCAGCTCGGGCCACTCGGCCAGCTGGCGGGTCGGGCCGGCGGCAATCACACCTCCATCCTAGCCAGCGGCGACAAAAAAAGTCCCGGCCGATTCGGCCGGGACTCGGGGAAGGGAGGGAGTAGGTGAATCGTCAGGCCGCACGCGACTGAACGAAGGCCAGCTCCACGCGCTCCTCGCGCGCGCCGCGCAGTGCGCCGACGATCCCACCGTAGACGGTGCCGGCGTAGATGCCACACACCAGGAATACGATGGGCCCGAGCCCGACCATGACCGCGCTCATGGCGCCGAAGGCCACGCCGCCCACGCCACCGCCGAGTGCGGCGCCGCCGATTGCCCCTCGAATCATCCGCTGAATCTCTGTCATCACTGACCTCCAGGATTGGAATGACGTTCCGATGATGGCATGATGCGCCCATCAACCTTTCGAAATCGTGACGTGGTTCTAGGCTTCTTCGAGCCGGAAACCCGCGCCGCGCACCGTGAGGATGCGCACCCCGGAGTTGACCAGCTTGGCGCGCAGGCGGCTCATCTTGACGTCGATCACGTTCGACCCGAGCGGCTCGGTCTCATCGCGCCACGCGTGCTCGGCGATGGCCTTGCGATCGACCACCGAGGGGAAGCGCCGCATCAGCAACTCGAGGATGTGGAATTCCGCGGTCGTGAGATTGAGCAGCTTGCCGTTCATGGTGACGTGCCGGCGAGCCGGGTCCAACGACAGGGCTCCCCGGTTCATCACCGGCGCGCCGACCCCGCGTGGTCGCCGTTGCAGCGCGCGCACCCGGGCGACGAGTTCCCCGAAATCGAATGGCTTGACCAGGTAGTCGTCGGCCCCCGCGTCCAGGCCCTGGATGCGGTCTGGCGGCGCGTCGCGAGCGGTCAGCATCAGGATGGCGGTGGGCCGGTCGTTGCGCCGTGCCCAGGACGCGACCTCGACGCCGGGGACACCCGGCATGCGCCAGTCGAGGATCGCTACGTCGTACTCGTAGAACTTCAGCTGCTCGATGGCGTCATCGCCGCGGTCGACCGAGTCCACCAGGTAACCGGCATCCTGCAGGCCCTGGACGAGCACCTCACGAAGTCCATGATCGTCCTCGGCGACCAGGATGCGCACCTTCAGGCATCCTGCCGTGTCAGCAACAATTGGAACTCCATGGTCGCGTTGTTCTCCACGCTGACGAAGCCGCCGATGCTCGGCGGGGTCATGCCGAATTCGCTGAAGGGAAACGTGATCGAGCCGACCAGCTCGATATCCGACCCGGTCAGCCGGGCGTCGATTGGGATGGTCACCGACTTCGTCACACCGTGGATGGTGAGGTCCCCGGTCGCCGAGATGTGGATCGTTTGGCCGTTGCCGGCGTCGGCCGCCAGCGCGATCGGCGATGTCAAGCTGAATGTGGCCGTCGGATAACGGTCGCTTTCGAGCCCCTGGGAGTGGATGCGTTGATCGCGTCGGGACTGGTCACTGCTGAGCTTGCTGACGTCGACCCTGAAGTCG
>VBEQ01000202.1 GCA_005881235.1 Chloroflexota bacterium | reverse complement strand
GGAGATCCGTGAACTGCCGGACGAGGAGGCCACGGTGTTCCTCGAGGACGCGGGCCTGAAGGAGGCCGCGCTCCCGACCTTCATCCACGCCGCCTATCGACTACTGAATCTCGTGACGTTCCTCACCGCAGGCGATCCTGAGGTGCGGGCCTGGACGGTTCGCCAGGGGTCCCGGGCACCGGAAGCCGCGGGCGTCATCCACAGCGACATCGAGCGTGGCTTCATCAAGGCGGAGATCGTTGCCTACGATGACCTGGTGGCGGCGGGATCCTACGCCGCCGCTCGCGAACGCGGGAAGGTGCGGCTCGAAGGCCGCGACTATGTCATGAAGGACGGCGATGTCTCGCTCTTCCGCTTCAACGTCTGACGGCTGGCGGCTGCTGCTCGATAAACCGTCGAGCGGTGCCTGGAACATGGCGGTCGACGAGGTGCTCCTCGACGGTGTGGCCGCCGGCACCGCGCCGCCCACGCTTCGCTTCTATGAGTGGACGCCAGCCTGCCTCTCGCTCGGCTATTTCCAGCCGTTCGATGTTGTCGACCTTGACGGCTGCCGGGCCCTGGGTGTCGAGGTGGTCAGACGGCCCACCGGCGGACGCGCTATTCTGCACGATCGCGAGCTCACCTACAGTGTCGCGCTGCCCGCGTCGGTGCTCGGGCACGACGGCGGGGTTCTGCCGTCCTACTACCGACTCAGCCTTGCCTTGCAGGAAGGGCTGCGCCGGCTGGGTGTCCCGGCCACACTTGCCCCCGAGTCGGCGGGTAGCTCCGCCGCGCACGGCCCGGTCTGCTTCGATCGCCCCTCCGCCCACGAGATCCTGCTCCAGGGGCGCAAGCTCGTCGGCAGCGCCCAGATGCGGCGGGGCGGCGGCCTCCTCCAGCACGGCAGCATCCTGATCGAGCCTCGCATCGACAAGCTGCTGGCGTGCCTGCAGCGGCCCGCTGGGGTGAGCTCGCGGGGCCTCGAGGAGGCGGTGGCGGGCCTCGCCGAGCGGGGCGTGACCGATCCGGGCCGCATCGCCTCCGCGATCGGCGCCGCCTTCGCTGCGGGGTTTGGCGTGGGGCTGGCCGGGGACTCGCTTCGGCCCGACGAGGAGGAGGCGGCGTGGGCCCTCGCCCGCGCGAAGTATCAGTCAGCCAGCTGGACGGAGCGCCTGGTGTCGGCCATCGCCTAGAAACTCAACAAGGACCAGATGAGGAGGGGCATTGCAGCGGCGATGGCAGGACGGCTGCAGGGATCTGGCCCTTGTTGGCTCGCGGCTTCGGGTACCCGCTATATGTTGTACCCGGGCCAGTTTGTACCACAGCCCGTTGGACGTGTCAAGCGCTTTTCCACGTTCGCGCTAAACTCCACTGCGCGCACCCAGCATATGTCCCGTAAGAACAGACGCTCGCAGCTCAGGAAGCCCCAGCGCGGATCGTCCGGTGCGGGTCGTGCCACCCGGCCGGCCGGGATGCCACCGGCTGCCCCCTTACAACCCAACCAGCCCGGACAGCCCGCCCAGGCTTCACCGAGCGCCGCGGCCGGGCCGGCGCCCCTTCCCAGGCCACTTCCCCGCAATCCGCGCGGCCGGCAACAGGCCGGCCCACTGCCCGCGGAGGACGCCGCCATCCCCTTGGAGCGAGTGCCTTATTTCCGCTCCGACCTGCGGCGGATCGCGATCACGGCCAGCTTGATGTTCGTGCTCCTGATCGCTGGCTCGATCGTCCTGCGCAGTTTGCTCCAGGCGTGACCTTTTCGAGGGCAGCAAGAAAGGCGATCGCGTAACCGTTCTGGCACAAGACGCTAACAACTTGCCAGGAGGTTCCCGTGTTCGACAAGAGATCCCCGCGCGAAGCTGCTCCCATCGTTGCTGAGACGGTGCTGAGCAACCAGATCAAGCTCGAGGGCCGGCTGCAGTCCACGTCCAACATCCGGTTCGACGGCGAAATGAACGGCGATTTGACAACCGAAGGTGACCTGTCGGTCGGTGAGCACGGCCGGGTCAAGGGCAACGTCAGCGGCCGCAATGTCGTGGTCGGCGGGATGATCCAGGGCAACGTGAACACCACGGGCCGCCTCGAGATCCTGGCCACCGGCAAAGTCTTCGGCGACATCGTCGTCGGTTCGCTGATCATCGACGAAGGCGGCATCCTTCGCGGCAAGAGCGCCGTACATGCCGAGGAATCGGCAGCCTCCACCGTTTCGGTCGGAGTCCGCATGGAGGCCGGCGCCGCCGCCTGACCCGTCGGGTTTCATTCGTTCATCAGGGTCCGGAGGTGTCCGGGCCCTTTTGATTTTGGTGAATACTTACTACCGTCGTGCTGCTCAGCGATCCCGGCCAGTTCCTCGTCAACGCCCTCTACCTGATTCCAGCCCTCCTTCTGGGGCTGATCGCCCACGAGATGGCGCACGCCGTCGTGGCCGTTGCGCGGGGCGACCAGACGCCCCGGCTCGACGGTCGTCTTTCCCCGAATCCCCGCAATCACCTCGACCCGCTCGGCACCATCGCGATCCTCTTGATCGGTTTCGGGTGGGCAAAGCCGGTGCGGATCGATCCTCGCCGCCTGCGAGGCCCATTCGATGCCGCGCTGGTGGCGCTCGCCGGCCCGCTGACCAACCTGTTGATTGCGTTCCTCCTGGCGATTCCCATCAAGCTGCTGCTTCGCGCCGGGAGCTTTGACCTCGGATTGCCGCCCTGGCGCTTGCTCTGGGTGGCCTTCATCCTCAATGTCGTGCTGGCCGTCTTCAACCTCTTGCCCATCCCGCCCCTGGACGGCTACAGCTTCCTCTCTGCCCTCTTCCGCCGGACATTTCCCGAATTCTTCTTCCAAATCGACAGCCACCGGCAGGCCATCATGCTCGTGTTCGTGCTCGCTCTGCTGCTCACCAGTTACCTGGGGATGAGCATCCTCACCGTCATCTACACGCCGGTCGTGCGGTTCATCCTGAGCTTGCCGCCCTTTCCGATCGGGGGTTGATGGTGGATACGCTACGAGCCCTGCCGAGCGTCCATCAGCTTCTCGAGGAGCAGCCGGCCGGCGCCTTGATCGCCGAGCATGGCCGCCCGCTCGTTCGCTTCGCCGTCCAGCAAGTCCTCGAGGCGGAGCGTCGTCGCGGCGCAATCGCGGAGACCGCCGCCCGCTGGTCCGCTGTCGAGCAGGTTATTGGTGAATTGCGGCGGCCGCGCCTGCGGCCGGTGGTCAACGCCACCGGGGTGATCCTTCACACCAACCTCGGCCGGGCGCCCCTGGCGGCGGTCGCGGCCCGGGCTGCGGCCGCGATCGCCGGTCGGTACTCGACCCTGGAGTTCGACCCCCAGACCGGCCGGCGTGGCCGGCGGCACGATCTGGCCGCCGACCTGCTGCGACATCTGTCGGGCGCGGAAGGGGCGGGGGTTGTCAATAACTGCGCGGCGGCGGTGCTCTTGATGTTGATCGCCCTGGCGAAGGGCAAGGAGGTGATCGTCGCCCGTGGCGAGCTGGTCGAGATCGGCGGCGGTTTTAGGATGCCGGACGTGATGCGCCTTTCCGGCGCACGCATGGTTGAGGTCGGCACCACCAACCGCACCCGAGCCGAGGATTACACCGCGGCGATCACGCCCCGCACGGCCGCCATCATGAAGGTGCACGCCAGCAACTTTCAGGTGATCGGCTTCACGCAAAGTGTGGAGCTCAAGGACCTCGCGGCCATCGCCCGGCAACATCAGCTGCTGCTCCTCCACGACCTGGGAAGCGGCGCCCTGCTCGAGACCGCCGCCTATGGACTGGCCGAGGAACCTCGAATCCAGGACAGCCTTGCGTCGGGAGCGGATCTCGTAGCCTGCAGCGCCGACAAGCTGTTGGGCGGGCCGCAGGCAGGGCTGTTGCTGGGTCGCGCGGCGCTCGTGGACCGCGTGATGAAGCACCCCCTGGCTCGGGCCGTCCGGGTGGACAAGATGACGCTCGCGGCGCTCATCGCCACCCTCGACCTCTACCTGACCCAGTCCCTTGCCGGGGTGCCGGTCTGGGACATGCTGGGCGCGTCGGCGGAATCGATTGCCGCGCGCGCCAGAGCGTGGCAGAGCCGGCTGATGGAGCGTGGCGCTTCGGCGGCGGTCGTCGCCGCGGAGTCGACGGTGGGCGGCGGCTCGCTTCCCGGGGAGCGGCTGGCGACGACGGCGCTCGCCATCTCGCCGCGACGCGGCGGCGCCGCCGACCTGCTGCGCCGTCTGCGCGAGCACGAGCCGCCGGTCATCGGGCGAATCGTCGAAGAGCGCGTCCTCCTCGATCCGCGCACCGTCCTGCCTGACGAAGACGGTGTCATCGTCGAGGCGGTGATCGCGGCGCTGGTATGACCGACGTGCAGGCTGGGTCGTTCGTGGTGGGGACTGCTGGCCACATCGATCACGGCAAGTCCGCGCTGGTGCTGGCACTGACGAAGATCGATCCGGACCGGCTGGAGGAGGAGAAGCGCCGGGGCATGACCATCGACCTCGGCTTCGCCTACATGCAGCTGCCCAGCGGGCGGCGGGTCGGGATCGTCGACGTGCCGGGCCATCGGCGCTTTCTCAAGAACATGCTCGCCGGCGTTCACGGGATGGACGCGGTCCTGCTGGTGATCGCCGCCGACGAGGGACCAATGCCGCAGACGCGCGAACACCTCGCGATCATCGACCTGCTCGGCATCGAGCATGGCGTGGTGGTACTGAGCAAGGCGGACCTCGTGGACCAAGCCTGGCTCGGGTTGGTTCGCGACGACGTCACGGCGCTGGTCGCCGGCAGCTCGTTGCGCCAGGCGCCGATCGTCGCGGTGTCGAGCAGTACCGGCGCGGGCCTGGACGAGCTTCGCACAGTACTCGACGCGGAGCTCGAGAAAACCGCACCGCGTCCCGACATTGGTCGACCGCGGTTGCCCGTCGATCGCTCGTTTGCCATGTCGGGATTCGGCACGGTCGTCACCGGAACCCTGGTTGGCGGCGCGCTCCAGCAAGGCGCGGAGCTCGCCCTTCTGCCGGCCGGCCGGCGCGTGCGCATCCGTGGCCTGCAGCAGCACAACCGCGCGGTTGAGGAGGCCCGGCCGGGGAGCCGGACGGCCGTCAATCTCAGCGGGCTCGACCATTCGGAGGTTCGTCGAGGCGACGTCCTGGCACTTCCCGGAACGCTCCCGGCGAGCCGCCGCCTGGACGCGCGCCTGGTCGTATTGCCAGGTGTCCAGCCCTTGCGTCACCACCAGCAGTTGCAGATGTATCACGAGACCAGCGAGGTGATGATCGAGCTCAACTTGCTCGAGCGCGACGAGCTTCGTGGCGGCGAGGCAGGTTGGGTCCAGCTCTTCGCGACACAGCCCGTGGTCGCGCTCGATGGCGACCGCTTCATCCTTCGAGTCCCCTCGCCCGCCGCAACGGTCGCCGGTGGGGTGATCGTCGACAGCGCGCCGCGCCGGCACCGGCGCCGCGATCCCGCGGTCCTCAAGGATCTTGCCGCCCGCGAGCACGCCGACCCGGCGGCGTCGGCGGTCCTGGAGCTCGCCAAGCATCCATGGGGTCTTAAGGACACCGAGCTGGCGGGCCGGCTCGGTGTCTCTGCCGCGCGGCTGGAGACGATCCTCGCGCCCCTTATCGAACGCGGCGCTGTGCGCCGGCTGGCCGCGCGCTGGTTGACCCGCCCGCAGTGGGAGCAGTGGGTGACACGTGTGCTCAGCGTCCTGAGTGCCTATCACGAGGCCCAGCCGCTGCGGCGTGGCATGCCAAAAGAGGAGCTGCGCAGCCGCACCGCCATTCCTGCCGACCTGTTTGCCGAGCTGCTCACGATGCTCACTGCCGACCACGCCCTGGTCGACCAGGGCGGTGAGATCGCGGCCGCTGACCACCACCCGGCGCTGACCTCGGAGCAGGAAACGGCGATCAGCGCGTTCGTCGCCGAGCTCGAGGGACAGCCGTTCAACCCACCCCCGCTGCCTGATCTCGTTCGACGCTACCGCCTGACGCCGGCGCTGCTCCAATACCTGGTTGTCGATGGTCGGGTGGTGCGCGTCAACGAGGACACGGCCTTCGCCCGCTCGGCCTACGACGATGCGCTCCGCCGGCTGCGGCGGCATCTCATCGAACACCGGACGCTGACGGTGGCGGCCGCTCGCGATGTGCTGGGTTCGAGCCGCCGCTACGTTCTTCCCTTGCTCGAGTGGTTGGATGCGCAAAAGATCACGCGCCGGGTCGGAGACGACCGTATCCTGAGAGGCTGATGCTGGCCGGTACTTCGCGGGGCCCCCTGGTGGTCGCTGGCCTCGCGGTCATGGTCGGACTTGCTGCGTGCGGTCCCCAGCCTCCAGATGCATCATCCTTGCTCAATCAGTCGAGCCAGCACATGCTCAACCTCAAGGGCTTTCACTTCCAGATGCAGATCAGTGGCTTCACCGGCAGCGGCGAGCCGGTGCAGAACGCGCAGGGCGATGCCCATCCGCCCGACCTTCACGCGCGGGTGAACCTCAAGGAGGGCGCCATCCTGCTGGAGGTGGAGGTCGTGTTCGCCGGCGATCAGGTGTTTCTCAAGTCGTTCACGGGAGGCTGGCAGCAGCTCACCGATGCCCAGGTCGGGGAGTTCTTCGATGCCCGAACGCTGTTCGATCCGACGAACGGGTTGTTCGCCGCCATGCGCGACACCACGTCAGCCACTCGCGGCAATAGCGAAAAGGTCGCCGGCCACGATACCTATCCGGTTGACGGAAAGGTCTCGGCGGCGCGCATGCACCAATTGCTGACACTGATCCGCGACCAGGGAACCTATCGCGCCACCTACTGGATCGAAAGCCCGGGAAGTAACCTGTGGCGAGCGCGCTTGACCGGCAACCTCTTCGATGCGTCTCAGGCGGCGACCATCACCTTCGACTTCTCGAACCATGATCACCCCGTTTCGGTCACTCCGCCGCCGCTCGGCTAACCGGTCGGTCCTCCTTGCGCTGACCGGCGCCGGGCTCTTCCTCGCCTCCCTCGACGCCTATGTCGTGGTGACGGCGCTCCTACCGATGCTGAAGTCGGTCAACATCGCCGTCAACCGGCCGGAACAGGCGACGCCGATCATCACCGGCTTCCTGCTCGGCTACCTCGCCATCATGCCGATTGCCGGCGGTCTCAGCGATCGCTTCGGGCGCCTGCGGCTCTTCGCCGTGTGTCTGTTGCTTTTCGCCTTCGGCTCCTTCCTTACGGCGACGGCCCCGTCACTGTCGCAACTCGTGACCGGCCGGGTGCTACAAGGCGCCGGCGGCGGCGCTCTCGTTCCGGCCGTCCTCGCCCTGGCAGCCGACCTTTATCCCGCCGGTGGCCGCAGTCCCGTGCTCGGCGCGGTCAGCGCGCTGCAGGAGGTTGGCAGCGTGCTCGGCCCGCTGTGGGGCGGCCTGATCACCGCCTCATCCTTTGGTTGGACGTGGATTTTCTGGATCAACATCCCGTTCGCAGCCCTGCTCCTCTGGGGACTCTGGCCGGAGATCCGTGCCGGAGGTGAACCGCGCCGCGAAGCCAGGCTCGACTGGCTCGGGGCCCTGCTGGCGACCGCCGGACTGGCGCTCCTGACGCTGGCGCTCTACGCCGCTAACCCGGAGCAGAGCCCGGTGGGGGAGGGCTTCTTC
The DNA here is from genome assembly GCA_005881235.1 of Chloroflexota bacterium. Classification (GTDB taxonomy): domain Bacteria; phylum Chloroflexota; class Dormibacteria; order CF-121; family CF-121; genus CF-13. Next base: position 18,573 of record VBEQ01000202.1, on the reverse strand, counting down.
TGGCAGGCGCCGTTGGCCCTTCTGTGTTTCGGGCTCTTCGTCTGGCACGAGCGCCGAACCCCGCAGCCGTTGATCAACGTTCGCCGCTTTCGCGATTCCTCGTTCACCGGGTCGGCGTTGACCAACGCGATTGCGGGTGCGGGCCTGATGGTCGCCCTTGTCTACATTCCGGTACTCGCCAACGCCGTCTTTTCGATGAACGCCAGCGGCGCGGCGCTGCTGCTCTTCCGTCTGATGCTCGGTATCCCGATCGGTGCGCTTCTCGGTGGATTTCTAGCGCAGCGGCTCAGGAGCTACCGCGCGGTCGCGGCGCTCGGCCTCCTCCTTGCCGCGGCCGGGTTTTACCTGCTGTCCGGTTGGAACGAAGGCTCGCTCAAGCCGCACCTGCTCGGCCTACCCTTCACGGTGGCCGACGGCGAGCTGTTCCTCACCGGACTCGGCCTCGGCATCGAAATCGCGCCGGTCAGCGCCGCCTTGCTGGACGCGGTCGGCGAAGCGGAACGCGGCGCCGGGGCGTCGTTCCTCATCATCATGAGACTGGTCGGCATGCTCGTCGGCTTCTCCCTGGTGGCCGGCTTTGGTCTGTGGGAATTTCACCGTGCAACAGCGCACCTGCTTCCGCCGCTCCCCGGCCTCAACCCGAACTTCGCGACCCAATTCGCCATTTACGCGGGCAAGGTGAAGGGTGCGATCTTCGACGAGTACCACCTGATTTTTCGCTCCACGGCCATCGCGCTGTTCATCGGTGCGCTGCTCGCAGCAGCCACCCTGCGGCCGTTGCCTCGGCCCCGCTGGCGATAGCGGGACTATTCTGAGCCGCGACAACTCATGGCATTTGTCGGTGTGGATCTTGGCGGCACGCAACTGCGCGTCGCGGTGGCGGATGACCGCGGCAACCTGAGAACCGTGGTCAGGCGTGCCACCGAGGCGGCTCGCGGGCGCGACCACGTCATCAAGCGCATCGTGGACGCAGTCAAGGAGGCGGTGGAAGAGGATGGCACCCCGCCACGGCGTGTGCGCGCGCTCGGCATCGGACTTCCGGGTCCGGTCGACCCGGCGGCGGGTCTTGTCATCAGCCCGGGCAACTTGCCCGGCTTCAGGAACGTCCCGCTCAACCGGATCCTGACCCGGGCAACCGGCATCCCGAGCTTCCTCCACCACGACGCACACCTCGCCGCGCTGGGCGAGCATCGACGTGGCGCCGCGCGTGGGGCCAGCGAGATGATCTACGTCACGGTATCCACCGGCATCGGGGCCGGCATCCTGCTCGGCGGTGAGCTCTATGCGGGGGCGCACGGCATCGCGGGCGAGGTCGGCCACATCGTGCTGAAGCCGGATGGGCCCCTCTGCACTTGTGGGCAACGAGGCGACCTGGAGTCGATCGCCAGCGGGACCGGGATTGCCCGCGCCGCGCGCGAGTTGGCCCCGGGCACACCAGGCAGCGCGCTGCACGGTCTCGAGCACCCGCAAGCGGAGGACGTTGTTCGCGCGGCACGGGCGGGCGACGAGCTGGCGACCGCGATCCTCGAAAACGCCGGCACCTACCTCGGGATCGCGATGGGAACCCTCGTCAACCTCTTCAACCCGCAGTTGATCGTGCTTGGGGGGAGCGTGATCAAAGCCGGCAACTTCCTGCTCGGCCCCATGCGCCGCTCGATGAATGTCTCTTCGTGGAAGGCAGCGCGGCGCGGTCTTCGGATCGTCCGTCCCGCGCTCGGCGACGATGTGGGATTGATCGGTGCCGTCGAGTACGCACGCCTTCGCGCCCGGCATGCCCGTCTCGCTTAACCCGCCGGCGCTTTCCGATTGGGAGCGCCCGTTTGGTGTGGTGCGAGAGCAGGCTGAGCGGCACGGATTGCGCGCCCTGGTGGTCGGTGGCTACGTCCGCGACCGCTTGCTGGGCGGCGATCGAGAAAAGCAAATCCATGAAGTCGACATCCTGGTTGAGGGGCAAGGTGCCCCTCGGCTCGCGACTGCGGTCGCCTCCGCCCTGCAACTGCATCCGCCGGTCATCTTCGAGCGCTTTGGGACGGCCCATCTGGACATCGACACCGGCCACGCGCTGGAATTCGTGTCCAGCCGGGTCGAGCGATACGATCCGGCCAGCCGCAAGCCGGACGTGAGTCCCGGGACGCTCCCAGATGACGTCATGCGTCGGGACTTCACGATCAACACGCTGCTGATGGAATGGGATGGGACGGTCCTCGACCTGACGCGACGCGGCCTCGCCGATCTAAAGGCGCGCCGGATCGTGACACCCCTCGAGCCGAAAACGACCTTCGACGAAGACCCGCTCCGCATGCTGCGCGCGGTCCGCTTCGCGACAACCCTTGGGTTCACGCTCGATCCCTCGGTCGAAAGCGCGATTCGCGAGCAATCGGGACGGCTCCAGCCGCCTACGGTCTCCATGGAGCGGATCCGCGACGAGTTTTCGAAGCTGCTGGTCGCGGAGCAACCGCAGCGCGGCCTGGAGCTGCTCGATGCGACCCGCCTCCTGCCGCGCATCCTGCCACAGCTCGAGGCCGGTAAGGGGATGCAGCAGGGGGGCTGGCATAGCCACGACGTCTTCGGCCACGCGCTGCTCGCCGCGGCCCTCGCTCCGCCGGAGCTGATTACGCGACTGGCGGCGCTGCTGCACGACGTCGGGAAACCCGCGGTCCACGAGCTGCGCGACGGGAAACCGACGTTCATCGGTCACCAGGAGATCGGTGCCGACATGGCCGGGCCCGCCCTCCGCCACCTGCGATATCCGGGTGAGGTCGTCGACGCTGTCACCAAGCTGATCCGTTTGCACATGCGGCCCATCCAGTACGACCCGCAGGGCTGGGAAGACAAGGCGGTGCGCCGGCTGGTGCGCGACGCTGGCGACCAACTGGACCGCCTGCTCGCGCTGGCGCGCGCCGACATGCGGGCCAGCCACTATCCGGACGTCAAGAAGATCGACGACCTCGAGGCGCGCATCCGGCGCCTCGACGCGGGTGCGATCGCTGCCATCCGCTCGCCGCTCACCGGCGAGGATTTGATGGCGCGCACGGGCCGACCGGCCGGGCCCTGGATCAAGCGGGTCAAGTCGGCGCTGGAAGACGCCATCGTCGACGGAACGCTGCCGGCTGACCCGCAGGCCGCCTGGCAGTACCTGGAGGCGCACCCCGAGCTGCTCGCCCCGTGACCGCCTTGCGCCGCTGGCCGTGGCCGTTCTTGCTGCTGCTTCTGGGCGCCATGCTCGCCACCGCGCGTGTCGTGCCGGCATTCACGGTGAGCCCGACCCTGGTGCTGGCGGTCTTCTTACCGCCGCTGCTGTTCGACGCCGGCTTTTCCATGCGGGCCGCGGCGATCCGTCGGGAACTGCCCTGGATTCTCATGCTGGGCCTGGCCGGAGCGGTGCTGACCGCGGCCGTGAGCTTTGGGCTCCTCCTGGCTGCGGGCGTTCCGTCCGATGAGGCTCTCTTGCTTGCGGCTATCCTGGCCGCGACCGATCCCGTCTCGGTCTTCGCGGCCCTGCGCCGGCTGCGCACACCGGAGCGGCTGCGGGTCGCGCTCGAGGGCGAGAGCCTCGCCAACGATGGCGTCGCGGTGCTCCTCTTTGTGGTCGCGCTCGCCGTGGTCCAGCGGCGGGTGATCGATGCGCCGGGCGTGCTCGGCCTCGTCTTCTCCCAGACGGCCGGGGGCATCGTGATCGGCATCGGGATCGGGCTGCTCACACGCCGGATCCTCGCCTCACTTCCCCGCGCGGTCCAAATCGGGGTCACGGTAGGCGCGGCTTACGCCGGCTACTTGCTCGCCGACTGGATCGGGGCGAGCGGCCTGTTGGCGGTGATCGCGATATCGCTGATCGTTGGCACGGCCTACGAACCGTCGACGCACCACCAGGTCCATCGCTTCTGGCGGCAGCTCGGTTTCCTCATGTCGAGTGCCGTCTTTCTCCTGGTAGGGCTTCAGGTCCGTCTCGACGAGGTGGCCCGGGTCGGTGGACGGTTGCTCCTGCTCGTAGCCGTGTTGCTGCTGGCGCGGGCGCTGATGGTGCTGGCGGTCACCGCCGCGCGGGCGGATCTCTGGCCCTGGTCGTGGCGCCTGGCGCTGGTGTGGGCCGGGCTGCGCGGCGCCCTCTCGCTGGCGCTCGCCCTCGGCGTGCCCGCGACGGTCGCGCGGCACGATGAAATCCTGGTGCTGGTCTTCGGTTTCGTCTTTCTCTCCCTGGTTGTTCAGGGTCTTTCCACAGGCCCGGTATTCAAGGCTCTGGGGATAACGCGACAGACAGCTGTCACAACGGTTCTTTAGGCTGTGCTCTGCTAAAATCTGCGGCGCCACGGCCGTCGGAGAAGGGTCGACGCCACCAAAGGCTCGCAGGGAAAAGAGGAAGCATGCTGTTCAGTCTCGGGCTGCTCCGCCGGATCGCTCGGGAACTTCCTCGTTATGGAAAATTGACCTACTGTCTCTATCGAGACCCGCGCGTGCCTCAGCGCAACAAGCTGGCTCTCGCGGCCGCCATGGCGTTGATCCTGAACCCGGTGGTCGATGTCCCGTTGCGTCTGCCGGTCTTCGGCGAGATGGACGCGGTAGCCCTGACCGTGCTGGCGGTCCGTTTGTTCGTGGAGAAGGCGCCCAAAGACGTGGTCGCCGAGCACCAGGAGCGGATTGCGCTCGGTACCAGCGTTTTCGACCAGGACCTGCGACGTAGCCGCGAGGGGCTGCGGGGTCGGCTGAACGAATTGCGTGAGCGCGGCCTGGCGGTGGCCCGTTCGCGCCGGAGGATCGCATGAAGGTTGTCCTGACCCAGGACGTGAAAGGCACGGGAAAGGCCGGCGAGACCAAAGACGTGGCCGACGGCTACGCGCGCAACTTCCTACTTCCGCGCAAGCTGGCCCAGCCGGCGACCAAGGGTGCGCAGGAGCAGGTGGATCGGATAAAGGCCACGACGGTCCAGCGCGAGCAGCGCGAGCTGGATGAGGCGAAGGCACTGGCCGTCAAGTTGGAGGCCATGCAGGTGGTGTTGAAGCTGCGGAGCGGGAAGGATGGCAAGCTGTTTGGTGCCGTGACCAACGCCGATGTGGCGTCGGCCCTCAAGCAGCAGCACGGGATCACGCTGGACCGTCGCAAGATCGAGTTCGATGAGCCGGTCAAGGCGATGGGGGCCGGCACCGCTCACGTGAAGCTCCACCGGGAGGTCACGGCCCGCATCCCGTTGATGGTCACCTCCGCTTGACTGTTGACCTGAGACGCGCGCCGGCCCCGCCGGCGGCCGGCGGCCGCGTGCCGCCCCACAATCTGGAAGCGGAAGCCTCGGTGCTCGGCTCCTTGATGCTCGATCGCAACGCCATCGTGCGAGTCGCCGACTTCCTGCGCCCCGATGACTTCTATCTCGATCACCATGCCCAGGTCTTTCGGGCGGCCCTGAATCTCTACGACCGCGCCGATCCCATCGACCTGCTCACGCTCGCATCCGAGCTCGAGAAGATGCTCGTCCTCGAACGCATCGGGGGCCAGGTGTTCCTCGCGGAGCTGGAAAGCCGCGTCCCGACCGCGGCCAACGTCGAGTACTACGGCCACCTCGTGGAGGAAGCCGCGACAAAGAGAAAGTTGATCAGCGCGGGTGGCAGGATCACGGCGCTCGGATTCGACGACAGCACGCCCGCGGGCCAGGCGCTCGATACCGCGGAAGGCGTGATCTTCAACATCGCCGAAGGCCGCATCACGCAGGATTTCGTCGCCCTCAAGGACATTCTCAAGACGACCTGGGACCAGATCGAGCAGATCCACAAGGATCAGTCAGTTATCTCGGGCGTCCCGAGTGGTTTCAACGATCTCGACGCGAAGACCGGTGGCTTCCAGAAGTCGGATCTGATCATCATCGCTGCACGCCCAGGCGTGGGCAAAACTTCCCTTACCTTGAATATCGCGCAGCACGCGTCGATCCAATACAAGATTCCCGTTGCGATTTTCTCATTGGAGATGTCCGAGCAGCAGTTGGTTACGCGACTGCTCTGCAGCGAGGCATCTGTTGATTCCTATCGCCTACGCACCGGGCTGCTCAAAGACGCCGAATGGCCCCGGATCGCTCAGGCGATGGGTGCGCTTTCGGAAGCACAGATTTACATTGACGATTCGCCGAGCGTCTCCGTTATGGAGATGCGAACCAAGGCTCGCCGGTTAAAGTCCGCCAATAACCTCGGGCTGATCATCGTCGACTATCTTCAGCTGATGCAGGGTCGCAACCAAGAAAACCGTGTCCAAGAAATCTCGGACATCTCACGCTCGCTGAAGAGCTTGGCGCGCGAACTGCAGATACCGGTGATCGCATGTTCCCAGCTGAGTCGCGAGCCGGAAAAGCGACCTGATCATAGGCCGGTGCTTGCGGATCTTCGTGAGTCCGGCTGTCTGACCGGAGACACTCCCGTTTACCTGCCCGATCTAGGTGTCTACACGCCGATCGTTGAGCTCGTTGGGAAGTCCGGCTTCCACGTGCTGGCCCTGAATACCAATACCTGGGAATTGGAACGATGCCCCGTTGAGAAGGCCTTTAGCACGGGCCGTAAGCCGGTCTTTCGATTGACGACGCAGCTTGGTCGTTCCGTCCGCGCGACGGGGAACCACAAGTTCCTGACCATTAATGGCTGGCGGCGGCTGGACGAGCTGAGAAGCGGAGATCGTGTGGCCCTGCCCCGTCGGCTGATCGGTCCAACGGCGCAAACGATGAGTGACGACGAGCTCGCGTTACTCGGCCATCTGATCGGTGACGGCTGCACCCTGCCCAGGCATGTTCAGCAATACACAACAAATGATCTCGTTCTGGCCGAAACCGTCGCCGGGTTGGCAACCCGAGTGTTTCCGGGAACGATCAACCCGCGTATCAGCCGCGAACGAGACTGGTACCAGGTCTACCTTTCGGCCACGGGCCGGCTAACCCACCGCGTTCGCAACCCAATCGCCAAATGGCTCGATGAGTTGGGAGTCTTTGGGTTGCGTTCGTACGAGAAATTCGTACCGGAGAAGGTCTTCAGGCAACCGCGACCACAAATCGCTCGCTTTCTGCGGCATCTCTGGTCGACCGACGGCTGCATCATTTTGTCGGTGGGTGGAGATCACTACGCCAACATCTATTACGCCTCGAGCAGTGCTCGCCTGGCCAGAGATGTGCAATCGCTCTTGCTTCGATTGGAAATCAACGCACGGATGACGCGCCACTCACAGGGTCGGAAAGGCCGCGACCAATACCACATCGAGCTGACGGGAAAAGCCGATATCGAACGATTCGTCGCGTGGGTTGGGGGTCTTGGTGCCTCGAAATCCGTGCAGATGTCGGCAATATCCACATACATGGACTCTCGCGTGGCGAACACCAACCGCGACGTGGTCCCCAGCGACGTCTGGAGGACGATGGCCGTGCCGGCCATGCAAGTGGCAGGCCTGACGAGTCGCGCACTGCAGGCCGAACTCGGGAATGCGTACTGCGGCACGACGCTCTACAAGCAAAATCTGAGTCGCGAAAGGGCAGCCCGCCTCGCGACGGTTGTTGGATCGGACGAGCTGATGAGCATTGCATCGAGCGACGTGTACTGGGACAGGGTTGCCTCGATCGAACCCGATGGCGAACACGACGTTTACGACCTGACGGTAGACAACCTGCATAACTTCATTGCAGGAAACATCGTTCTCCATAACTCCATCGAGCAAGATAGCGACGTCGTCCTCTTCATTTATCGCGAGCGCTTTTACAACGACAACGTCGCCGAAGACCGGCGCAATATCGCCGAGATCATCATCGCCAAGCATCGCAACGGGCCGACCGGGAAGCTCGAGCTGCTCTTCATCGATGAGCAAACGAAGTTCGCCAATCTCGACCGGAGGCGCGGGAGCTAGCCAATGGTCACCATCCTCGTAGGCGGCCAGTGGGGCGACGAGGGGAAGGGCAAGATCATCGACCTTCTCTCGGAGAAGGCCGACATGGTGATCCGCTCCCAGGGCGGCAACAACGCCGGGCACACGGTCGTCAACGCCGGCCAGGAATTCCGCTTCCACCTCATTCCCTCCGGCATTCTGTATCCGACCACGACCTGCGTGATCGGAAACGGCGTCGTGCTCGATCCACGCGTGCTGCTCGAAGAGATGCAGCAGGTGCAATCGCGCGGCATCAGCATCGACCGGCTGGTCATCTCCGATCGCGCTCACCTGATCATGCCCTGGCATCCGATCCTCGACAAGCTCGAAGAGGAGCAGCGCGGCGATGACCGGCTCGGCACCACCTGGCGCGGCATCGGTCCCGCCTACGCGGATAAGGTCCGGCGCATCGGCTTCCGCGCCGGCGACCTGATGAAGCCGCGCTTCCTGGAAAAGAAACTCGGCTTCGTCCTCAACAAGATCAAGAACCCGATTCTGCAGGAGCTCTATCACGTGCCCCCACTCGACCCGCGGGCCGTGCTCGACGAGTACACGGCGTATGGCGAGCGGCTCGGCCCGTACATCAAGGACATCTTTCCGATCGTCCACCAGGCGCTCGCGGGCAACCAGCAGATCTTGCTGGAGGGTGCCCAGGGCAGCATGCTGGACCTCGACTTCGGCACCTATCCGTACGTCACGTCATCGTCGCCGACTGCCGGTGGCGCGCTCACCGGCTCGGGGATTTCGCCGACCGCCGTCGACCTGACGATGGGCGTCTTCAAGGCCTACACCACACGGGTCGGCTACGGGCCGCTGCCGACCGAGCTCACCGATGCGCTGGGTGAACAGATCCGAACGGTCGGGGTCGAATATGGCACCACCACCGGACGGCCGCGCCGCGTGGGATGGTTCGACGGCGTCGTGGCGCGCTACAGCGTCGCCCTCAACGGCATCCGTTCAATTGCGCTCACCAAGCTCGACGTCCTCGACGAGTTCGACCCGATTCGGATTTGCACCGGCTACATCAGCAAGGGCGAGCTCCAGTCCTATCCGATGTCCAATATCAGCCACCTCAAGCACTGCGAACCCGTCTACGAGACGCTCCCCGGTTGGCGATCATCGACGGCCGGCGTCCGCCGTCCCGAAGACTTGCCCAAGGCGGCCCGCCGCTACATCGACCGGCTCAGCGAGCTCTGCGGTGCCCCCATCGATATCGTGTCAGTGGGCGCCGCCCGCGATCGGACGATCTGGATGCAGGGCGGACCCGCCGGCCTAGCGGTGCGTCAGCGCGAACACGAAGCCAGCCACCCCTAAGTACCAGAGCACCGACACCGCACTCAGCAGCAGCTTGGTCTGACGATTGAGAGATCTCTGAGTCCAGGTGAGCCACAACCCGATAGGGTTGATGATCAGGAGTGCCGCCAAAAGGATGATCGGGTTTTGCCCTCCGCGCGATAGGGGCCCGCGACGCGCGGCGGCGCTTCGCATCTGTCGCACCACGTCATGCGGATCCCCCTGCGTGTCGTACGCCCGTATCGGGCTGCTGCCGGCGCCACGGCTGTAGGCCGTCGAGACCGGGGATGCCGCCATCACGGGCTGGCGCACCTCCGGATGGCGCACCGGTGCCCAGAGCCGGTGCGGGTCGGGCGGCTCCGCCGAATCGACGGCCATGGTACGCATGGGCGCGGACCGGCTCGCCGATTTCGTGCGCCGTCGCAAGACGTCCTGGACGAGCAAGATGACGGTCACCGTCGCGCTGACCAAGAGCAGCGCCTGCCAGGCTGCCTGTTGTCCATTGCCGTACCAGCGCAGCAGCATGGTGGCCGCACCCGCCGCCAGGCCGAAGGCAAAGGTGAATCGTTCCGGAATCAGCAGTCGCCGCCGGTCGGCGGCGATGTAACCCGCCAGGAAGAGCGACGGGCCGGAAGCGAGCTGAAAACCGAGGTCCGAACGGATCGCAATCGCCACCCCGGCCACGCCGCAGAGGAATCCGACGACCACGCCCAGCGAAACCTTCCGTGTGTACCAGAGGTAGGTGACGCCGAACAGGACGGCGGCGGCCGATGTCACGCCGATCGGTCCAGGCGCGTTCCCCACGTAGAGCTTCACCGGATCGATGACGATCTGCAGCTTGTACCAGAGCAGCAGTGGATCGTCGAGGCGATGGCCATCGAAGGGATTGGTGTACCCGATCTGAAGTGGCAGCTGGATCAAGTAGAGGATTCCAAACACGATCAGCGCGGGATGGATCATCACTCGCCGCAGTTGCGGCCAGACAACGGTGTCGATGACGATAAACAGAATCACCATCGACGCGCCGATCCAGGCCGGCGTGTGCGGGGAGAAGTAGCAGGCGATCAACATGCTGGCGACCAGTGGATGCGTCGCCTTGAAGCCGACCCAGGCGGGCAGCCCGAAGGTCAACCGGCCGAGTTGCAGCGCGAGCAGGCAGACGATTCCGGCGAGAAACGAAATAGCGAATAACAGGAGCGCGTCCTGCAAGAAGAAGACGATGCCGGCGACGACCAGGGGCAAGATGGCCAGCGCGTAGGCGAGGTCATAGTTAAGCTGCTCCGGCTGGACCAGGAGCAACTGCGGGACACCGTGCAGCGCTCGCCAGAGCTGTCGCACGTCGAGCATTGTAGTCGAGCTTCGCGCGAATTTGGCCGTAACTTGGACGCTGCGTCCAAAGCGCGCCAGCGAAGTCCTGCAGAAGAGCGTCTGCTATCCTTACTCCGTTTTTCCGGGCACCCTCGTGAGATTTTCGCGCCACACACTGCTTACGTCCTTCACGCTGGCCGCCGGGTTGCTCGCTACCGTCGTCGTTGCTAGCGCGGCAGACACCAGCTGGACGTCGACTGGTGCCCAGCAACCGGGGATGGCCGACCGACCCGTCTGGTCGCTCGCCGTCTCACCCGCGCATCCGGCGGTCTTGCTCGCGGCCACCCAGGGACGAGGTGTCTTGCGCAGCACCGACTCCGGGGCCACCTGGACCTCCGCCATCACCGGCATCGACAGCGCCTGGGTTGTCCGTTTTGACCCGCTGCAGCCGGCGACGGCCTACGCCGGCACCCAGACGGCCGGGTTCTATAAGTCCGTTGATGAAGGAAAGTCCTGGATCGCGCAGAACCAGGGGCTCACCAGCATGGATGTCCGGTCGATCGCGGTGGCCAGCGGCCTGGTCCTCGCGGGGACGGCGCAGGGTGTCTACGCCTCCATTGATGGCGCGGCGTCCTGGCATTCGCTGGGCCTCGAGTCACTCGATATCGCTGCGGTGGCGATTCTGCCCAGCGCCACGGCTAGCACGGTGTTTGCCGGCGCCGACAACGGCACAGCGGGTTCCGGCTTTCTGCTCAAATCCGAGGGTCTCAGCGGGAGCTGGGCGGTAGTCAAAGGGAATTTCCCCGGCGACGCCGTGGTCGCCTCGCTCGCGGTCGCCTCGGCTCCCTCGGGCGGCACTGATCCCCCGCTGCTCGCCGGGACCTCGCAGGGCCTTTTCCGCAGCGATGACCGCGGCGCGACCTGGAGCCCGCTCGCCGGCCTCCCCACGACCGACTTCAACATCGCCCTCTTCAACCCGGCGAATCCCGACCAGATCTATGCCGGCAGCGACGGCGACCAGGGGAACGGCGGCGTCTTCCGGTCGCTGGACCGCGGGGCCAGCTGGAGTATCTTCGGCGCCGGTCTGCCCATCAAGCCCCGGATCACCGCCCTCGCCCTGCAACCGCTCAACCCGGCTCAGGTCGTCGCCGCCGCCTGGAACCCGACCAATGGCTCGGCTGGCGCCTATCGAATCGCCGATCCCGCGGCCACGGTCGCGGGAGTGACCGCCTCGGCGGCGCCGTCGGCCAGCAGCCATCCTTTAGCCACGCCACGCGCCGGCGCCGGCGGGCCGGCCCCCGTCCGACGCTCCAGCGGAACGCCCGCCTACGCCACCTATGCCGTCGCGGTGACGGTGCTGCTCGCCCTGGTCGCCGTGATCCTCGCGCGCCGCTGGCGGATCCGGCGGCAAGACCAGAATTCGTTCCGTCCGTGACCGGCTGTCACAGCCAGGCCGGTGGCGTTAACCATCCCTTCACGGGTTCAGGGTGGTGGTTTTCGACGGGCCACGCTACCCTCTTCACTACAGTCCGTCCAAAACGGGCTGAGGAGGTCGATCGCGGCTGCTCACCACACGGTCGAGACGGATCCTGAGCGTGGATTCGGCTGAGGCGACCCTACGCGCGCTCGGTCTCGAGCTGCCGGATCCCCCCAAGGCGCTCGCTTCCTACGTTCCCGTCCAGCAGGTCGGCGAGCTGCTCTACACCTCGGGTGTGATCCCCAGCTGGAACGGCGAGGTCCAGTTCCGCGGGGTGGTGGGCGGCGATGTCAGTCTGAAGGACGCCGGGCGCGCGTCAGAGATCTGCGCGCTCAACATCATGGCGCTCATCCGCCAGCACGCCGGATCGCTCGACCAGGTGGAACAGTTCATCCAGCTGAGTGGCTTTGTCCGTTCCGCGACGGGTTTCGAGGAGCAGCCGAAGGTGCTCAACGGGGCCAGCGACTTAATCTTCAAAGTCTTCGGCGAGCGGGGCCGCCACACCCGCCAGGCGCTGGGGACCAGCGAACTTCCGCTCGGCGTGCCGGTTGAGATCTCGGCGATCATCCGCCTGAAGGCTTAAGCCGCCAGCGGCAGCCAGGCCGTGAAGGTCGCTCCCTGGCCGGGCTCGCTTGCCGCCTCGATCGTCCCCTGGTGCGCCTCGATGATCGACCGAGCGATCGCAAGTCCCAGCCCCGAACCGCCGGCCGACCGGTCGCGCGCCTTCTCCCCCCGATAGAAACGCTCGAAGATGTGGGGCAGGTCCTGCCGCGAGATCCCAGGGCCGGTATCCTGCAGCCGGATGGCGGCCCGCCCATCCGCCGTAAACACACTCCAGCGCTGTTCAGCCCCCGGGGCGTATTTGAGCGCATTCTGGGCCAGGTTGGTGACCACCTGCTTGAGCGCCTCTGGGTCAGCGGTCACGGTGACCCCCGGCTGGATGTGGCGCGACTCCGCCGCTCCCCTGTCACGCAGGCTCAGATCGTCGAGCGCCTGGTTGACGAACTGGTCGAGCTGGAGCGGCTGCCGGTTGGGCGCCTTGCCCGATTCGAACCGGGTAAGGGTCAGAAGATCGTTAACCAGCCGGGTCATCCGGGCGCTTTCCTGTTGCATCGCCGCTAGCGAGGCCTGCAGGGTCTCGCCGTCCACCACGTCGCGCCGGCCAAGAACGTCGATATAGCCGGCGATCGACGTCAACGGCGTGCGCAACTCGTGCGAGGCGTCGGCGACGAAGTGGCGCATCTGCTCCTCGGATCGCCGGCGGACCTCGAAGGCTTGGTCGATGCCAGCCGCCATCTGGTTGAACGCGACCGCCAGGGTGCCGATCTCATCACGAGTCTTGGGCACGGTGACCCGCTGTTTGTAATCGCCGGCCGCCAGGGCCCCGGCCGTCGCCGACATCTGGTGGAGCGGGTGGAGGGCCCGGCCGACGATCAGCGGACTCAAGAGTCCGGCCACCAGCAGCACGAGCAGCGAGCCAACGATGGCGAGCTGGCGGTCGGCTCGCAGCGTCTGGTCGATCTCGGACGTCGGGATCGCGAGCTGGGCGATCGCCAGGGGACGCGTGCCGTTCCTGACCACGTTGAGGACCACCAGATAGTTCGTCGCGCCGTCGCTGCCGGTCGCCAGGTAATAGGCTTGTGGCTTACTGCGGGCGGCGTCGATGTACGCCTGGGTGGTCAGAGTGGGGACTTGTTCTGTTCCCAGGCTGGCAGGCGTCAGCGCGACTTGGCCGCCGTTGAGGTCGAAGACGGCCGCCGACGTATTGCGCGAGCGCAGCTCGTTGGTGAACTGCTGGGAGAGGATGAGGGCGCGCAGCGCCGCGGCCGGCCGGCTGGCGTTGGCCTTGCGGAAGGCGGTGAAAACGGCGTTGTACTCGCTGGCGAGCACATCAGCGTTCGTTCGAAATAGCACCTCGCGTGCGGCGAAGTACTGAGCGACGCCACCGGCCAGCAGCAGCACGGCGAGCAGGCCCAAATACAGGAACGTCAGTCGCCATCGCAGCGAGCGGAAGCGCGACACGACTAGCCGCACCGACCGCGGCGCGACCTACGGTTCATGTCTTGATCCGGTACCCGACTCCCCTCACCGTCTGGATCAACTGGTGCTGCTCATCGCCGAGTTTCTGCCGCAGGTACCGAATGTAGACTTCGACGTTGTTCGCGTCGCCGAAGAAGTTATAGCCCCAGACCTGATCGAGAATCCGGTCACGGGGCAGGACCTGGTTCGGATGCATCATCAGCAGGCGCAGCAGGTCGAACTCGCGAGCCGAGAGATCGATGGCGCGGCCATCGCGACGAACTTCTCGGGTGGCGTCATCCATCGTGACGTCCTGCACCTGGAGTTGCGGGCCGGCAGTCGGATTCCGCCTACGCATGACCGCTCGAATGCGGGCCAGCAGTTCGCCAAAGTCGAACGGCTTGACCAGATAATCGTCGGCGCCCACCTCGAGGCCTTTGATCCGATCCTGGACCTCGTCCTTGGCCGAAAGGATGATCACCCCGGTGTCCTTGTTGCCACGAATAGCCTCGGCAACAGCCAGGCCGTCCAGCTTCGGCATCATGATGTCGAGCACGACCACGTGTGGCCTGAACTCACTGATCAGCCGCAAGGCCGCCTGCCCATCGGGCGCGGTCTGCACCAGGAATCCCTCGTATTGCAAGCCGAGACGGATGAAATCGACGATGCTCCGTTCGTCGTCGACGACCAGCACCCGCGGACTGCGCGAGGTCGTCGGCTCATGGGCGGCTTCTGCCATTTCGAGTCCCAATATAACGGCACTTTTGGCGAAATCCCATCTTGTCGGCGGCTTCTCAGCGGGCTTTAAGGGGCCGGGTGCCAGAAGGCCTTGAGTAAGCTCTTTCGGTGCAGCCGGCTGACGCACCGCAGCGCCCACGGGTAGGTCGCCGGCGGTCCTGGCTCATCCCATCGCTGGTCGGCGGCTACCTGGCCGTCGTCACCCTGTTCATGGTCTTCGTCCTCCACATATCGGTCTCTCCCGAGCGGTTCCTGCTCCTGATGCTGATCGCGGCGCTGGTCCTCGGCCGGGCCAGGCTCTTCCTCGCGGACTGGATCCCTTTCCTGGTTCTCTTTCTCTCGTACGAGTACTTGCGCGGCCTCGGAGGCAAGCTCGGGATGCCAATCCACGACGTCACCTCGCTGGAGCGCCTGATCAGCTTCGGGCAGGTGCCGACGCTGCTGCTGCAGCAAGCCTTCTACCAGCCGGGCCACTTCCATCAGAGCCACGTAAGCTGGTACGACATCGCCGCCACGATGTTCTATTTCCTGCACTTCGCATTTCCGCTTGGACTGGGCTACCTCTTCTGGGTCGTCGACCGGCGGACGTTCTTGCGATTTTCGCGGGCGCTGATCGCGATGTCGTTTGCCGCTTTTGTCTTTTACTTGCTTCTGCCGGTCGCTCCGCCGTGGAAGGTCCTTCCCAGCGTGGTGAAAATCATCGACCACACGCTGCCGAGCTTCACTGACATCCCCGGCATCCCGGTGCCGGCTACGGTCTACCACTGGCTGACGCCCAACCAGTACGCCGCCATGCCCTCGCTGCATGCGGCCTACCCCTTGCTGGGTACGCTCTTCGCCTTACGTCTGTGGGGTCGCCGGGCCTGGCCGGCACTCGCCTACACCGCGTGCGTCTGGCTGAGCATCGTCTACCTCGGCGAGCACTACGTGGTCGACATCATCGGTGGCGTGATCTTTGTGCTGGCCGTCTTCTTCGGCGAAGACTGGTTCACCCGGTTCTGGGCACAGCGGCGGTCGGATCGTGCCGAAGCGAAGCTGGCTACGAGCGCCAGATCTTCTTCATGATGGCGCGGGCCAGCTTGTCGGGATCGTGGTGGGTCGAGACCCGCGGGTTCACGACGTCGACCAGCACGGCGTGGATGCTGCGCTTGCTCACCGTGGCGGGATCGTAGACCACGCGCCTGATGCCCGCCGCCTGCGCCGACGGCGGCAACGTGAAGTTGTTGTTGCTGTTGACGACGACGAAATCGAAAATATTCGCGCCCAGGTGGCGTTCGATGGCCTCGAGGTGATCGCTGACCCGGAAGGCATCGGTCTCGCCCGGCTGGGTGGCCACGTTGCAGACGAAGACCTTGATCGCCGGCGAGGCCTTGAGCGCCTCGGCCATGCCGTCGACCACGAGGTTGGGCAAGATACTCGTATACAGGCTGCCGGGGCCGACGATGATCATCTCAGCATTCAAGACCGCTTCTTCAGCTTCGGGGTTGATGGTGGGCTCGGGCTGGAGGAAGACCCGCTTGATGGCGGTGGCGACGGCTCCATTACCCTCTCCGTCGCCGTTGGCGTGCGGGATGCTGGATTCGCCGATTCGCGTCTCACCGTCGGCCATCTCGGCGATCAGGGTGACGTCCCGCAAGGTCGACGGCACGATCTGTCCGCGGACGGCGAGAACCCGCCCGGACTCTCGAATGGCGTGCTCGAAGTCTCCGGTGATCTCGGCCATCGCCATGATGAACAGATTCCCGAAGGAATGCCCGTTCAGGCTCCCTTCCTTGAAGCGGTGCTGAAAGAGGGTGGTCATCAGCGGCTCGACGTCGGCCAGCGCGGTGATGCATTGGCGGAAGTCGCCCGGGGGGAGGATGCGGTACTCCGCCCGCAGCTTGCCGGAGCTGCCGCCGTCGTCCGCCACCGTCACAATCGCCGTCAGGTTGCCGGTGTACTTCTTCAGCCCGCGAAGCATGGTGGAGAGGCCCGTCCCGCCACCGAGCGCGACCACCCGAGGCCCCTTCTGCAGAAAGCGATAGTTATAAATGATCTCGGAGAGCGCCCGGTCCCGGCCAGGGAGGAAGGGGCCGAGGACGGACTGGGTCAGCTTGTACAGGGCGTAGCCGATGAGGCCGAAACCGAGGAGTCCGAAGAGGACGGCTCGGTAACCGCGGGGGATGAACTGGAGGGTGAGTGGGCCGACAAACTTGGGGAAGCTCCCGTACTGGTAAAAGTCACGCAGAAGGTAGCCAATCCCGAGGCTGATGATGACCAGGCCGACCGTCAAAAGGACGAGCCATCGCTTGACATGGAGGCCGGGGGTGAACCAGCGCACCACCCGGGGGTTCATACGTAAGGGGGCCACCGGCGCCCCAAGCTTAGCACAGGATTTTTTGAACTCAAAACGCTACGTCCAGAAGGCCCTATCCGGGTCCCCGGAGCCGGGCATATAATCGACCCAGATGGCGATCAAGGCGGAGGGCGTCACTCGCGCCACCGAGGCCCGGCGGAAAGAGCAGGCACAGTACTGGGTCTACCTGGACGGCGAGTTCAAGCGGTATGGCGACGCCCGCCTCGGCTTGATGACGCATGCGCTTCACTACGGCACCGGGGTCTTCGAAGGCATCCGCGGCTACTGGAGCCCGGAGCACGAGCAACTGTTCTTGCTCAAACTTCGCGAGCACTATCGCCGCATGCAGAATTCCGTCAAGGTCCTCAAACTCAAGATCCCGATCACCCTGGATGAGCTGGCCAGCACGACGATCGAGCTCATCCGGCGCAATAACTTCCGGCAGGACGTGTACATCCGGCCGCTCGCCTTCAAGAGCTCCGAAGAGATCGGCGTCCGGCTTCACAATCTCAAAGATTCTTTTGCCATCTACGTGACGCCCTTCGGCAATTACGTCGACATCGAGCGCGGCATTCGCTGCATGGTCTCGAGCTGGCGGCGAGTCGACGACAATGCGGCGCCGGCCAGGGCCAAGATCACGGGCATCTACGTGAACTCGGCGCTTGCCAAGACCGAGGCCCAGGAAAACGGCTTCGACGAGGCCATCATGCTGACCCACGAGGGGCACGTCTGCGAAGGCAGTGCCGAGAATATCTTCGTCATCCGCGATGGCAAAGTCTTCACGCCGCCGACGTCCGACAATATTCTCGAGGGCCTCACCCGGCTGGCCATGATCGAGCTGCTCCGCGCCGAACTCGGCATGGAAGTCCTCGAGCGCTCGATCGACCGCTCCGAGCTCTACGTTGCCGACGAGATCTTCCTCTGCGGCACCGGTGCCCAGATTTCGCCCGTGGTCGACGTCGATCGCCGCCTCATCGGCGATGGCCACGTCGGCCCCGTCGTCGAGCGGCTGCAGAAACTGTATTTCGAGATCGTGCGCGGCCGCAGCGCCAAGTACAAGTCCTGGCTCACACCCGTTTACTAATTCCAGTCACACCAGAGACTGAAATGCGCCGCTGCGAGCGGCGCTAAGCGCAGCCGATGCGTATCGTCATCGCGCCCAACGCCTTCAAGGGTTCGTTATCGGCACTGGAGGCTGCGGACGCGATTGCTGAAGGCGTTCGCGCCGCCGCGCCCGACGCGGACCTGGTACTGGTCCCGATTGCCGATGGCGGCGACGGCACTGTCGACGCGCTCGTCGTCGCCACGGAGGGCGAGCGGCGGTCCCTCCGGGTGCGCGGCCCGCTGGGCGATCCGGTCGACGCCGGCTACGGCGTGATCGACACCGGATCGACTGCCGTGATCGAGATGGCGAAGGCCGCGGGGCTGGCCCTCGTGCCGCCGGCGAAACGCGATCCCCGGATCACGACCACCTACGGCGTCGGCGAGCTGTTGCAGCGGGCCTACGATGAGGGGGCCCGCCACTTCA
>VBEQ01000004.1 GCA_005881235.1 Chloroflexota bacterium | reverse complement strand
CTGAGCATCGGCTACCTGGCGGCGGGTCTGTCCACGCTCGGGCTGGAGCAGGGACAGGCGAATTTGCACCAGACGCAGCTCTACCTGCTGGTGGGGGCGCTGCTCTGGACCTACCTGTCGCTGGTGTTCTTCGAAATCGCCTTCGCCATCACATGGGAGCGGTGGGAGGGGACGATCGAGTACACCTTCATGGCTCCCATCAAGCGACTGACCCACCTGCTGGGCGTCTCGGCCGCCTCATTGCTCTATGGGATGGCGCGCACAGCGATCATCGGCGTCGGTGTGGTCCTCCTGTTCAGGATCGATTTATCGCACGCCAACTGGCTGACGGCGCTGGCAATCTTTGCGGCCGCGACGCTCCCACTGCTGGGACTCGGCATCTTCACGTCGATCCTGCCGCTCCTGTCGCCGGAGAAGGGGGAGCAGATGGCGTTCGCCGTCCAGGGCGTGCTGCTGCTGATCTCCGGCGTCTACTACCCGATCAGCGTCCTGCCCGCGCCCCTACGCCTGGGCGGGATCCTCTCGCCGCTGACCTACACACTGGACGGGGTCCGGGAGGCACTGCTGCACGGGCTGTCGCTGGCGGGCGCGCTACCCGATATCGGCATCCTGCTGCTGATGGGTGTGATCCTGGTTCCGGCGTCCGTGTTCTTTTTCCGGCGGGCGGAGATCCGGGCCAAACGGCTCGGCCTGCTGAAGCGTAGCGGATAACCCGCCAATGCTGCGATCATTCGCTTGCGGTGAAGGGGCTAGCCGTCCGGCTTAAAGGACAACAGCGGCGAAATCTCGCGATCACGCTCGCCCTTGCCCTGGCGCTGGCGCTGCTCATTGGGATCATCGCGTTCCAGCTGTTGCGGCCGCTGCCAGCAATCGCGGCAACGACCTTCCTTCCGGCGACAAGCCGGATCGGCGCGATCCCGCCGGCGCTGCCTTGGCCGACGACCGGTAGTGGCGCCGTCGCGGTAGCAGGACTGGGCACGATTGGCACTCATGGTCCCCAGACGTCACTCCCGCTAGCAAGCACGGCCAAGGTCATGACCGCGCTGGTCGTCCTGGCCGATCATCCGCTGAGACCGACCGAGCAAGGCCCGATGATCCCGGTCAGCGCTGCCGATGCCGCGACGTATGTGGCGGAGAAGGATCAGGGACAGTCTGTCTTTCCCGTCGCTGCCGGGGAAAAGCTCAGTGAATATCAGGCCTTACAGGCGTTGCTCGTCCCGTCCGGTAACAACATCGCCGAGCTTCTCGCGGCCTGGGACGCCGGCTCGGTCGCAGCGTTTGTGGACGAGATGAACGCACGCGCGGCCGCCCTCCAGTTGGTCCACACGAGTTATGTGGATGCCACTGGCCTGTCTCCGCAGTCCGTTGGCTCACCGGAAGATCTGATCGCGCTCGCCCAGGTGGCGCTGCGAGACCCCGTGTTTGCGGAGATCGTTGCCCAGCCGGAGGCGACCTTACCCATCGCCGGTAGAGTGTTCAATGTCGATGCCGTCGTCGGAGAGGACGGTATCGTCGGCGTCAAGACGGGGTCGAGCGGCGCGGCGGGCGCCTGCTTTGTGTTTGCCGCCGACGTCCGAGCCGATGGCCAGTCGGCACGACTATTCGGCGCCATCATGGGATTGCCCACCCTCGATGACGTCTTTTCATCGACAAAGAGCCTGGTGCAGGCTGTTGGTTCCGCTCTTCATTTTCGTTCGATTCTTTCGACCAACCAGCTGATCGCCGAATACGCGGCTCCTTGGGGCGAGACCGCGACCGTGTTTTCCGACCAGGATGTGAATTGGGTCGCGTACGACGGCATGGTTGTCCGCCAGCGCACGGATGTGAAGATGGTCAAAGCTCCATTGCCCTCGGGGTCAAGGGTTGGAACGTTGACGCTGCAGCTTGGAGAGCAACGCGTCCAGCTTCCCCTCAAGACGACCGAACCTATCTTCGAGCCAGACACCTTCTGGCGTCTCACCCGCGTCCGCATCGATCGATTATTCCAATAGACCTGCGATGCTTATCCGCATGTCAAAGATCTACACGCCCGTCCTGCATCCCCGGATCGAACAGCGCAAGAAGCAACGACCCGTCAAAGTCGCCGACGTCATGCCCAGGGGGAACC
Organism: Chloroflexota bacterium; assembly: GCA_005881235.1. Lineage (GTDB taxonomy): Bacteria > Chloroflexota > Dormibacteria > CF-121 > CF-121 > CF-13. Next base: position 7,090 of record VBEQ01000004.1, on the reverse strand, counting down.
CGGCCGCCCGTTTCAACACGTGGCTGGCGGTTAAGGTGACCAAGGGCGTGGGCACGATGTGGTGCGCCTACGCGTTCGCGGCGCTGGCGCTCGTCTCGCTTCCGGCCGCGATCATGTCCCGTAACCCGGTCCTCATCGTGTCCTGGATCAGCCAGACGTTCCTGCAGCTGGTGCTGCTGAGCATCATCATCGTCGGCCAGAACGTGCTCGCGGCCGCCAGCGACAAGCGGGCCGAAGCTACCTACGAAGATGCCGACGCGGTGCTCCACACCGCCCTGCAAATCCAGGACCACTTGCTGGCCCAGGATCTCGAGATCGAAAAGATCGTCGCCAGCCTTCCGCCGCTGAAGGCTTAGTAGATAAAGCCCAGGATGCCGCGCATCGAGGTCACCGTCCGGTAGTCGACCCGGTTCCAGCCGCCACCCGGGACGCCCCACCAGTTCATCTCCGAGACCACGAAGGAGCCGTCCGGATTGACCGACTCGACATAGGCGACGTGGCCCTGCGGCGACGTGCTGCTGATGCCCATCACCATCACAGCGCCCGCTCGCGGTGTGGCTCCCTCCGCGAAGCCGAAGGGGCGAGCGTTCCACCACCATTGCGCGGCGTTTCCCCGCCACGGGATGTAGCGCTTATGGGCGACCCACCAGGTGCAGTAGCCATAGCTGAAGCCGTTGCCACCGCCCGACGCGGAAGCCGGCGCCGATGACGGAACCCGGGCCGCCGTCCGTGCCATGGGTCGCCGGACCGGTGGCGGCGCAGCGGCGACGGCCGGGACTGGCTCCGGCGTCGCAAGGACGTAGATCATGACGGCGACGCGCGCCTGGTGCGGGATGGGCTCGTCCATATGTTCGATCGGACTGGAGGCCGGGACGGCGGCGGCGGCGGTTGCCGCCGTGATCGGGGGTTGCGGCACCGACGCGAGTGCGCCGAAGCCGAATGCGAAGATCGCTCCTCCCCCGACCGTCAGACGCAAGGTTGCCCCAACGGTGCGATTCACGGTCCAACCTCCTTCCCTCAGTTGGATCAGATGCGCCGTCTACCGCTGGCCGTAGAGGACGCCGAGTACAGAGAGGGAGTCGGACCGTTACGTAACTAGCCGTGGTAAACCCTACTACAAAGGGTCCATACCTTGTCAAGCCGTAGGGGAAATGAGGCGGCTTAGAATCAACGCCATGCTGAGCCGGATCGACCATGTCGGGATCGCCGTCCGCGATCTCGACGAGGCGATTCGGATCTACGAGCGGCGGCTGGGGTTGCGCTCGACGGGACGGGAGCGCCTCGAGCGTGAAGGTATCGAGATCGCGATGATCCCGATCGGGGAGAGCCGGATCGAGTTGATCATGCCGATCAATCCGGACTCCCGTGTGGAAAAGTTCCTCCAGGATCGCGGCGAAGCCGTGCACCACGTTGCCTACGCCACCGATGACGTCCGGGGTTCGCTCGAGCAAGCGGGCGCCGCCGGCGCGCAGCTGCTCGACGAGGTGGCTCGGCCGGGCGCCCACGGGACCCGGATCGGCTTTGTCCACCCCAAGAGCGTTTGCGGCGTGCTCACCGAGTTCGTGGAAGCGGATGGCCAGTCCGGCGCCTAAGCCCGCCGCCGATCAACCGTCGGAGCCGGCGACCGACAGCGGCTTGCCGCTGAAGCCGGTCTACCGGGCAGCCGATGCCGGGCCAGAGGCGCCACCACCCGGCGAGTACCCCTTCACCCGCGGCATCTACCCCGAGATGTATCGCCGGCGCCCCTGGACGATCCGGCAGTATGCCGGGTTCGGCAGCGCGGCCGAGACCAACCGCCGCTTCCGCTACCTGCTGCAGCAAGGTCAGACCGGGCTCTCGGTCGCTTTCGACCTGCCGACCCAGATCGGGCACGACGCCGATGCGCCCATCGCGAGGGGCGAGGTCGGCAAGGTCGGCGTGTCGATCTCCTCGCTCAAGGATATGGAGCTGCTACTCGCCGGAATTCCCCTGGACCAGGTCAGTACTTCGATGACGATCAACGCCCCGGCCGCGATCCTGCTCCTTCTCTATGAGCTGGTCGCCGAGCAGCAGGGGGTAGCGGGCAGCCGGCTGAACGGCACGGTGCAGAACGACATCCTCAAGGAGTACGCGGCGCGTGGCACCTACGTCTTTCCGCCCCGCCCCTCGATGCGGCTCGCGACCGACCTCTTCGCCTATTGCAAGGACCGGCTACCGAACTGGAACACGATCTCGATCTCGGGCTACCACCTGCGGGAGGCCGGCGCGACGGCGGTGCAGGAGCTGGGATTCACCATGGCGCATGCCGTCGCCTACGTCGACGCCGCCCGGGCGGCGGGGCTGGCGGTCGCGGACTTCGCGCCGCGCCTCTCCTTCTTCTTCGCCGTCTTCTCGGACTTCTTCGAAGAGGTGGCGAAGTTCCGTGCCGCCCGCCGATTGTGGGCGCGCCTGATCAAGGAGCGCTACGGGGTCAACGACCCGCGGGCGCAGACGCTCCGGTTCCACTCCCAGACGGGTGGTAGCACGCTGACCGCGCAGCAGCCGCACAACAACATCGTGCGGGTCGCCTTGCAGGCGATGAGCGCGGTGCTGGGCGGGACGCAGAGCCTGCACGCCAACTCCTTCGACGAGGCGCTTGGGCTCCCGTCGGAGATGGCGGCGACGCTCTCCGTGCGAACGCAGCAGATCATCGCCAACGAGACCAACGTCGCCAGCGTCGCAGACCCGATGGGTGGCAGCTACCTGATCGAAGCGCTCACCTCCGAGTTGGATGCTGGGGCGAGCGCGCTGATGGCCGAGGTCGACCGCCGCGGCGGCGCCATCGCGGCGATCGAGACCAGCTTCACGCAGGATGCCATTCAGGAAAGCGCCTATCGCTTCCAACAGGCCGTCGAAACCGGCCGCCGCGTCGTCGTCGGGGTCAACCGCTTCCAGGGCGACGACGAAGTCGTGGAGATCGTCAAGATCAGCCCGCACCACGAACGCGAGCAGATCGAAGCCCTCACGCGCCTGCGGGCCGAGCGCGATGCCGGCCGGGTCGAAGCGGCTCTTCAAGAGGTGCGACGTGCGGCCGAAGGCACCGACAATTTGCTGCCGCCGATGCGGGAGGCCTTGCGGGCCTATGCCACCATAGGGGAGGTGTGCGGCGTGTTGCGCGACGTGTTCGGTGAGTACCGGCCGGGGTCGCGCAGCTAGACCATGGCAACCCGCCCCAAGGACGCCACACCCTCACCTTCGGAACGTCAGATCAACGTCCTGCGCAAGCGCAAGTACGACGCCATGCACCGTGGGGGTGACCCGGATGAGAAGCAGCACCCGAAGGGAAAGCTGACCGCGCGCGAGCGGATCGAGCTGCTCGTCGACCCGGGAACGTTCACCGAGCTCGACGCCTTTGCCGTCCACCGCACTGAGGCGTTCGGGATGGGGGACAAGAAGATCGCCGGCGACGGCGTCGTGACCGGCTACGGTACGGTCGACGGCCGCGAGGTCTTCCTCTTCTCCCACGACGCGAGCGTCTTCGGCGGCTCGTTGGGCGAGGTGTTCGCCGAGAAGGTCTGCAAGGTCATGGACCTCGCGGTGCGCGCCGGCCGCCCCTGTGTGGGCATCAACGACTCCGGCGGCGCCCGCATCCAGGAGGGCGTCGTCAGCCTGGCCGGGTATGCCGACATCTTCCTTCGGAATGTCCAGTCCTCCGGTGTGGTGCCGCAGATCTCGGTGATCGCCGGGCCCTGCACTGGCGGCGCCGTCTACTCGCCGGCGATCACGGACTTCGTCTTCATGGTCGAGCACCTCGGCTACATGTTCATCACGGGGCCGGAGGTGGTCCGGGTGACGACCGGTGAGCAGGTGGGCTTCGAGGAGCTCGGCGGCGCCGAGGTCCACAACATCCGCAGCGGCGTGGCGCACTTTCTCGACGAATCGGAGGCCGAGGCGTTCAGCAGCGTGCGGCGGCTCCTGTCTTATTTGCCGGGGAGCAACCGGGAGCGACCACCCGCGATCACGCCGGCTGACGACCCGCAACGTCGCGACCGGATGCTGCAGTCGCTCATCCCGGAAAACCCGAACCAGCCCTACGACATGAAGGCGGCGATCGGGGCGGTGGTCGACGAGGGGAGCTTCATGGAGGTCCAGGAGCACTTTGCCCAGAACCTCGTCGTCGGCTTTGCCCGGCTGGATGGCGAGGTTGTCGGGATCGTCGGCAACCAGCCCCGCATCCTCGCGGGGGCGCTCGACATCAACGCCTCCGTCAAGGGCGCGCGCTTCGTCCGCTTCTGCGACGCCTTCAACATCCCGCTCATCACCTTCGTCGACGTGCCCGGCTTCCTTCCCGGCACGGCCCAGGAGTACAACGGGATCATCCGGCACGGCGCCAAGCTGCTCTACGCCTATGCCGAAGCGACCGTGCCGAAGCTCACCGTCATCACGCGCAAGGCCTACGGTGGCGCCTACGACGTCATGTCGTCGAAGCACATCGGCGGCGACTTCAACTACGCCTGGCCGGCGGCGGAGATCGCCGTGATGGGACCCCAGGCCGCCGTGAACATCATCTTCAAGCGCGAGATCGCCGCCGCCAAGGACCCCGCGAAGAAAGCCGAGCAGCTGGTCGATGATTACAAGGAAAAGTTCGCCAACCCCTACGTCGCGGCGGAGCGCGGCTTCCTGGACGACGTCATCGAGCCCCAGGACACGCGGCCGACCCTGATCCGCTCGCTACACCTGCTCAAGGAGAAACAGGTCGAGCGGCCGCATCGCCGCCACGGAAATATCCCTTTATGAAGTTTCTCGAGTACCAGGTGAAGGAGCGCTTTCGGGCGGCCGGTGTTCCTGTGCCCGATGGCCGGCTGGCGCGCACGCCGGACGAGGCGGCACTTGCCGCCGGGGCCTTGGGCCCGATCGCCGTCAAGGCGCAGGTCCCAGTCGGAGGCCGCGGCAAGGCCGGAGGCATCAAGCTCGCCAAAACGGCGGCCGATGCCAAGCGCGTCGCCGGCGAGATCCTGGGGATGACGATCAAGGGCTACGTCGTCAAGGAGGTCCTCTGCGAGACCGCGCAGGAGATCACGCGCGAGCTCTACCTTGGGCTCACCCTCGACCGCGATGCGCGCAAGCCCGTGCTGATTCTCAGCGCCCAGGGTGGCATGGAGATCGAGGAGGTGGCGGAGACCCATCCGGAAGCGATCGCCAAGCTCCATCCCGACCCGTGGCGCGGGCCCCTGGCGTTCGAGGTGCGCGACCTCATCTTCCGAGCGGGGCTCGGTCCGCTGCAGGCGCAGCTGACACCGCTGGTGGTGAAGCTCTACGCGCTCGCTCGCACCTACGACGCGCTCACGATCGAGATCAACCCGCTGGCGCTCACGCGCGACGGCGGCCTGGTCGCCGCCGACGGGAAGCTCGAGATCGACGAGAACGCGATGTTCCGCCACAAAGACTTGCATGGGGCCGATGACTCTGAAGAGGATCCATTGGAAGCCGAGGCCAAGCGTCGCAGGCTCACCTATGTCCGCCTCGACGGGTCGATCGGTGTCATCGGAAACGGCGCCGGGCTGGTGATGAACACGCTCGACCTGGTGCAACGTGAAGGCGGCCATGCCGCCAACTTCCTCGATATCGGTGGTGGCGCGAAGGCCGAGGTGGTGCACAGCGCGCTGGAACTGCTGGCGAGCGATCCTCAGGTCAAGGGCATCCTGATCAACATCTTCGGCGGCATCACTCGTGGCGACGAGGTGGCCCACGGCATCATCGATGCCACGCGCGATCTGCACCTCACCCTGCCGTTGGTGGTGCGGATGACCGGCACGCGCGAGGAGGAGGGCCGGCGGCTGCTCCAGGAGGCGGGCATCACGCCCGAGGCGACCGCGACGGCGGCCGCCAGACGAATCGTCGAGCTCTCGAGCGACCCCGCCCGATGAGCATCCTCCTGACGGGCGAAAGCCGCGTTCTGGTACAGGGTCTGACCGGGCGCGAAGGCAGCTTTCACACCGAGCAGATGAAGGCCTACGGGACCAACGTCGTCGCCGGTGTGAGCCCGGGGAAGGGCGGCACGACTCACCTCGGCATCCCGGTCTTCGACACCGTCGCCGACGCGAGGCGCGAGACTGGCGCCGACGTCAGCGGCATCTTCGTGCCGGCGCCCTTCGCGGCCGACGCCATCATGGAAGCCGCCGCCGCCGGGATCGGGCTGATCGTCTGCATCACGGAGGGCATCCCGCTCTACGACATGGTGCGCGCGCGTGCTTTCGTCGTCGATGCGGCGGCCAAGCTGATCGGCCCGAACTGTCCCGGGCTGACGACGGCGGGCGAAGCGAAGGTCGGCATCATCCCCAACCACATCTCCACCCCTGGATCCGTCGGCATCGTCTCGCGCAGCGGCACGCTCACCTACGAGGTCATCCAGGGATTGAGTCAGGCTGGCGTCGGCCAGACCACGTCGGTGGGGATCGGCGGCGATCCGATCCTCGGCCTCTCCTTCAGCGATGTCCTGCGGCTCTTCAAGGAGGATCCGGCCACCGAAGCGGTGGTGATGATCGGCGAGATCGGCGGCAGCGACGAGGAAGCGGCGGCCGAGCAGGTGATCGGCCGGAGCTTCGGCAAGCCGGTGATCGGCTTCATCAGCGGACGCACGGCTCCGCCCGGAAAGCGGATGGGCCACGCCGGCGCGATCATCTCCGGCAACACCGGCACCGCGGCGTCGAAGCTGCAGGCGTTGAAGCGGGCGGGGGCGCAGGTGTGCGACACCATCGAGGAGGTGGTGGCGGCCGCCGGAGCCGCCCTGGGCCAACGGTCAAGCGCCGCGCACCGCTAAGCCGCCGGCGCGAACGGCAAGCGCCTCGCACACGGCGGCGTCGCTTTCCCCGCTTGCGGCGCGCCGGCCTTGTGCTCTTGCTCATCGTGGTCGTCCTGACGGTCGTCGCGTATTTGCCAGCCGGCAGCCTGGCGGCTTCGGTCCCGCCGCCGCACTACGGCGAGGCGTCGATGAGCTGGCTGCGCACCAGCAACGGGCAGATCGTCGACGGCTCCGGTCGTAAAGTGTTGCTCCGCGGTTTCAATGTTGCCGCGCTGGTCTCCTATCCCAATGACCCGCCGGCGCCGCTCGACGAGATGGACGCGACCCTCA
>VBEQ01000003.1 GCA_005881235.1 Chloroflexota bacterium | reverse complement strand
ATCACCATCTTCAGGGGGAGGGTGCCGTGGAAGCGGCGGTCGTAGTTAAGCGGAACGTACTTGGCGAAGCCGCTCACGAACCCCGGACCATCGCCACCGATGGGGAACACCATGGGGGCGTCCAGGACCGGGCTCACCATGTTCACCTTGCGACTCTCGATCGCGGCAGTGTAGGTGAAGATCTTGAAGCTGGATCCCGGAGGACGCGGCACGTCGTAGGCAAGGTTGAACTGTCCGCCAGGCCGCGTGTAGTCATCCCCGCCGACCATTGCCAGGACCTCGCCTGTCTTGGGGTCCATGCTGACGAGGGCGGCATCGTGGAAGTTGTAGTAATTCCCCTTCTGCGCGATCTGCTCGCGCACCACCTGCTCTGCCATGTGCTGGAGGTTCAGATCGAGGCTCGTATAGACGCGATACCCCTTGCGGTTGTTGTCGGAGTTGTTGATGTTGTAGGGGGGCTTGGCGAGCGTCTTCAGGACGTAGTCGACGAAGTAGGGTGCCTCGAACTTCGTAATGGGAGGCGAGACCTGGAGCTTGACGGCGTAGGCCGCTTCAGCCTGCGCGGCGGTGATGTACTTCTCACCGACCATGGCGGCGAGCACCTGCGACTGTCGTTGCTTGGCCGACTGAAAGTTCACGACCGGGTTGTACTGCGTCGGCGCCTGCGGTAAGCCGGCGAGCATCGCGGCCTGCGCCAGGCTGAGATCGTGGGCGTTGGTCTGGAAGTAGCTGCGGGCAGCGGCCTCGATCCCATAGGTCTGACTTCCGTAGAAGATCGTGTTGAGGTACATCTCGAGGATCTGGTTCTTGCTGTACTCACGGTTGAGCTCGATGGCGAGGATCGCTTCCTTCAGCTTGCGCTGGATATCGGCGGGAGCATTCGTGCCGATGTAGACCTGCTTCACCAGCTGCTGGCTGATCGTGCTACCACCTTGCTTGACCTTGTGATGCTGGTAGTTCGCGACCGCCGCGCGGACGATGCCGCCGATGTCGATTCCGCTGTTGGAATAGAACGTGCGATCCTCGGTTGCCAGGGTGGCCTTGACCACCCAGGGCGAGATGTAGTTGAGCGGCACCACGATGCGATGGTCACCCGCCTTGCCGATATCGGCGAGCAGGGTGCCGTGGCGGTCGTAGATGAGGGTGTCCTGATCCATCTTGTTCGAGGCCAGCCCGCTGACCGCCGGGAGGGGACCGACCGCCTGCGCCGTGATCGCCGGGATGCCCATGAGCGGCAGGAGGAAGACGACGATGAGGCCGAGAATGACCACGCGCCGAAAATCGTGGCGGCTCCGCTTGCGCCAGCGAGCGAGATGACGCTGGCTTCGCCGGCGGGCGGCTAGGCGCTCAGAAACCCGAAAATCCCGGAAAACAGGAGCCAAAGAGAGACAAGGATAACCGCTCCCCACCCCGCGCCGCTGGCAAGGGTTCGGAGCGCCGACCGGCGCTGCCGCCGGATCTGGCGTCGCCGGGCCGCGAGGGATGAGAGGCCACTGGCGGTCGCTGGGTGAGTCGCATGCCGGATACTTATCAAATCAGGCCCCTTAAATCGTACTGTCCTGTTTCCGAAAAAATTGACTTCGTCATTATAACCTAAGGGCCCACCTTCGAGTTAAGTGGCGCCTGAAATTTCCCCCTGCTGGCTGTCCAACGGGCGGCGGCGCGGTTTGGTTACGGCGCCAGGCGGCTCACGCGGATCGCGATCCGACGCCCGTATAATGGGGCCGCCTTGTCGAGTTCGGAACCGGTGGCGAAAGCGGGCACCGTATTCTGCCGCTCCTGCGGCAAGGCCATCGAGGCGGGCGCCCGGTTCTGCCGGTTTTGCGGCAAGTCGCAGGCCGACCCGGTCGCCGGCTCGGCTTCCGCTCCATCGTCGTCCGCGCCAGCCCGCCAACCGAGCGCTGGCGACGGTCTCGAGCAGCGGCTTCGCCAGATCTTCCCCCGGCATCACCTCCAGGACACGTTTACCCACCTGGGGACGATCGCGGCCTTCCTGATGGCGTTGATTGGCTTCGTGTTCGGCTTCTTCATCAATTACAGCTGGCTCGGAACGAATTTCCTCCTCGGCTCGATTGCGCTGCTGCTCTTCCTGATCCTGCGCGAATCGACCTTGAGCCACATCCGGGTGCGCAATGCTGGATCGCCGCCATCGTCTGAAGGTGTCACCCGCTATCACGCCGGCCGGCGTCCGGCCGCGGCCGACGGCCCGGCGGAGGCGGCCACCGCCGAGTCCTCGCCACCCGGCATGCCTCCCGCCGCCCCTCGATAGAAAAGGGCCGGCCCGAACCGGACCGGCCCGTCGAGTTCGCCTACAGGTCCTTGTCGCCGGGCGGCTCTGGGGTCGTCGGATCGCCCTGGGTCATCTCGCGACCGACCTCCTCGACCTTGCCCTTCGCCTTCTGGCCCTTGCCTTCCCATTCCATCTTCTTGTCGCCGCTCAGCTTGCCGCCGGTATCCTTGACCTCGCCTTCGACCTTGTCGCGCAACTCGCCCATGCTGCACCTCCGCTTTTTCAGCGCGATACGGCGCCTGTTACAAAATATTATAGTGGGGCACCATGATTCCGTCTACAACGTGAGCGTGGAGCTGGGCCTTCAAGTGAGTTCACATCTATTTACGAAACGTGTGTTGAGCTGGGGCGGTCGGGTCCCTATACTCGGGAGGATTTCCGCCGGTCGCAGATATCACGCGGCGCTCGCCGTATTCAAGACCCGGAGGCAGACACATGATGGAGGCTCCTATGGCAACCGTCGTCAAGCGTGATACTCGGCGCGACACGAATATCTCCCTCGACAAACCGATCTACACCATCAGCGTAGCCTCCGAGATCCTCGAAACGCATCCGCGCACGCTCATGATGTACGAGCACCTGGGCCTCGTCGTCCCCAAGCGCACCTCGACTAACCGCCGACGGTTCTCGCAGCGCGACGTCATGAAACTGCAAACCATCCAGAAGCTGACCCGGCATCACTCGGTCAACCTGGCCGGTGTTCGCTACATCCTGAAGCTGCTCAAGCTGCTACAGGAGCATCAGCTTCCCTCGCCCGTCGAGCTGCGCGACATCGACGTTTCGCAGCTGGACGTTTAGAATTTTTGCGCCGCGTTTTGCAACGCGGTAGCACGTTATCGACAGTGGCGGCAGGATACTTCCTTACTGTCTCGGTGTTGACAAGGCATCAGCCCCTGCCTATAATCCGAGTTAGTTCTTTTGCCCCCCTCTTCGGGCCCTCCCTTCGGAGGGCCTTAACTTTTCCGGGGATTGTCGGCCCGTCGGGGCATCGCTCCACGCGAGGGGCGCGGGACGTACCGTCCGAGCGTTTGAGACGTAAGCGTATGCCCTGTAAGGAGTCCGACGTATTGCTTCCCGTAAACGTCGCGAGATGCGCGAAGTTCGTCTATACTGCTTCGCGCCAAGGGGAGTGTTATGGAAAGTAAGACGCGCCGCAGCGCCGGCGCGAGCCCTGCCAGTCAGGCGGCCCAGGCCGATGAGGACCTGGTCGATGTTCTCCTCGTGGAAGACGATCCGTCTGTCCTCGAGATGTACCGTCTCAAGCTCGAGCTCGATGGCTACCGCGTCAACACCGCGCTCGACGGCGAGGAAGGCCTCAAGAAGGCGAGCGATCTGAAGCCGGACATCATCTTTCTCGATATCCGTCTGCCCAAAATGGACGGACTCGAGGTTTTGAGGAAATTGCGAGCGCAGGATAAGACGCGCGAGATTCCGGTTATCATCCTCTCTAATTACGATGAAGAAGACCTGGTCGCGCGAGGGCTGCGGCTGGGAGCGCACGAGTACCTCATCAAAGCGCGCACGACGCCGACCAGCCTCTCAGAAGGAATCGAGGATTGGCTAAAGGAGTAACCCGCCGCGCACCCAGCGATACGAGCCTCTCGCTCGATAAGCCGATCTATACCATCAGCGTCGCGTCGGAGATTCTGCAGACGCATCCGCGGACGCTGATGATGTACGAGCACCTCGGCCTCGTCGTTCCCAAGCGGACATCGACCAACCGGCGACGGTTCTCGCAGCGAGACATCCGCAAGCTGCAGGCGATCCAGACGCTGACCCGCCAGCACGGGGTCAACCTGAACGGCGCCCGCTACGTGCTGCGGTTGCTGCGCATCCTGGTCGATAACGGGCTCTCTGCGCCGCCCGAATTACGCGATCTCGACGTCAAAGAACTGGACGTCTAATACGCGCGAAAGCGCGGGGCGACGCGTGACGCACCGGAAACATCTTTGCGGCGAATCGATTGCCGAAATGTTGGCTTCGATCTGCGCCGATACGGTATGAGCACGCATGAGCTTTCGGCCAGATAGCCCGCTGAACCGCCTCGTGATCCTCTGGCCCGGCGTGCCGATCGCGGCGTGTGCCCTGGGCTTTGTGCTGGCCGTCGTCGAGATTTCGGAGACCCACAGTGGATCCTTCGCCGCCCTCGCGATTGCGATGGGCTGTGGCATGGCCTTCAGCCTCGGTTTGCTCTTCCACAGCTTTTTCATCGAGTGGACGGAAGTGATCGTCACTGGCGAAGGGGTCGCGCTCCGGCCGGTCGGCCACGGCTGGCTCAATCGCGAACCCCGCCTGATTCCATGGAACCGGGTGCAGGGGATGAACCAGGTCATCACCCGCAAGGGCGGCCATCTGGAGATCGCCGCGGGCACCCAGGTGCTGAAGCTGGATCGGGCGCTCTTCCGGGAGGATACCTTCGAGAACCTCTGCGCCGCCCTCGCCCAGCGGACTCGGCAGTGGGGTGCCGCCGGTTACGACGATGAGCTGGCTACCGCCGCCTGAGCCGGTGTCCTAGCCGCGGTAGTAGATCTGCGCCGAATGCACCGCCTGCTGGTAGTTGCCGTAGCGCGCCTGCAGCGTTGTGCGGTCGCCATACCAGGGGTCGTTGATATTAAGGATGTGGCCGCTGTGCCCGGTGATCACGACGAAGTGCATCCCGCCATAGAGTCGCACCTCAGCCACGACGAGCCGGCCCGCGTCGAGCTGTGCTTCAACCAGTGACTGCGGGGGAAGGTCCTCGATGTCCTGGTCGCCAGTCTTGAGCTGTGACACGATGCCCGGCACGTGGAGCCATTGCCAGCGGACGGAGCCTTGCGTAGCGGCGCCCGCCTGGCGCCACAGCAACAAATCGTTCTCGATGTAGCCGCCGTGCTCGGTGAGCCAGCGGTTCAGCTGTTGCGGGTTGGTCGAGTAGCCGTAGGCCGCCGTCACCATCGTGACCGCGGTCAGGGCGCAACCGGCTGAGCCGATGGTGTCGATCGGATCGCTCCCCAGCGCGTCGCGCGACCACTGGTGCGACCGCTGGCTGAAGGTGGGGACGGCCGCAGCGGCGGTAACCGAAAGCCCGGCAGTCGACCATGCTGCAAGCGCCAGCACGCTCGCCCCCAGCGCACGGCGCCACCCCCGCTTCACGGGCCCAATCTTAAAGTCGAGGCTGGGTTAAGTCCAGCGGCGGCGGTGTCTGCTTTGACACAGCCCTGGGAGGTTGGCCGAGCGGATTGTTACGACCTGGTGACAGGGGTCAGCGCAGCAGGCTGGCGAAGTCGCCTTCGAAGGCGGCGAGCGCCAGCCGCGCATCGAGCACGTCGTCGGGCGTGATCGGCGCCCCGAGCTCATCGACAGGCTGGTCCCGAACGTCGTCGACCACCGGCGCGGTCTCGGCCTCGGTGGCGATCGCGACCGCGATCACGCGGACGTCCTGGCAATGCACGCAGGTCACCTTGACCAGGGACTGGTCATCGTGATGCGCCACCATCTCGAGCTGGCAGTCGGCCAGGCTTTGCCCGCATTTGGGGCACTGAAAGCGGCCCGCCTGGCGGCGAAGGATATCGAGCATGTTGTCCACGCCATCAGCCTACCCCTGATTCCCGGGCGACAAACGAAGCAAATCTGATAGTGCAGGGACGCCGTAAAGCACTAACGGCTGAGCCTCAGTTGCTGCCATGACGATCGTTTGCGGTCCTGATGGCGCGCGACGATACTCGCGACCGGCATGCGCCTTCCGGTCTTCCTGGGCGCCGGCGCCGTCACCACCGGCATGTTGCTGTTGGGGGGTCTGGCGGCCACCGAGCTGAACCCGGTGCCGGTGGTCAACGTCGATGCCATGGATCTCGACGGCGCCTCCATCCTGTCCGCCCCATTGCCCCAGGTCTCGCCCAGGCCCGAGCTGGTCGTCCGGGTGAGCCGCGCATTGCGCCCGGGCGACTGGCAGCTCTCCATGGACGGCCGCCCGGTCGCGCTCGCCGCCGCACCCGTGGCGACGATCCTTCGCGTCGCGCTTCCCGGTCCGCTCCCCATGGGCAGTAAGCACACCGTCCAGCTGACCGCCGGGGCGATGCACGTCCGCGCAGCCTTCCAGGTTGTCCCGCCGCTCAGCGCGGAGGTGTCGATGCGCCTCTATCACCTGCAGGTTGACGGCCCAGCCAGCTTCGCGGCGACCGTCCAATTTTCGCGGGCGGTGGCGGATCGCGCCCAGGCGCAGACCCACCTGCGGATGACGGGAAATCCGACGTTCACCTGGCGCAATGCCCGCACCGTCGAGCTGGTCTCGACCGGCTTTGCGTTATCGGACCACGCCGCCGTCACGGTCGACCCGGGGATCCAGGCCGCCGATGGGACGTGGAGCCGTCAGGGCCAGAGTGCCGAGCTCACCGTCCCTTCGACGCTGACCCGAGTCCTGCCGGGCCGCATGGTCCAGATGTACTACGTCAATACCGATGAGGGCCGCGCCTCCCTCCTCGCCCACTTACCCCAGATCGACGTGCTGAGCCCCGGTTGGTATGACGCGAACGCCGACGGCAGCATCACCGGGTACGCTCGACGCGACGTGATCGACGCGGCGCATGCCGGCGGCGTCGCGATTATTCCGCTTGTCGTCAACAAGGACGTCGATCCCGACGTTGCCCACGCGATCCTGGCGGATCCTGCCCGGCGCGCTGCCCTTGCCGCCAACCTCGTCAATGAAGCGAAGACCTACGGCTACGCCGGGTTTCAGCTGGACTTCGAGCAGATCCGGTGGACCGACCGCGACCTCCTGACCGCGCTGACGCAGGACTGCGCCACTGCCTTTCACGCGGCCGGTCTGAACTTGTCGATTGCGGTCATTCCGAGACTGCCAGGCGATGCCAGCGCGAGCGGGACGCTGCTCGACTATTTCCGGCAGTGGTCCGGAGCCTATGACTTCGCCGCGCTTGCGAAGGCCGCCGATTTCCTCTCCTTCATGACCTATGACGAGCACAATGGCGTGACGCCGCCGGGAGCCGTCTCGGGGACGCCCTGGATACGTCAGGCGCTGGAGTTCTCGCTGCAGGGCGTGCCCCCCGAGAAGGCGACGCTCGGCCTCCCAACCTACTATCACGATTGGACGGGCGTCGGACGCTTGACCTCGAGCTCGTACGACGATGCAATGATCCTCGCGCAGCGTTATGGCGCGACGCCCGCCCTCGATGCCGTCGAGGAGGAGATGCACTTCGGCTACGACGTCTACGGGGTGCACCACGAGCTCTGGATACAGAGCTCGGACACCCTGCGGCGCAAGCTGCCGCTGATGTACGAGTACGGCCTGAAGGGGATCAGCGTCTGGCGCCTCGGCTTCGAAGATCCTTCGTTCTGGAACCTGATCCCGCCGCGCCGATAGAGGGAAACAGCAGCTCATATAGATGTTGTTGGCGGCGTCGCGCGCGCTCGTAGCGCGCGTGCACTGCGGGCCGGGGCCGGTAGCT